>JBBQDX010000202.1:0-8265 GCA_038320125.1 Rhodobacterales bacterium | reverse complement strand
CTCCGACGCATCGGCGCGCGAACCTATAATACGCTCATCCAAGCCCTCGGCGACATCTGCGACCTGTTCGATCCCGAGGAGTGCCGGAACTTCTTCAAAGCAGCCGGATACGCGTCACATTGAAAGCAAACCGCTTTAGTTCATAAGGTTCTCCTCGTTTGCGGACGCTCCCGACCTGCTGGCCGGCCTAGCTCCGTTACACGGCCTGTAGGCTCACTCCCCCACCGGACCTGCTCGGGCCAACAGGCCGCGCGAGGTATCATAACCCCGTAGCGCAAGCGCAAGAAAGACAATTAGGACCATCATGACGACGCCGCAAGCGAGCAGGTTCAGTTCGCCATGGATTGCGAAGCGGATCGCCTCGACGGCATGGGTGAACGGATTGGCCGCCGAAATGCGCCACAGGATCTCGCTCGACTCGCGCATCCGCCAGAGCGGGTAGAGCGCCGAAGAGAGGAAGAATGACGGAAAGATAACGAAGTTCATCACACCAGCAAAGTTCTCGAGCTGCCGGATTGCCGAGGACAGGAACATGCCGACCGCCCCCAGCATCAGCCCCGTCAGCATCAGCACCGGCAGAAGCAGGACGTAGCCTAGAAGCGGAAAGGTGATGCCGAAGGCTGCGGCGATGGCGAGAAAGGCGAGCACCTGCAGGATGGACACCAACGTGCCGGCGACCAGCTTGGCGAAAAGCAGGAACCAGCGCGGCTGCGGCGAGGTCAGCAGGACGCGCATCGAGCCCATCTCGCGGTCGTAGACCATCGACAGCGACGACTGCATGCCATTGAAAAGCTGGATCATCCCGATCAGCCCCGGCGCGATGTAGACGTCGTAGGTGATATAGGTCTCGTAGGGCGGCTGAATTGCCACACCGAGGATCGAGCGGAACCCGGCGGCGAAAACGATCAGCCAGACGAGCGGCCGGACCAGCGCCGCGAGCAGCCGCCCGCGCTGTTGCAGGAAGCGCAGGATCTCACGGGCGATCACCCCGCGGGCGGCACGCAGCTTGCGCTTCATGCCGGAACCCGCCGGGTCAGCCGGGCGAAGGCGTCCGACAGATCCTCGGCACCTGCCGCTGCGATGACGTGGTCCGAGCGTCCCGCGGCGGCGATACGGCCTTCATGGAGCACTACCAGATCGTCCTCGGCTCGGACCTCGTCGATGAGGTGCGTGGCCCAGAGAACCGCCACACGCCGCTCGCGCGCCAGGTCGTGGACATAGGCGACGATGCGGTGGCGCGAGGCGACGTCGAGCCCGACCGTCGGTTCGTCGAGGAGGAGGAGGCGCGGCTCGTGCAGCAGCGCCCGCGCCAGCTCTACCCGGCGCCGGTGGCCGCCGTTCAGGTCGCGCACCTTCTCACCGACGCGCTCGGCCATGTCGAGCCGGGCAAGCTCGTCCCCGGCCCGCCGCCGCCCCTCACGCCGGCTGAGACCCCGGAGGGCGGCGAAATAGGCGAGGTTCTGCGCAACGGTCAGGTCGAGATCCAGCGTCGGTTGTTGAAAGACCAGACCGAGCGGCTCCAGCGCCGCGGCCCCGCTGCGCGCGGGTTGGGAACCGCAGATTGCGATCTGGCCCGATTGTATGCCGAGCAAACCCGTGATCAGCGCGAAAAGAGTCGTCTTGCCGGCCGCGTTTGGCCCGAGAAGCGCGGTGAAGCTGCCCTCCGCCACACAAAGCGACACGTCGTCGAGCGCCTGCCGCCTGCCGTAGGTATGGCTGATGGACTGGACGGAGAGGGCTGGGGTCACCGGCACCGCAGGCGCAACGCTTCCGACACGGCGCGGCGCGGCGCGTCAGGAGCCAAGGTCCAGCCGATTGCGGATCAGCCAATCCAGCCCGCGCTGCCACGACTCGTCGGTATTGCCCCGGATGTCGGCGCTCATGGCCTGGATCAATTCGCCGTTATCCACGTCGCGCACGTAGACGTTGATGTTCAGGATCAGGTTCGAGACCTTCTGCACCGTCCCGGTCACCGACCAGTCGGCGCCGACCTGTTCGGCCAGCGTCACGTCGCAGCCACCGCAGCCTTGCAGATTTCGGCGTGATGTCTCTTCGGTCACCGCGGCCATAACGGTCAGCTCGAACCCCTCAGCCTGCGAGATGGCCTGCCGCAACTGTTCGCCAAGAGCGGCGGTGCGTCGCGTCTCGTCGGGGTTCCTACCCTTCATCTCGCCTTCGACGCTGCTATCGATCAGCTCGAAGTCGAATACGGCGACATCGACGGGCGCAATGTTCTGTGCGCTGACCGGCAGGGCAAAGAGCTGAGCGACTGCGATCAAGGCTCCGGTCATCTTCTTCATGACTTCGATCATAGTGTGGGGGTGCGCGAAGAGGCAAGCGGCTTCCGAAAAGCAGGCTTGCGGGACGCATTGCGTTCTGTTTAGCTCGATTGATGAAGCGAATTATGACTGTTTTCGTAGCTATCTTCGCCGCCAGCGCTTCCGCACAAGCGCAAGATCAGAACGAGATCACGATCGGCTATCTTCATCCGGCAGAACGCATGCAGACGCTGTCGCTGCTCGATCGCCCGACCGAGGATGCAGGGCTCTCCGGCGCGCGGCTCGGTCTCGAAGACAACAACACCACCGGGCGCTTCACCGGGCAAAACTTCACGCTCGAGACGGCGACCGTGTCCGGCGCGGCGGATGCCGAGGCCGCGGTGAAGCAGATGGCGGACTCGGGGGCCGACTGGATCGTCGCGGACCTCGAAGCCGAGGCATTGCTCGCGGTTGCGGACGCCGCGGCGGCGCGCGACATGCTGGTTCTGAACACCGGCGCGCCCGACGATGTCCTGCGCGGCGAGATGTGCCGCGCGAACGTCATCCACGTCGCACCGAGCCGCGCGATGCTGGCCGACGCGCTGGCGCAATACCTGGCATGGAAGAAGTGGCCGCGCTGGTTTCTGCTGAAGGGTTCGCACCCCGAGGACGAAGCTTTCGCCCAGGCCCTGCGGCGCGCGGCGGATCGCTTCGGCGGCCGCATCGTTGAGGAACGGACATACGAGGATACGGGCGGCGCCCGCACGACCGACAGCGGCCACATCCAGGTGCAGCAGCGGATGCCGGTTTTCACGCAGGGCGCCCCCGATCATGACGTCGTCCTCGTCGCGGACGAGAACGAAGTCTTCGGCACCTACGTACCCTACCACACCTGGGACCCGCGGCCCGTGATGGGCACGGCGGGGCTCGAGCCGACGGCCTGGAGCCCCGCGCACGAACAATGGGCCGGGATCCAGGTGCAGAACCGCTTCGTCGACGGCTACGGCCGGCGGATGCAGGCAGAGGACATGCTGGCCTGGATGGCAGTACGGATGATCGGGGAGGCGGCGACGCGCTCCGCCAGCGTGGATCCCGAGGCGATCCGGTCCTACCTTCTGGGCCCGGACTTTGTGCTGGCGGCCTTCAAGGGCGAGGCGTTATCGCTGCGCGACTGGAACCTGCAGCTGCGCCAGCCCATCCTGCTGGCCGACGACAAGAACGTGGTCTCGGTCTCGCCGCAGGAGGGGTTCCTGCATCCGACATCGTTCCTCGATACGTTGGGGTACGATCGCGCCGAGAGCGACTGCGAGTTCTGACGGACGTGAAGGCGTCCTGACGAAGGGGAAACGGCACCGAGCCGTTAGGGAGGACTACCAATGGGAATGACCTTGCGCGGTATCGCCGTGTTTGCTCTGGCAGGCTTCGCCGCACAGCCGGCCGCCGCCTACAAGATCTTTGTCTCGAACGAGAAGAGCAACGACGTGGCAGTGCTCGACGGCGACATGCTCGAGGTGATCGACACCTTCGATGTCGGTCAGCGTCCGCGCGGGATCACTGTGGCCGATGACGGCAACCACCTGCTTGTGGCAGTCGGCGACGACGACACGGTCGAGGTCTACGACACCGAGACCTACGAGCGGTTGCACACGCTGCCATCCGGCCCCGACCCCGAGCTTTTCGTGCTGCACCCCTCGGGGAACCCGCTCTACATCGCCAACGAGGACGACAACCTCGTCACCATCGTCGACCTCGAGACCCGTTCGATGATCGCCGAGATCCCCGTCGGGGTTGAGCCGGAGGGGATGGGCGTCTCGCCTGACGGGTCGGTGATCGTGAACACGTCCGAGACGACGAACATGGCGCATTTCATCGACACCGACAGCTACGAGATCGTGGCAAACGTCCTCGTCGACCAGCGCCCACGCTTCGCCGAGTTCAAGTCGGACGGGTCCGAGGTCTGGGTTTCGTCCGAGATCGGCGGGACCGTCAGTGTGATCGACCCCGAAACGTACGAGATCAAGCACAAGATCGAGTTCGACATTCCCGGCCTGCGCCCCGAGGCGATCCAACCCGTCGGCGTTCGCATCACCGACGACATGGAAACGGCCTTCGTCGCGCTCGGTCCCGCAAACCGCGTCGCGGTGGTCGACCCCGAAACCTATGAGGTGCTTGACTACCTGCTGGTCGGCCAGCGGGTCTGGCAGCTCGGCTTCTCGCCCGACGAGTCGCTGCTGTTCTCGACCAACGGCGTCTCGAACGACATCTCGGTGATCGATGTCGCCGATCGCGAGGTCATCAAGTCCGTCCAGGTCGGCGAGTTTCCCTGGGGCGTCGTCACGACGCCGGACTGAACATGAAAATGAGGGAGGACGACATGAATATCATCCGTATCGCCGCTGTAGCTGCCGTCGCGATTACACTTGGCGGCGCTGCCGTAGCACAGTCGGGTCTATTGACGCGCGCGATCGACCTCGAGCCGATCACGCTCGCATCGGGCCAGCCGCTGGCCGAGGTGCCCTATGAGATTGAGGCCGGCAAACACTACATGCTGGCGATCGAGGCGGACGGGTCCGCCGAACTTGCGATCGGCGGGGCAGAGTTCTTTCGCAACGTCTGGATCAACGAAGTCGTGATCAACGATATCGAAGTGCGTCCGCTCGGCCTCTCCTCGCTCGAGTTCGATGCGGCGGGCCGGGCCGAGATCACCTTCATCCCGATCCGCCCCGGCCGGTTCGAGCTGAGTATCCCGGGCACGACCGGCGAGACGCAGCGTGCCGTCTTCAACGTCAGCGGATGATGCGCATGCGGAGCCTTCTGGCATCGGTGGTTCTCACCGTCGCCGCCGGCGCGGCGGTGGCACAGGAGAGCGCGCGCATTGATACCGACTGGCCTTGCGTCCAGCGCAAGGTGCCGACGCTGACGCCTGCGGCGATCTGGACCGGCCCCGCGGTCGGAGTAGCAGGCGATTGGCGCGCCGACGATGAGGTGCGGCCGCTCGTCGCCCTTTTGAGCCAACGCCGCGTGCCTCAGGATGAGGCCGTGTCGGCCATCGAGGGCTACGCAGAGGGGCTTCCCGTCGAGGAGCGGTCGGAGCGTTTGACGCTGTTGTTCGCCGGATTGTTCGAGACGATGAATGCCGAACGCAGCGAGATCATCGAGGGGATCGAGCGGTTCGCCAGGCAGCAGAAGAAGCTGGTGGAGAAAATCCGGGATCAGAAGGAAACGGTCGAGGTCAGCTCCACAGGTACGGCCTCGGCGGCCGAGGAGCAGCTTTACTGGGACCTCCGCATCTTCGACGAGCGGCGGCAATCGTTGACCTATATCTGCGAGGTTCCGCGGCTGGTCGAGCAGCGCCTGTTCGCGTTAGGACGTGCGATCGACGGCTCCATTCCGGACTGAGCTATGGTTCGCCACCTGACATGAGATTCCCATCGGTGATCTGCTGCGGCATCATCGACGCATGAGACGTGACGACGTCTGCCTTTTTCTTGGTCCCGCCAGCCGTGCAGAACCTAAAGATTTGATAATCAACCGTAATACTGCGCGCAAACTCCGCTGGCGGTCCGAATTCGTGCTTGCGACGGCGGACGGACGCGGCACCATCGAGATGGTGCTGCGGGCCAATACGCCAAAGCCCACGGTCTGGCGTTGGCAGGAACGGTATCTCCACGAAGGCCTGAAAGCCTCAAGCATGACAGGATACGCCGTCGCAGGTGCCGCCGCGGCCCGTGGAAACAAGACTGAAGGTTATCGCAAGGACGGTGCAGGAGACCCCGCCCAATGCCACGCACGGGCATCGCGATGTGAGTCCCCGCCAGGTTTCATGCAACAAGGCTTGGCAGGACGATGAAGTCTGCTTCTCGCGCCTCAGCGACAGCACGCCGAAGCGCGTCACGTTCGGCTTCATGGATCTCCGGTTGGTCCATCAGACTCTCGCTCGCCTTCTTCGTTCGAGGCGATCGAGTCGTCGAGCGGTTGCTGTCTCTGTCTTCTGCAGCCGGCAACGGTTAGCAACCGTCGTTTCGTATCTCGCCGTCCGGCATGATCGTGCGGCAAAACCTTGCGCCTGAGAGGCCTGTGGCCTTGACGATTGCACCGGTCAGGTCGGCGCCAGAAAGGTCGGCGCCGCTGAGGACCGCTCCGGTAAGGTCGGCGCCGGCCAGCATGGCGTCAACGAGCGTTGCCTCGCCGAAACTGGCGTTCTCCAGATACGCGCCGGTGAGATCTGCGCCGGTCAGATCGGCCCTCTTCAACGTCGCCTGCGGCAGCGCCGTCCCCCGCAGGAATGCGCCTCGGAGCGTCGCGTCCGTCAATATGGAGTCTCGAATGTTAGCACGGTCAAGGACCACGCCTGCCATCTCGGCGCCCGCGAACCTGGTGAATGGCATGAAGGCGTCGCTGAGATCGGTGTCGCGCAGATTGGCGCCGTCGAAGACCGCGTATGTGAGATACGCGTCTTGAAGATCGGCGCCCGCGAGATCGACTCCGCGGAGATCGCAGTTGCGTCACTGGTTCTCGACCAGCAGCGCCTCCCGCGCGCCCTCTTCGGCGGTTGCAGGTAGCCCGAGGCACATCAGAAAAAGCAGAATATGGTTCCTTCGCATTTCTTCTCTCCCGATGCGGTCTGACATTGAAATTAAACCCGACTTGCGCACGGCAGCCATGACATAATTGCCAACGCATGTCTTATTTGGAACAATCCCCCCAACATCACGGAGAATCAAATGTTCAGCATCCACAGGTCGGCAGCCGCGGTCTTTGTCGGCGCCCTCATCACCTCATCCGCGCTCGCTCAGGAACAGGACTCCGGCCGCGTCGGGTCGGGCGCGCCCGAGGACATCTTCATGGAGATCACGCGCAGCGACGACGGCGCGCCGGCCCTCGAACCCGAGGAGTTCACGCTGGCGCACGGCGGATACTACCGTTTCAATGTCGTTTGTCCCGAGGCACTCACGTCGGAGACCGGGTTCCACTTCGAAGCTACCGAACTTCTCGAAAATGCACATCTTCGGGTTCTGTCGGTCGGTGATGCCGATATCGAGTTCTATATGCAGGGCCTGACGTTCCGGGCCATCGAATGCGACGATTCCGGCTCGGCGCGTTTCAGTTTTCACCCGATGCGGACCGGCGTCTATCCAATTTATGTTCGGGACCAAGGCGTGCCGCCCAAGGAGGCGTTCGGCCGGATCGTCGTCGAGTGACACTCGGACGCCGTAGGCTAGGGACGGTACTTTTGCGTTGCCGACGGCTGAGCTCGGAGACTGACGCCTAGCACAGCAGGACTTGGGGAGGCCGGTATGCGCCGTGATCCGTCCAAGGGCCATCGGTTTTCGGGGAACGTCATCCTGCTTGCGGTCCACTGGTACTGTCGGCTCCCCTTGTCGTACTGGGATGTCTGCGATCTGCTGACGGAACGCGGCGTCGCGGTTGGCCGTGCGACGGTCTTTCGCCGGGTCCAGAAGTTCGGCCCTGAGATTGCCGGACATGCCTATAGCCATTGCAGTTGGCGCGGCCGAAACTGGCACGTCCCCTCCCGGGACATTGCTCCGCAATACCCCGACGTGGCGCTGGTCCCTCCGGCACAGAATGTCGCGCAGCCGGTCGGGCTCGACGTTCAGCGCCCGGTGCAGATTGTCGGGCCGGTGCGGCACCTTGGCGAAGCGAACGTCATGACGGTCCGTGAAATCGGGCAGGAAGGCGTTCGCCGTGGCGATGTCGCAGATGCCCGCGAGCCGCAATTCCTTGACCAGGCGGCCCGAACAGGGTGCGGTTCGCACGCTCGAGGTGGCCCTTGGCCTGAGAGGAGTTGGCGCAGAGGATCTCGACGTTCAGTTCGTTCAGCGCGCCGCCGAACTGCGTCATGCCGTGTGACCTGCCCCCCGGAAGTTCCCTCAGTCTGATGTAGAGTCTGCCCAACCTGTAGGAGCAGACAAGATGAGGAAAAGTCGTTTCACCGAGGCGCAGATTATCGGGATGATCAAAGAACAGGAGGCGGGACTGCCGACCG
>JBBQDX010000201.1:0-8280 GCA_038320125.1 Rhodobacterales bacterium | reverse complement strand
TTCAGGCCGTCGCGGAGGGCCGCTCATACCGGTGGATCGCTCGTGATCTCGGCATCAACAAGAACACCGTCCTCGACGTCATGAAACGGCATCGCAGCCAAACCTTATGATACAATCCGGCCCCCTACCGGAAGCGACCCCCCCACCTCCCACCGCCACACCGACCCACGCTGCCCCGATTGCAGGAATGTTCCGCACGGTCTCGCATGGTCACGGCGGACGATACCAGAAAACACGAGATAAGGAATTGATACGCCCGAGCTCGCGCAGACCTGCGCCCGCCCCGATGGCGGCACCTGGCCCTGCGGGGAGCGGGCGGCCGAACGCCTGATTGTCCTTCTCGCCACGGGCGATCTCTCCTGCGAGGGCCTCGACCGGGACCACTACGGCCGCGTCATCGCCCGCTGCCTGGCCGGCGGACAGGACGTCGGCGCGCAGCTGGTGGACGAGGGGCTGGCATGGGCCTTCGTTGAATACAGCGGCGACTACGTCGCGGCGGAGGCCGAGGCGAAGGAGGCGGGGCAGGGGATCTGGCAGGCACCGACGCAGACGGCGTGGGACTATCGCGCCGACCGCTGGGCCCGGGCGGTAGCGGCGTCTCCGGCCGGGTGCCCGATCAAGGGCAACATCAACGGGGACGAGCACATTTACCATACGCCGTGGTCACCGTATTACGGACGTATCAAAATGGATGCAGACAAGGGCGAGCGCTGGTTCTGCGACGAGACGGAAGCGCAGGCCTCAGGGTGGCGACCCGCGCAGTCGCGATAGATCGTATTTCCTTTGGCAATTCGCGTGTCGTCTGACAATCTCACCGGACCGCCCCTCTATATCGATCGTCTCGATCTCCATAGCCGTCCATTCGGGGGATCATCCCGCCGCTACCGTGGCCGACTTTCTCACCGGCGGTCTCACTCCGCACGCATCTTGCAATCGGCGCGGCGCTCGAACGGTATGATCCCATCGCCTCGAAGTGTCCATTGTGGTAGCTGCGGTCCAGCACGTCGGTTGAATGCTCCCACCTGAGTGCATCTGCCCATCCCAGTTCGGTTGACGAGACCGATCGTCAGCAACACGGAGAGCCTTCGCCATGCCCCGCCTCGTCAGTCTGAAAGCGCTTTCCGTTGTCCTTTGCGGCTTCGCCGCGGGCACGTCCGAGGCGCAGGTGTTCTCGTCGATCGAGGAAATCGACGTACCCAGCGGCACCGCTGCAGAAGAGCCTTCGCTCGTCGCTTTGCCGGATGGGCGCATCCTGATGTCGTGGACCGAGCTGACCGGGGACCTTCACGCCGCCGTGAAGGTCGCTATCAGCGACGTCGAGGGATGGTCCGATCCCGTCACGGTGGCCGAGGGCGACGACCTGTTCGTCAGCTATGCCGATTTTCCCTCGGCGGTTGCCCTGTCCGATGGCACCCTCGCGGTCAGCTGGCTTCGCATGAACGGCGCGTCGGCATATGCCTACGACGTCAACATCGCGCTGTCCTCGGATGATGGGGCAACCTGGGGGCAGGCAGTAGTCCCCCACCGCGACGGCACCGCCCGGCAGCACGGGTTCGTCTCGCTGTTGCCGGACGGCCCGGACGGCGTCCTGGCCATGTGGCTCGACGGCCGGAACTACGATACCACGGACAGCTTTGCCGGCGGGGATTCCGCGGCGGACGCGATGGCGCTGCGCGCGACGACGCTGACGGCGGACGGGAGCGTGTCGGAGGAGCTTCTGCTGGACGACCGGACCTGCACCTGCTGCCAGACCAGTGTTACGGCGACGGATGACGGAACCGTCCTTCTGGCCTACCGCGATCGGACCGCCGACGAGATCCGGGACATTTCGGTGATCCGCCGGGTCGATGACGTGTGGTCCGAGCCAGTTCCAGTCGGCGGCGACGGATGGGAGATCGCCGGATGTCCGGTGAACGGACCCGCCATCGACGCGGACGGCGACCGTGCGGCGCTCGCCTGGTTCACGGCGGCGGAGGGCATTCCGGCGGTCAAGGTCGCCTTTTCCGCGGACCGCGGCGCCAGTTTCGGATCCGCCATACGGATCGATCTCGGCGGTCCGATGGGACGGGTGGACGCTCTTCAGCTCGACGATGGAACCGCCCTCGTCAGTTGGCTCGAGATGACTGCGGCGGGGGAAGTCCTCCTGCTTTGCCAGGTTGCCCCAAACGTTGGCTGCGACAAGCCGGTGGCGGTGACCGTGACGCCCTCGGGGCGGTCAATCGGCTTCGCGCGCATGGCCCTGGTCGGCACCGATGTCTACATCGCATGGACAGAACCGTCCCGCGACGCTTCCGGCAGGCCGGATGGCGGCACGTTCATCCGCTTGGCCCGGGCGACGCTGGAGCCGGCCTCGTGATCCGCCGCTCCCTCTGCGCGCTGACCGTGATGGCAGGGATGGGAGGGCCGTCCACGGCTGAGGAGGCGACGTTTTATTTCGATATGCACGAGACCCCGATCGCCGTGCCGGAGCTGCAATTCGCGGACGAGGCCGGTTCCGTGCGGACCCTCGACGATTACCGTGGCAAATACATGATCGTGAACATCTGGGCCACTTGGTGCGCACCCTGCCGCGAGGAACTGCCGACACTTGATGCTCTCCAGCGCAGCCTCGGCGGGCCGGCGTTCGAGGCGATCGCCCTCTCGACCGATACGGGCCGGCGACCGGCCGTCGAGCGCCTCTTTGGCGAACTCTCCATCACCGATCTCGAGGCGCTGATCGACGACACCGGATCCGCGATGCGCGATCTCGGGGTCTATGCCCTTCCGACGACAGTTCTGATCGACCGAAACGGACAGGAGATCGGGCGAAAGATCGGGCCGGCGGACTGGAACAGTCCGGCGGCGATCGAATTCTTCGAAGCCCTGCCTTAGAAGTCACCGGGCTACGCGGACGGCAAGGGACGATGTCGATGTCGGGGCGCGAAGTGCCGGCGGGAGGTGATCCGATGGCCCGGATGCGGCCGTCAGGAAGCTCGGGCTCTCGCTCCCTGCACACCCTGAAATGCACGGCACGGCCCGAGCTGGAGGATCACGATGGAGACCCCGCCGTCCACCATATCGTTCCGAAGGCTCCTGCGCCGCTGGCTGCCGCCGGTCGCGGGTGCCGCCGTCGCTCTGGCCATGATCTTCTATCTCTATCGCGACCTGGATTTCGACCGCCTCCTTGCGGTTCTGCGGCAGGCGAGCCCGGGCTGGATCGGGGTTCTGGCCTTCGCCATCCTGCTCGAACAGGTCGCGAACGGCTGGAAGTGGCGCCAGATCCTGCACGATGTGAAGCCGGTGCGCACGCTGCGGCTGACCGGCGCGCTGCTGGCAGGATATGGCGCCAACGTTCTGATGCCGCTTGGGATCAGCCCGCTGGTACGGTCTTGGCTCGTCGCCCGGCTGGAGACCCTGAAGATGGGCACGGTGCTGACCACGACGATCATCGCGCGGTTCGTGGATGGCGTGGTCTTCGCGCTCTTCGCGGGGCTCGTCGCGATGGCGGGCGAGGTGCCGCAGATTGATGGAAATCTGGAGATCGGTCTCGCCGTGGCGGGAGCGCTGAACTTCGCGCTGTTCGGTGCGGCGCTCTGGGGGATGTTTTGGTTTCACAGCCTGTTCGCGCAGGAGGGCCCGCTGATCTGCCGGATGTTCGACCGGATGGCGAGATGGATTCGCGCCGACGGGGCGGCCCTGCGGCGCTCGCTCTGCGACGGTGTCATCTGGCCGCGCGCGCCGAAGCACCGCCTGGGCGTGCTGCTGGGCGCCATCGCGGCCAAGTTGATCGCCGCCACACACTACCTCTGGGCCGGGTTCGCCATGGGCGTGGTGCTCGCCCCCTTCGACTATCTCTTCCTGATGGTCTTCGCAGGCTTCTCGCTGGTTCTGTCGCGGTTCGTCCGGGTGCCGGGGGGCTTCGTCATCGGGTCGGCATTCGCCTTCGGGCTGCTCGGCGTGCCCGAGGAACAGGCCTTGCCGATGATCCTGTTTAACTACGTCCTATCAATCTTCGTGGTCGTGGGCGGCGGGTTGATCGTGCTGTGGCAGTCGGGGCTGGACATAAGGCGCGCGCGACAGGAGGCCGAGGCGACGGGTGTCCCCGTCTGACGCGATGGCCCCCGGTGAATGGAGCCGGCGTGAATCGGATCGCTGCGATCCCGTCCCGACGGGCCGCCGGGCGCTGTCATCCATTCCCTAATCCGAAGCCTCAACCCCCGGCAGGCTCGATGCAACGCTCGATCCTTTCAGGTTCCAGCCCTTGACGATCCCGTAGACCGCGGGGATCACGACGAGCGTCAGGAGGGTGGAGGAGACCATCCCGCCGATCATCGGCACGGCGATGCGCTGCATGATTTCCGAGCCGGTCCCGTGGGCCCAGAGGATCGGCATGAGGCCCGCCATGATGGCCACCACCGTCATCATCTTGGGGCGGACCCGGTCGACCGCGCCCACCATGATTGCATCGTAGAGCTCCTCGCGGGTCAGGTCACGGCCAACAACGCGATCCCGCGCCTCGGCCAGCGCATGATCGAGATAGATCAGCATGATAACCCCGGTTTCCGCAGCGACCCCGGCCAGGGCGATGAATCCGACCGCAACCGCGACCGACATGTTGAACCCCATTAACCACATCAGCCAGATGCCGCCGACCAGCGCGAAGGGCAGCGACAGCATGACGATCATGGTTTCGGTAAGACGCCGGAAGTTCAGGTAGAGCAGCAGAAAAATCAGCGTCAGGGTCAGCGGAACGACGATCGCGAGCCGCTGCTTGGCGCGTTCGAGATATTCGAACTGTCCGCTCCATCCGAGCGAATAGCCTTGCGGCAGCGTGACGGAAGCCGCCACCGCCGCCTGGGCCTCGGCCACGAAACCGCCCAGATCGCGGCCCGCGATGTCGACGAAGATATAGACCGCGAGCTGCCCGTTTTCGGTTCGGATCGATGTCGCGCCGCGGGTCCGCTCGATTGTCGCCACATCGCCGAGCGGCACCGTGCCGCCGCCCGGAAGCGCTACCTGCACCTCACGTCCGATCGCATCGGGGTCGGACCGAAGCGCCGCCGGATAGCGGACGGCGACGTTGTACCGTTCGCGCCCCTCGACGGTCTGAGTGATCGCCTCGGCACCGAGGGCCATGCCGATCACGTCCTGCACGTCCTGCACCGACAGCCCGTACCGGCCCAGGGCCTCGCGGTCGGGCGTGATGTCAAGGTAATAGCCGCCGATTACCCGCTCGGCATAGGCGCTCGTGGTGCCGGGCACGGTGCGCACGACCGCCTCGACCTCGCGTGCGACCTTCTCCATCTCGGCCAGGTTTGTCCCAAAAACCTTGATCCCCACGGGCGTGCGGATGCCGGTCGAGAGCATGTCGATGCGCGCGCGGATCGGCATCGTCCAGGCGTTGGATACACCAGGAAACTGAAGCGCCGCATCCATTTCCTGACGCAGGCTTTCCATCGTGACGCCGGGGCGCCAGTCCTCCTCGGGGCGCAGCTGGATGATGGTCTCGAACATTTCCATCGGCGCGGGATCGGTGGCGGTCATGGCCCGGCCCGCCTTGCCGAAGACCGACTGGACCTCCGGGAACGACTTGATGATGCGATCCTGCATCTGCATCAGTTCGGCGGCCTTGGTCACCGACAGCCCCGGCAGGGTGGTCGGCATGTACATCAGCGTGCCTTCGTTCAGGACCGGCATGAACTCCGATCCGAGCTGCCGCGCCGGCCAGACGGTGACGGCCAGGACGGCGAGCGCCACGACGATCGTGAAGGTTTTCGCCTTCAACACCCCCCGGATGACGGGGCGATACACGGCGATCAGCGCCCTGTTCACGGGGTTCCTGTGTTCCGGGATGATCCGGCCCCGCACGAAGACGACCATCAGCGCCGGAACCAGCGTGACGGAGAGGAAAGCCGCCGCCGCCATCGAGAACGTCTTGGTGTAGGCGAGCGGCCCGAACATGCGGCCTTCCTGCCCCTCCAGCGAGAAGATCGGCAGGAAGGACACGGTGATGATCAGCAGGCTGAAGAACAGTGCAGGACCCACTTCTGTCGCGGCCTCGATCAAAACCTCGACGCGGGGCTTGCCGGGTGCCGCGCGTTCCAGATGCTTGTGCGCATTCTCGATCATCACGATGGCCGCGTCGATCATCGCGCCGATGGCGATGGCGATGCCGCCGAGGCTCATGATGTTGGCGCCGATCCCGAGCGCCTTCATTGCGGTGAAGGCCATCAGCAGCCCGACGGGCAGCATAACGATCGCCACGAGAGCCGAGCGGACATGCAGCAGGAACACGATCGTCACGAGAGCGACCACGATGCTTTCCTCCAGCAACGTCGTCTTCAGCGTCTTGATCGCGGACATGATCAGGTTGGACCGGTCATAGACCGGCACGATGTCCACGCCTTCGGGAAGGCTTTCCGCGACCGTGTCCAGCTCGGCCTTGGCGTTGTCGATCACGTCGAGCGCGTTGGCGCCGACCCGCTGGAGCACGATGCCACTGGCGACTTCGCCCTCGCCGTTCAATTCGGCGATGCCGCGCCGTTCGTCCGGCACGATCTCGACCCGCGCGACATCGGAGAGGCTGATCGGGACGCCGCCGACGCTGCGCAGGGTGATGTTGCCGATGTCCTCGATGCCCGAGAGATACCCGCGTCCGCGGACCATGAACTCGAACTCGGAGAGCTCAACAGTGCGTCCGCCGGTGTCCCTGTTGCTCGACTCGATGGCCGCGCCGATATCGGACAGGGTGATCCCCTGCGCCCGCATCCGCACCGGATCGACGGTGACCGAATACTGCTTGACGAACCCGCCGACGCTGGCGACCTCGGAGACGCCTTCGGCCCGGCTGACACCGAAGCGGACGATCCAGTCCTGCAGTGTCCGCAACTCCGCCAGCGACAGGTCCTCGCCGGTTATCGCGTATTGATAGACCCAGCCGACTCCCGTGGCATCGGGGCCGAGGGCGGGCGTGACACCTTCGGGCAGGCGCGCAGCGGCGGCGTTGAGATATTCGAGCACGCGGCTGCGCGCCCAGTACGGGTCAACGCCGTCCTCGAAGATGATGTAGACGAAGGAGATGCCGAAGAACGAGAAGCCCCGCACCACCCGCGAGCGGGGCACGGTGAGCATCGCGGAGGTCAGCGGGTAGGTGATCTGATCCTCGACCACCTGCGGAGCCTGGCCGGGATAGTCGGTCAGCACGATGACCTGCACATCCGACAGATCGGGAATGGCGTCGATCGGCAGACTACGGAGCGACCAAATGCCGGCCGCGACGATCAGAACGGTGGCGAAGAACACCAGCACGAGATTGCGGGCGGACCACGTGATGATGCGCCCGATCACTCTGCCGCCTCCGGGGCGGACAGCGCCGCTAGCGCCGCGTTCAGGTTGCTCTCCGCGTCGATCAGGAAGGTCGACGTCGTGACGACACGGTCTCCGCCGGCGATTCCCTCGCGGATCTCGACCATTCCGTCCCCGCGGCGTCCGATGACGACATCCTGTGACGCGAACTTTCCGTCCCCCATGTCCCGGATGACCACCTGCCGGTCGCCGGTGTCGATGACCGCGGCTTCCGGCACCTGCACCACCGGGGCGGGCCCGCCCGAGTCGAGGGCGACTTCGGCGAACATGTTGACCAGCAGGCGCCCGTCGGGATTCGGCAGATCTATGCGGACGCGCGCCGTCCGCGTCTGCATGTTCACTTCCGGGTAGATCTCGTCGATGGTGCCGTTGAAGGCCTCGCCCGGCAGACCGGGAAAGGTGATCGCGGCCGGGGCCCCGCGTACGAGATCCCGGATCCCGCTTTCCGGCACATCGGCCATGATCCAGACCACGGAAGTGTCGGCGATGCGGAACAGCGTCTCGCCGGCCTTCGACATCATGCCGTCGACGGCCATGCGCTCCAGCACCACGCCCGATCGGGGTGCCGTCAGCGGAATCGTCACTGGAGTCCGCTTCTCGGCCGCGATCCCGTCGATGATCGCTGCCGGAACACCTAGATTGGAGAGCCTCTGACGACTGCCGCCGGCCTGTGTTTCACCATCGCGCAGGTCGGAGACGTAGAGCGCCGCTGCGGCGGTGACTTCGGGCGAATACAGCGTCGCAAGCTGCTCTCCCGCCGCGACGGTGGATCCGGTCGTGACGTCCGCGACCTGCTCGATGAACGCGTCCGCGCGCAAGGCGATGACGCTGACCCGCCGGTCGTCCAGTTCGACGATCGCCGGGGCACGGACCGTCATCGCCATCGGCGCGGTCACCGCGAGGGCCGTGCGCACCCCGGTGCGTTGCAGCTTGCCC
>JBBQDX010000200.1:0-8301 GCA_038320125.1 Rhodobacterales bacterium | reverse complement strand
ATACCTGGACGAGTTCGTGTTCCGGTGGAACCGACGGCGGCACATGCGGGGTGCCTTTGACACCCTCCTCGGGATCGGCGTCGGTCTCGCGCCAGCCACCTATCGCGACTTCGTCGATCAGCGGGCCTGATAGGGAAACGTTGCCGGCGCTCAACCGGCTTCCTGCCTTGCGATCCGCCCCTCCAGCCTTCGCCGAGTGGCCGAAGCCCGATGCGACGCTTCCGGCCGCCCATCAAGATATAGAGATACCGGACTCAAGGGGATAAGCCTTTTTACCGGGTATATCTGGCCGAGTGATTGTAGGGTCCATTCGGTTGCAGCGAAGCCGTGATGAACGCCCATGCCAATCTCGATCAGCACGTCAATGCGGCGCGTGTCGGGATAATCGCGGCAGAGGCGGGCAGCGATGAGGTTGGTCAGCCCCGGCGCAAGGCCGGTTTCCAGAACAGCGGTTGCCTGCGGAGTGATCACCTTTCCGATAGCGTCACGCAGGTTGGCGACATAGTCGGGCGATGCGGAACTGTCGATGAAATGTGTGCCGCCCGCAATGAGCGTGGCGGCCAATACGGGCGGTGACGCTTCGGTCAGGTTGACGCAAAGGGTCATGTCCTTCAGCCGCTCAATGGCATCCGCTGCCCGGATATCGAGCGCCATGCCTTCGCAACGGGGGCCAATTTCGCGGGCAGCGTTCCCGGCCCGCTCGCCATCACGCCCGGCCAGGACGATCCGGGCCTCGCAGCGGACGTGCAGCAGGCGCGCCAGATGGAGCCCTACATCGCCGTAACCACCCAGCAAGCAAATCGTCTTAAAGTTCATGTAGCGCTTTCTATCTGGCTGGGTGAGAGCGTAGGGCATACCTCGACGACAGGAACTCTCATCCTCGGTCTGCAGCCATGAGCTCGATGGCCATGGGGGGCCTACCTCACGGTGCCCGCATCTCGCTGTACTCTCCCCGCGTGCGTAAGGTCACCGTGACAGGCACCTCGCTCCGGTTGCGCCAGAACCAGCCGTGGTTGCCGGTGAACGCCGCCGTCAGCGTGCCGGTCTGGTCGGCGACGGCGCGGCCCTTCTCGTAGCTGACGCTGTTGCCGCCACCGTCGCCATGGGTGTCGTAGTTCAACACCCCGCCACTGGCGGTCCATTCGAACTCGACAGTCCCACCCTCATCCATCACGAGCTTGATCTCGACGCCTTCGCCGGGTGGCAAGGTATAGCTGGCTTCGTCACGCCAGGCCGGAGTGGTGGCCTCGGACACGGCTGGTGCGACTTCGGGAGCAATCGGGGCCGCCTCCGGGGCCACGGCAGGGACGGGTTCGATGGGGGCGACGACCGGTTCCGATGGCGGTGCTGCCATGAGGCGATCCGCGCCGACCACGGCAGCGATGGCGGCCAGCTGCGCCTCGATCCCGTCCAGCCTTGATGCCAGGGCGGGATCGTCGGTCGCAGGCGCAGGTGCAGGCGAAACCTGCGCGGCGGCGGCCAGCGCAGCATCCTCGGCTTCCGCCTCGGCATAAAGCTGCTGCTTGATCTCGCCCATCCGGGTCAGCCCCATGATACGGCCGAGGCCGGTCGGATCGATGCCGTACTCGGCAGGCAGCCAGAACAGACCAAGGATTGCCGCACCCGCGACGGCGGATCCCAGCGTGGCGCGCACCAGGCCACCCGAAGTGGCCTCGACCCCTTTGACGTGACCCGCCGCGTCGGTGGCAGGGCGGTGGCGCGGTTCGGCCCGCAGCGGAGGAACGGGCGCTGTCCCTATATCGAATGGTTTTTGCATGGATAGCTCTCCGAATATCAGGCGACGAGATAACCGGCGATCTGGAACCCGATGAGGGTAAAGCCGGCTGCCATCATGAGGACGTTCGCGGCATAGGCCTGCCGCGCGAAGGACGAGGTGGCGCGCCAGCGGGTCATCACCACGAGGATGGCACCAAGTGCCAGAAGCTGGCCGATCTCGACGCCGACGTTGAAGGCGATCAGATTCGCCAGGAGCCCGTCGGGCGAGATGTCGTAGTCGATGATCTTGGAGGCGATCCCGAAGCCGTGCAGGAAGCCGAAGATCAGGGTGGCGGCCTTGGTGTTCGGCTGAACCCCGAACCATTTCCGATAGGCACCCAGATTTTCGAGCGCCTTGTAGATCACCGAAAAGCCGATGATGGCGTCGACGATGTAGCTGTTGATGCCGAAATCGAACCAGACGCCTGCAAGCATCGTCGTTGAATGTCCGATGGCGAACAGGCTCACATAGGCCGCGATCTGCTTCATCCCGTAGAGGAAGAAGATCACGCTTAGCAGGAACAGGATGTGGTCGTAGCCCGTCACCATGTGCTTGGCGCCGAGATAGAGGAACGGGATGATGTGCGTTCCGCTGATTTCCTGGATGTAGCCCTGATCGCCGAGCGTGACGGAATGGGCGAGAGCCGCGTCGGTCCAGAGTGCCATGACCGCAGCGATCAGGAGGACGACCGCAGCGCTCTGCGCCTGGCCTCTTCGTGCCGGGGCCGGAGGTGTCGATATCATGTGGGGTATCCGTGAAACGTGTCAGCCGTGAGGGTGAAGGTCAGGCCGTCGAGCCTCGCGGTGGACGACGCGGACCGAGCGGCTGATCGCCGGAGGTGCCGCGTGACCCGAAGGGCCCAGCCCCGGAGACGGCTGCAATGCGCCACCCATCCGCGATGGCAAGCAGTGCCACGAGTTGATGGTCATGGTCGGTCGCATCGTGAACCGGAGGCGCTTCGAGACCCGTGTCGGCGACCGCAGATCCGGTCCCGACCCGGTGATCATGCGTATGATCGTGTATGGCAGCGGTTGGCGATCCGGATGGGCCCTCCGTAGAGGGCCCATGGGTCAGCGCCACGCCGAGAGGCGCGAGGAGGAGGGCCAGAACGCCGAGAATGACGGTCAATCTCTGCGGCACCTGTGCTTGCCCCCTGATCCCTGATCCCTGATCCCTGCCTCGATACGGCCGTGATCGGCATGCCGCCGCGGCTCTTGTCTTAACCCCCCCGGGGGGATACAAAGCCTGATATGACAGACACCCATCTGCACGCAACCCACCCCGATCTGATCAAGCGGCTGAAGCGCGCCGACGGGCATCTCCGGCATGTGATCGAAATGCTTGAGGCCGGCAGACCCTGCGCCGACATCGCGACCCAGATGCTGGCGGTCGAGCGTGCCATCACGGCGGCCAAGCGCACGCTGATCCACGACCACATCGACAACTGCCTCGTGAATGGCAGCGACAGCGATCTGGCCGAGCTGCGGGCGCTGGCGAAGCTGCTCTAGGGGCTGCGACATGCTCTCGGTTCTCGCCAACCGCACCTATCGGCACCTCTTCGCGGCGCAGGTGATCGCACTGATCGGCACCGGGCTTGCGACGGTGGCGCTCGGCCTGCTGGCCTAGCAGATCGCGGGGGACGACGCCGGGCTGGTGCTGGGCACCGCGCTGGCCATCAAGATGGTGGCCTATGTCACCCTCGCTCCGATCGCCGCCGCCTTTGCCGACCGCGTCCCGCGCCGGACGATGTTGGTGGCGCTCGACGCGGTCCGGGCCATCGTGGCGCTGGCGCTGCCCTTCGTGACCGAGGTCTGGCAGGTCTACCTGCTGATATTCCTGCTTCAGACCGCCTCGGCCGGGTTCACGCCGACGTTTCAGGCGACGATCCCGGACGTCCTGCCCGACGAGGCCGGCTACACCCGCGCGCTGTCGCTCTCGCGGCTGGCCTACGACATGGAGAACCTGCTGAGTCCGATGCTGGCGGCGGCGCTGCTGACGGTGGTGAGCTTTCCGGTCCTGTTCGGCGGCACGGTGGTCGGGTTCGTGGCCTCCGCGGCCCTTGTCCTGACCGTGACACTGCCCAGTCCGCGACCCGCCATTCCGCGCGGCGTCTGGGATCGCACGACGCGCGGCATTCGCATCTACCTTGCAACCCCGCGACTGCGCGGGCTGCTGGCCCTGAACCTCGCCGTGGCGGCGGCTGGTGCCATGGTGATCGTCAGCACCGTCGTCCTCGTTCAGGGCCGGTTCGGCCTGGCGCAAACGCAGGTCGCGCTGGCGCTCGCGGCCTTTGGAGGCGGCTCGATGGTGGCCGCCCTGATCCTACCAAGACTCCTCGACCGCATGCCCGACCGACCACCGATGATTGCAGGCGCGGCGCTCCTGGTGCTCGGCATGACGCTCGGACCCTTGGTCGGGTCGCTCGCGGTGCTCGCCCCTCTCTGGCTGCTGATCGGGTTCGGCTACAGCCTGACGCAAACGCCGACGGGACGCCTTTTGCGCCGCTCCGCACAGCCCGAGGATCGGCCGGCGCTCTTCGCCGCGCAGTTCGCGCTGTCGCATGTCTGCTGGCTCATCGCCTACCCGCTCGCCGGCTGGCTGGGCGCAGGCGTCGGGCTGGATGCGGCATTTCTCGTAATGGACGGGGTCGCCGCCCTCGGCCTGATCGCCGCGATACAGCTCTGGCCCGCCGCCGACCCCGAGGTGCTGTTGCATTCGCATGACGATCTGGCGCAGGGCAATCCCCACTGGAACGAGGGCAGGACCCGTCATGGCCGAAGCCATGCCCACGTCTTCGTCATCGACGGTCACCACCACGCGTGGCCGCATGGCGGGTGACGCAGGGCACCCCCTCGCCTCGTGATCGACGTCTACGCCTATGGTGGGCTGTTCCTGTCGGCACTGATCGCCGCGACGATCCTTCCGGCACAGTCGGAGATCGTGCTCGTAACCCTGCTGCTCTCCGGCGAGTGGTCGATCTGGGGTCTTCTCGTCAGCGCGAGCGTCGGCAACGTGCTTGGTTCGGTGATCAACTACGCGCTTGGACGCTCGGCCGAAGCGTTCCGGGACAGGCGCTGGTTTCCGGCGAACCCCCGAGCGCTCCGTCGCGCGCGGGACTGGTACGGCAGATTCGGCCGCTGGTCGCTGTTGCTGAGCTGGGTGCCGATCGTCGGCGATCCGCTCACGGTCGCGGCCGGCCTGCTGCGCGAACCTCTCTGGCGCTTCCTGCTGCTGGTGACGATCGCCAAGGTCGGGCGATACCTCGTGCTCGCCGCCCTGACCCTGAGCTGGTTGTAGCGGCGGATGGCGTGGTGCGCAGCGAATATCAAAGCAGCCGGGAAATGGCATGACCCAGGCTGATCTTTATAATAATCCAATCATGCCAGCACCGTTTCGGACCCAAGCTGCCCGGTGATGCCGAGCGAGGCATTGGTCTTGCGGATCGAGGCCGCCGCGTCGGTCTCCAGCTCCGTCAGTGCCCGGATCGCATCAATCGTCTCGGGGATCACGATGGCCTGATTGTCGACCATGTAGGCATAGAACGCTTCGTCGCCTTCGACCCGCAGCATGTCCTCCCAGAGCACCACCTCGTAGAGGTTGTCGTGCGGGCGCCCCATGTCGGCCATCATCTCCTTGACCGCGTTCAGCGCCGTCAGCCCGTCGCGGTCGCGGATCAGGGCGATGCGCGATGCGGAGCGGAAAGCCTCTATCACCTCCGTCTTCCCGGCAGGTCGGGTCAGCTGCACCGACCAGTAGTGAAGATGCGCCAGCGTCTGGGGCACCTTGACCGCCATCGTGACCACGTCGAGATCGGGATCGACGCTCTGCGCGTCGGGGCCCTGATGGCTCGGGATCTCGGGCTCGGGCACCAGCGTGTTCATGATCCCGCCCAGATGACTCTCCCACGGGTCGGTGGCGCGGCGCAGGAGCGTGCCGCGGGCACGGCGCAGGAGGCCCGCCTGCTTCAGCGCGGTGAGGGTGCGCACGATCGACGTGGTATTGCAGGAGACGACGCGGGTGCTGTCGCGACCCACGGCGCCGGCATAGCTCGCCTCGGCAACGAAGGAGTGCCCGGTCACGTCATGCTTCTCACCGCCCTGGACGATGAACTTGAGCTTTCGGGCGCGGTAGATGCCGACATTCTGCGCCGCGATCCGCTTCGGGGTGCAGTCGACCACCACATCGCTGGCATCGAGCAGATCGTCGAGCGTGCCCGACACCTCCTGGCCGGCGTCGCGCATCGCCCCGGCATGTCCGGCTGTCGCGCCGTAGAGAGCATAGCCCTTGCGGGTCGCCATGCGCGGGCGCCAATCGGTGCCGACATCCGCCACTCCCGCGAGCGCCATGTCATCCTGCAGGGCGACCGCGTCGGCGACCCGCTTGCCGATCACGCCGTAGCCGTTGACCGCCACGCGGACCTTCTTTCGCTCAGCCATGTCCTGTTCCTTTCTCCGTCTCGCTTCAAGATCGCCCGATCAGGGGCTCGTTCTGTCAAACTGGCCGCCCGCTCACGCCTGTGCAGAAAGCAGCGCCATGGGGCGGGATGAAACGTCCTACCGATCCGGCTCCCTCAGGGCAGCAGCTGCCGTAAGGCGAAGCTCGGCTGTCCGCCGGTGCCCGCTATCGGCGTGGCGGTTCACCGCGCGGTCCTGTCGCGGTGTCCGGGCAGCCGGGGCACGAAAGCCGGCACACGCGCTGCATAGCGGCGGTATGCCTCGCCGAACTCCGTCTCGGCCTCTCGTTCCTCGTGCCGGGCAAGGCGGATATACATCCAGACCAGCACCGGAAACATCGCGAGCGTCAGCAGCGTCGGCCATTGCAGAAGGAAGCCGAACATCACCAGCATGAAGCCCACGTATTGCGGATGGCGTACCTGCGCATAGGATCCCGATGTCGCCAGCACCCCCTGCCGCTGCGCCGTATGGAGCACCTTCCAGGCCGCCGAGATCAGGATGAAGCCGCCGCCGATGAAGACGAAGCTCAGAATGTGGAACGGACCGAAATGCGGGTTCGCCTCCCAGCCGAACATCATCTCCGGCAGGTGGCCCGCATCGTGCGCCAGCCAGTCCACGCCGGGATAGGTGCTCTGCAGCCAGCCTGACAGAAGATAGATCGTGAGCGGAAATCCGTACATCTCGGTGAAGAGTGCGATCAGGAAGGCGCTGAACGCACCGAACGAACGCCAGTCACGCGCTGTCCGCGGCTTGAAGAAGCTGAATGCGAACAGGATGAAGATCGCCGAATTAAGCACGACCAGCAGCCAGAGCCCGTAGGCGGGAACGGCCGCGGTCATCGTCGGTCGCCGGTCCGGTCGGACTCGACGGCATCCGGTGTGCCGCCATCGCGCCCGCCATGACCGCCGTGACCGTGTCCACCGTGACTGCCGTGCATGAAGAAGTGCATCCCGCCGCAGAGCAGCAGCAGCAGGAGCAGCGGCGCATAACCCACCAGATGCGCCGTGTGCTCGGCGATCAGGTAGAAGCCTCCGACCGCCAGAAAGACCAACAGCACCATCGTGCTGAGCGAGGCGGGGAAGCCGCGCCTTCCGCCGTCATCACCATGATTCATTGTTCCCGTCTCCATAAATTCTCGTCCTTACCGGGCGACCGCGACCGCGACGGCCGGCCCGGCCTCCGCGCCGCCCCAGCTGTCACCGCTTGTCACGCCCTCGAGCCGGGTGCGTTTGAGCAGGAGCTCATTGACCGCGACCAGCGCCGAGCTACCCGACATCGCCAGCGCCGCCACCTCGGGGCTGACGACGAAAGGGTAGAACACGCCCGCCGGAAGCCGCAGGAAGTCACGAGCCGCCGCAGCCGCTCGACGTCAGTGACCGTCTCATCGAACTCGACCGTGACACTGACGGAGGCGGGGTTCGACGCCGCCCGGCGCACGCCCGCTGCCTGGCGCAACTGTTTTTCGACGCCGAGATGGTCGAGCTCTTCGAAGAGGCCGCCGACCTCCAATGTCACCGTGCTCAAAGTTCCACTCCCCCATCCGCGCGCCACCGGCGGCGGCGCTGTTCGGCCTCCGGCCGGCTTGGCCAGTCTCAGCTGCCGCCGCAGCAGCCCTTGGATCGGCTCGGCGCCGGTTTCTGCGCGGGCTCCGTCGGATGGTCCTCGTGCCGGTCGGTCTGCCTTTTCTGTGGCTGCGCCTCTTCGCCGGTCGTGCCGCCTGTGCCGCAGCAGCATCCCTTGCTCTCGTCGGGTCGATGTTTCTGTTCGGTAGCCATCGTTTCCTCCATCGGGCGAAGGACCGATCTCGGCCCTCGTTCATGATCAAAGACGCGGCGCGGCCCGATCTGTTACAGGTCTTCCGTACCTTGCGCCTTGGCGAGCCGCCGGCGGCTTGCTTCGGCTTCCTCGCATCCACAGTCGAGATAGCCATGCACCGGGCAGGTCAGGCACATCTCCTCCAGGCGCTGCTTCAGCGCCCGTCGGGCGCGGTGCAGCCGGACATTGAGGGCGCCGACGGTGATGCCGAGGCGCGACGCCACCACTTCCCGTGGCTCTCCGGCCAGGTCGATG
>JBBQDX010000199.1:0-8321 GCA_038320125.1 Rhodobacterales bacterium | reverse complement strand
AAGGCCAGAAGGCGCATCATGCGCAGGGCATGGAGGCGATCAACCGGACGCATCCGGTGATGCCGGTCGAGACCGGCATCCTGTCGCGCGACGACGGCGCGGCCATCGCCGGGGCGATCTCGCGGGAGCAGGACGCCGATGTGCTGACCTATACCGGCGCGTTCGAGGACTGGTTCTTTCTTCTCGTGGCGGAGTTACGCTACCGGCCGGGCGACCTCAGTGGAGCGCTGCACACGGCGCGGTCGCGCAACGACATGGGTCATACGCTTTTCAGGCCGGCTCGGCGGGCGCGCGTGGCGCGGCTGGAGGCCCAGGTGCAGGCGATGCTCGACAAGGCGCGGGCGGAGCGCGACAGCCTGATCGTGGCCGGCACCCACGGGGAGCCGGTGCAGCCGACCACCTTCGGGCATTACCTCTCGGCGGCCCTCGAGGTGCTCTTGCGGGACGCAGGACGCCTGCCGGAGGCGGCGGAATGGCCTCGACCATTCGCCGATGGGGGCCGCTGCGATCGCCAAGAGCGGCTTTCCCATCGATGGGGCGCGGTTGGCGACTTGGGGTGGCTTCGAGGGCGTCCTGCTCAATTCCTGCGGCTGCATCGCCGCCGTCGACCAAGTCACCAGGCGCCGTTCCGCGCTGAAGCTTCCCTTCGACCATGTCGACCGTCTCGTGCAGGGCTTCGCCTTCCGGTCGGCCTGCGAGGTCGGCCAGCTGCGCCTGCCATGGTCCCTCGTCCAGATCAGCTCGATAATGCCGCAGAAGCGCAACCCGGTGCCGATCGAGCATATGCGCCACCTCGCCGCCGTGACTGCGGGGCGTTGCGACACGATGCGCAACACGCCCATCACCGACATGGATGACAGCGAGGGCGAGCTGCGTCAGGCCGGTCTCACAGCCTTGGAGAGCGGGGCCGGATGCTGGACCTCGCTGCGGCGGTCCTCCATGCGGCAGCGATCGACGCGGCGCGCCTGCTGCGCCACGCCGACGCCGCCTGCATCACAATCACCGCACTGGCAGGTAGGCTGGTGTGCGACGAGGGGCTGACTTACCGTGGCGCCCACAGGATCGCCGCGCAGATTGTGGAGGCGGTAATCGGGCGCAGGGTGCCGTTCGGGGAGGGCGAGGCAATTCGCGCCGCCCTCGGGGATCGCGCGGCGCGCCCGGCGGCGATGGACGCGGCGACCTTCGCCACCACCGTGGCCCCCGGGGCCTTCGTGGCGCGCCGCGACTGTCCCGGCGGCCCGCCGCCCGACGCCCTGGACGCCGCCTTCGACACCCATGCCGCCGCCCTGGACGCCCTGCGCGCCCGCACGTGGGTCCGCGTCGAGCGCCATCTGGTAGCCGATCGAAGGCGGCAAGCGGCGTTCCAATCCCTGACTAAGGCCTGACATGGCAAACCTTAGCCTGAAATCTTTGGACAAGCGCTACGGCAACGTCGAGGCCCTCCATGGCATCGACCTCGACGGGACCGATGGCAAGTTCGTCGTCTTCGTCGGACCCTCAGGCAGCGACAAGTCCACCATTATGTGGCTCATCGCGGGGCCGGAGAAGATTGGCGGCGGCGGCATCGAGATCGGCGGGCGCGACGTAGCGCACCCCGAACCCAATGCCCCCGATATCGCCACCGTGTTCCAGAACCACGCCGCCTACCCCCAGACGACGGTGAGGAAGACCTTCGCCATCGGGCTGCGCTCCTCGAAGATGCCGCGCGCCGACAGGGAAACGCGGATCGCCGAGGTCGCGCAGATCCACGACATGACCGCGCTTCCGGACTGCAAGCCGCACCAGCTCTCAGCCGGCCAGCGCCTGCGCGTCGCCAACGGCCGCGCCATGGTTCGCGACCTCGCTGTCCTCATCTTCGACGAGCCGCTCTCGAACCTCGACGCGCAGTTGCGGACGCAGATGCGGCGGGAGAGCAGGAAGCTGCACCGGCGCGCCCGATACACCAGCGTCCTCGTCACCCACGACCCGGTCGCGGCGATGACCATGGCCGACCGCATCGGCATCATGAAGGATGGCCGCATCCAGAAGGTCGGCACGGCCTAGGAAGTCTACCGCAGCCCGGCGAACACCTTCGTCCCCCGTTTTATCGGCGCGCCGTCGAGGAACCCGCTCGAGGGGACGGCGGCGGGCGGCACGGTGACGGGCGCGTCGGGCAGCGCGATCGCGTTGAACCGGGGGCAGGGCGACGTCCTGCCGGGCGTGCGGCGCGAAGATCTGCGTCGGGTGGCAGAGGCGTCGCTGATCTGGGGGCGGATGACGGTGCACGAGCCGCCGGGGCTCGGGACGCTGATCTACGTCGAGACCGCTGCGGGCGAGATCATCGCCAAGGCCGACAGCCGCACCCCGCCTGCCGTGGGCGAGGTGGTGCGGCTGGGGGCGGCGGCCCGGGACGTGCATCGCTTCGACCGGGGCACGGGGGCGGCGCTGACCTGGAAGCAGGTGGCCGAAAGAAGCGGCGTGCTCTGCGTCGGCCGCATCTGCTGCGACCTCGTGATCATCGGCCCGCCGCGGCTGCCGACGGTGGGCACCGAGGCCTTCGCGGACCGCCTGACCCTGCACGCTGGCGGCGCTGCCGCGATCACCGCGGCCGATCGCGCGGCGCCCGGGCGAACCGCGTTTCTCTGGAAGCACCTACCCGGCGCGCCGTTCGACGCCCCCGTGGCCGCCGAGCTCGCACGGCACGGCATCGACACGCGGTTCTGCGGGCCCGGCGAAGGCCCGCGGGTCACCGTGGCGATGGCGGGCGCCGGCGACCGGGCGTTCCTGACGCGGCGGACGGGCGCGACCTGCCCGCCGCTCGACACCGTACGGATCGCGGCGGCGGACATCGGGCACCTGCACATCGGCGAGCTGCGCAGCCTGCCGAAGCGGGCGTCGCTGCGTCGGACCCCGCGCGCGGCGGGCCCGTCGATCTCGTTCGACTGCGGCCGGGAGGACGCGCAGGCGGCGGCGGGCGACCCGGTCGCCGCGGTCGACGTGTTCCCGCCCAATGCCGGTAAGGCGGCGCAACTGGCGGACCTTGGCCCGCCCGAGCGTCCCGCCCCGGTAACCGTGATCAAGCGCGGCGCGAAGGGCGCGTGCCGGATGACCGCCGACCTCCACCTCGACGCCCCGCTACGGCCGGCGCGGGCCGTCGACACGAGCGGGGCGGGCGACGCCTTCGACGGCGGGTCTATGCAAGCATGGCTGGCGGACCGGGCGGCGGTGGATGCCCTCGCACTCGCCATTGCCTCCGGCGCGCAGGCTGTCGGTGCCGTCGGCGGCAAGACGGGCGCCGCGGGGCATGACCTGGTGACGGCGGCGCGATGACCGGACAGGATCGAGGCGCAGGACCGTGTTGCCGCCGGGAGCGCGGCACCACCCTACAGGACCGATGGCTGCCGCAGCCTCGACGCCGACGCGCCGGACCGGCCGGAGACGGTGACGGTGACGGTGACGCACCGGCGGATCGCCCTACCTCCCCACCATGACAGACCTGCCCGCCGAAGACGTCCGGACCTATCCCCGCCCGCCCGCGCTCGAGCGGGTCGCGCAGCGCATCCGCATCCGGCTCGGGGGGGTGGAGATCGTCTCGACGGATGCGGCGCTGCGGGTGCTGGAGACGCATCACGCGCCGACCTACTACATTCCGCGCAGCGCCATCGCCGCCGAGCTTGCGGCCGCGCCGGGCCAGTCGTTCTGCGAATGGAAGGGCACCGCGCGCTACTGGACGATCGCCGCGAACGGCGTCGTCGCCCCGCGCTGCGCCTGGGAGTATCCCGAGCCGACGGCCTCCTTCGCGGCTCTCGCGGGGCATCTCGCCATCTACGCGCATGCGATGGATGCCTGCTTCGTGGGCGGCGTCGAGGTCACGCCGCAGCCCGGGAACTTCTATGGCGGCTGGGTTACGCCCAACCTCGCGGGCCGCATCAAGGGCGCGCCGGGCACCGAGGGCTGGTAGCGCCGCCCGCCGCCGGGACGGCCTCGCCCCACCCGTCCGAACGTTCTTGCCTGCGACGCTTGGATCCCCCGCCGCGCCGATGGCCGTTGCACTCGCGGGCGGGATGGGGGATGGATCCGCCACTCGGGGCCAGTCCGCGCAGCGGTCGTATCGGCTTCGGGCTGCCGGTGCCGGCGCGGCACGACGTGCCGGACGTCGGCGGATATCGGGAAGGATGACGCATGGAAGGTTTGTTCGAGGGACTGGGCGCGGTGGCGCTGATCGTCCTGGCGCTGATCGGCCTCGCGGTCGGCTGGCTCGCGGGGGCGCTGACGGGGCGCGGCAAGGCGCTCTACGCGGTGATCGGGGCGGTTGCCGCAATGGCGACGCCATTCCTCTTGCTGGCTTTCGGCGTGACCGCACTGGCGGCAGGCGGGCTCCTGCTCATCCTGGTGGTTGGCGCGGTCGGGGCGGCGGCGGTGGTGGCCTTGGTGCGGGCGCTCTCGAAGAGATAGAGGTGCTGCGGCCGGTTCCAGGGCCGGAGCCTTCGGGCCCGGAGCGGTCAGAAGGCGATGGACCACCCGAGCGTGACGGCCACCTCGTCCTCCGACCTGTAGGCGACCCCCAGCCGCCCCTCTCCCAGCCTGCCGAACCCGTACTGAAGCGTCGGGCCGATCTGATAGTCGAGCCCGCCGTCGTCGCGCTCGGCAAATACACCGAGTTCGACCGCGAGACGCGCCGTCGGCTTGACGCCGATCAACCCGCCCGCACTGACGCGCACGTCCCCGCCGGAGGCGGCCGAGACGCCGAGATCGAGCGTCATCCAACCATCGCCGATCGCGGTCGAGAACCCGCGGCCGACGCTTGCCCCGAGGCCCAGGCGGTCGCGGTACCGGCCGTCCTCCTCGAAGTCGCGCCCCATGCCGAGTTCGACGGCAGCGAGCCACGGCGCGAGCCGGCCCGCACCGCCCGGCAGGGGCACGGGAATGCGCACGAAGGAGCGGATGCGCCCGTCCACGTCCCGGTCGGTGAACCCCGCCAGCCGCGCTTCCCCCAGCCCGACGACATGTCCGCCCAGGTCCAGACCGAACGTCAGCCGTCGCGGCCCGCCATATTCGACGTAAAGCCCCGACCAGCCGTCCCGCCCCCCCTGATGGCTCGCAAGCGCATAGACCCCCCCCTGCTCGCGCGGCCAGGGACCGGCGACGGCGAGGGATGGGAGCAGCAGACAGAGGGACAGGATCGGCCAGAGACGCATGGTCGCGTTGATGCGTCGAAGATGGTTAATCAGAGGTTAACCCGGCGGGCGAGGGGCCGGCTCCCCGTTTCCCCTGGCAGCTCTCGGCGGTGATAGGTCTGGCGGCGGGCGGCATGCTACGGGTCGAGATGGTCGAAGCCGTAGGGCACCGTGAGTGCGGGCGGGTTCGAAGTATTCTGCGCGATGACTGAAATTTGGATCTTATGGATTGTGAACACGGCATGAAATTCGCTTTAGCAGAACGCTTTATGGGAGGTCGCAAAATGACCGTTGATAAAGAAATTTTTGATCGCCTTATTTCTGCAAAAAACGTTATTGACGGGCTAATGAACCTCGAGCAGGCATTCCGTGTGTATGTGGCGTCGGTAAGGGAGTTTGAAGCTTATCTTCTGCTCGCGTCGGTAGATTATCTTACCGATTGGTCCGATGAAAATGAAAGTATGGCCCATCTATACGATTCTGGAGATCGCAAAAACGCGGATATCAATTTTCGTGCGCTGAGTATTTTGACAGCATCGGGTGCATATCACGATCAAAGGAGGGGATGGAAGTCGAGGGCGGAGTTTCCAGTCGGAATTTTCGCGAATATTGAAGAGGCGTTCTCATATGAGTTTAGAAAATATCCAAGTTATAGGATCGTTGAAGTTCTTCGAAATCATGCGAAACATCAGTCAGTCGCCGTTAACAGAATTTCCTTTGGGGACACCAAGCAGTATCAAGATCACGGAACTCAGGGCGCGTTGCGTTTGCGGAACACTATCGATCCACAAATCCGTGTTGCCGATCTGATTGAGAACCACCATCTGCGAGGAGAGACTCGAGATCAGATGAAAGAAATTGATGAAGAATACATTTGCATGAAGTCACTCTTTCGAAATTATCTGTCATCAATGGCTCGGGGTCATGAAAAGGTCAGGATGGAAACGGAATCTTTCCTGACTGATGCCATTGCAGAAATCGATTCTGCCCATGGACTATTCCTTAAATCGGTATGCGCAGAGGACGATAAGCCAATCTCGTTTCTTTGCGCCGTCTCAATCGACCGCGAAATCGAGGAAAAATTCAATATCGACCCGCTGTTTTACGAGAAACTCATTCGCGCCCGCAAACGATTCGAAAGACTCCAAAACTACCGGCGTTCTTATGTATCGTCCGAGATGGTGAAAATTAAAGACGTTCATTATTGCGACGTGGATGATATTTTGAGAAACTGAGTCACCGCCCCTTGCCCCGACGCTTCACGTTCCCTCCCCGCTGGCCCGGCCGTCCCGCCGTGCTCCTGCCTTCCGCCTTGCGCGCGTCGTCAACCGCCTGTTCCACCGCCGATTGCCGTGTCAGCGGGTCGTCGGAGACCATCAGGTCCACCGTCTCGAGCCGCTTGACCTCGTCGCGCAATCGCGCCGCCTCCTCGAACTCGAGGTTCTCGGCGGCCTTGCGCATCCGTTCGCGCAGGCCGTCGAGGTGCGCCATCAGGTTCGCGCCCGCCATCGGCCTGTCGATCCTGGCGGTGACGCGGTTCATGTCCACGTCGCCCTTGTAGAGCCCGGCGAGGATGTCCTCGACGTTCTTCTTGACCGTGGCGGGGGTGATGCCGTGCTCCACGTTGTAGGCCATCTGCTTCTCGCGCCTCCGGTTTGTCTCGGACAGCGCGCGCTCCATGCTGCCGGTGATGCGGTCGGCATAGAGCACCACCTTGCCGTCGAGATTGCGCGCGGCGCGGCCGATGGTCTGGATGAGCGAGGTCTCCGAGCGCAGGAAGCCCTCCTTGTCGGCGTCGAGGATGGCCACCAGCCCGCACTCGGGGATGTCCAGGCCCTCGCGCAGCAGGTTGATGCCGATCAGGGCGTCGAAGGCGCCCAGGCGTAGGTCGCGGATGATCTCGATCCGCTCCATGGTGTCGATGTCGGAGTGCATGTAGCGGACACGCAGGCCCTGCTCGTGCATGTACTCGCTGAGGTCCTCGGCCATCTTCTTGGTGAGCACGGTGATCAGCGAGCGATAGCCCTTGGCCGTGGTGTCGCGCACCTCGGCGATGACGTCGTCCACCTGGCTGTGGTTGTCCTTGGAGACGGGCCTAATCTCCACCGGCGGGTCGATCAGGCCGGTAGGGCGGATCACCTGTTCGGCGAAGACGCCGCCGGACTGCTCCATCTCCCAGGCCGCCGGGGTGGCCGAGACGCAGATGGTGTCGGGCCGCATGGCATTCCACTCCTCGAACTTGAGCGGGCGGTTGTCGAGCGCGCTGGGCAGGCGGAAGCCGTACTCGGCCAGGGTCCATTTGCGGCGGTAGTCGCCGCGGTACATGGCCCCGATCTGCGGCACCGTCTGGTGGCTCTCGTCGCAGAACAGCAGGGCGTTGTCGGGGATGTATTCGAAGAAGGTCGGCGGCGGCTCGCCCGGGCGGCGGCCGGTCAGGTAGCGGCTGTAGTTCTCGATGCCGGCGCAGCTGCCCGTGGTCTCGATCATCTCGATGTCGAAGCGGGTGCGCTGCTCCAGGCGCTGGGCCTCCAGCAGCTTGCCGTTGGCGACCATCCAGTCGAGGCGCTCCTTGAGCTCGGCCTTGATGTGGGTGATGGCCTGGTTGAGCGTCGGGCGCGGCGTGACGTAGTGGCTGTTGGCGTAGATCTTCACCGACGGCAGCTCGGCGGTCTTGCGGCCGGTCAGCGGGTCGAACTCGTGGATCGCCTCGATCTCGTCGCCGAAGGTCAGGATGCGCCAGGCGCGGTCCTCGTAGTGGGCGGGGAAGATCTCGACCGTGTCGCCGCGCCTGCGGAAGGTGCCGCGCTCGAAGCTGGCGTCGTTGCGCTTGTACTGCTGGGCGACCAGGTCGGCGACCATCTGGCGGTCGTCGATCTTCTGGCCGACCGCCAGCTCGAAGGTCATGGCCGTGTAGGTCTCGACCGAGCCGATGCCGTAGATGCAGCTGACCGAGGCGACGATGATCACGTCGTCGCGCTCGAGCACCGCGCGGGTGGCGCTGTGGCGCATGCGGTCGATCTGTTCGTTGCGGCTGGAGTCCTTCTCGATGAAGGTGTCCGTGCGCGGCACATAGGCCTCGGGCTGGTAGTAGTCGTAGTAGCTGACGAAATACTCGACCGCGTTGTCCGGGAAGTAGCTCTTGAACTCGCTGTAGAGCTGGGCCGC
>JBBQDX010000198.1:0-8419 GCA_038320125.1 Rhodobacterales bacterium | reverse complement strand
GTGTAGCCGGATCGGTCTCGCGCAGGCGGCGAAGCCGCTCACGCTCCTCCACAACCGCACGGTTGTTCTTCAGCCGGGAGGTGTTCCACTCGCGGACCACTGGCAATGCTCTTCGTGCATCCTGCCTGCGACCACGCCCCGAAGCACGCCCCGAAGCCGCTGGCGGCGTCCCCCGGGGCCGCTTGAACAAATCAGGCAAAACGCCGCAGGTCGTGCATGACGGGTTGCGGCAGACGTTCAGGTCGATCCCCGCGACCGGCGGGGGACGTCTTTGGACCAGTGGCTTCGCCAAAGTCCCCGAAGATATCCTCGAGACGCTCGACACCTTTTTTCTCCATTCGGATGGCGGTCAAGCGTCGTGTCGAAAGGAAAGTTGGCCGAAGTTCGGCCAACCAAAGTGGTTTTTTTTGACATTCAGCGTCAGGGGCTGGCGCCGGGTGCCCCCTCGTGTTGTCCGCGCGGCGAACCTCAGCCGACCGTCGCCCCGTCCGACCGCCTAACCGTCACGATGGCCGAGCGGGGCAGGGCGCCCTCGCCGTCGGGGAAGGGGGCGGCCGGGTGCTGGATGCCGACGAACATCGCCGTTCGGTCCTCCGGCCAGGTCAGGCCCGTCACCTCGGAGCCTTTCGGCCCGGTCAGGAAGCGCCGGATCTCGCCCGAATCGGGGTCGCCCGCGAGCATCTGGTTGTTGCCCATGCCGGTATAGGGACCCTCATTGCTGTCGTCGCCGTCCGTCTGGATCCAAAGCAGGCCGGTCGAGTCGAACATCATGCCGTCGGGCGAGTTGAAGAGATTGCCCTCGGTCACGTTCTCGGAGCCGATATAGTCGCCCTGACCGACAAGCGGGTTGCCCGCCATGACGTAGAGATCCCATTCGAACCCGTCCGCCGAATGGTCGCCGTCCGCGGGCAGCCAGCGCACGATCTGGCCGTAGTTGTTCTCCTCGCGCGGGTTCGGGCCGTTCAGGACCATCTCGTCGCCCCCGGCGTTCGCCGCCACGCCGCGGTTGCTGTTGTTGGTCAGCGCGCAGCACACCATCGGCGAGACCGGGTTGACCGCGACCCATTCGGGACGGTCCATCGTTGTTCCATTGGCGGCGGAGGCGGCCATCCGGGTGTGGATCAGGATCTCGCCCGCATCCATGCCGGTCGCCTCCGGCGTCAGCTCGATCCATTCGCCGGTCGCGTCGTCGTTGAACTTCGCGACGTAGAGCTTGCCGTCGTCCAGCAGTCCCTCGGTCGAGCCGCCCTCGGTGTAGGTGCCGTTCGAGACGTAACGGTACAGGTACTCGCCGCGCTCGTCGTCGCCGAGATAGACCACGACCTTGCCGTTCCCGGCCACGGTCGCGGCCGCGTTCTCGTGCTTGAAGCGGCCCATGGCGGTGCGCTTCACGGGGGTGCTCTCCGGGTCCGCTGGGTCGATCTCGACGATCCAGCCGTGGCGATTTGCCTCGTTCGGCTCCTCCGTCACGTCGAAGCGGGCGTCGTGCCGCTCGTAGCCGTACCGGCCCTCGGCACCGATGCCGTAGCGGGCAAATGCCTCGGTAGCGGAGAACTCGACCTCGGGGTCGGCCGCGCCGAAGTAGCCGTTGAAGTTTTCCTCGCAGGTCAGATACGTGCCCCAGGGCGTCTTGCCCGAGCCGCAGTTGTTGAGCGTGCCAAGGACCGTGCGGCCCTCCGGGTCGGCAGTCGTCTTGAGCAGGTCGTGACCGGCGGCGGGGCCCGCGATGGTCATCGGCGTGTCGTGGTGGATGCGCCGGTTGTAGGGGCTGTCGACCACGATGGCCCAGCCGTCCGGGCCCTCGGCCACTTCCATCACGGTGACGCCCTGAATATGCTTGAGCACCGTAACGTCGTCGGCGGTGAAGCCGGTCGTGTCGTCCTCGCTCTTGCCGGGCAGGTTGACATCGATGTTGGCGTATTCGTGGTTGACCGCGATGAGCGTCCTGCCGTCGACTACGAAGGTCTCCATCCCGTCGGTATTCTCGCCGAACACCCGGTCCGACGAGGCCACCGTGATCCCGGCAGCCGGATCGAAGGGCTCCGCGTCGGAAAAGAGCGGGTCCCCCCAGCGGACCAGCGTCTTCCATTCGTAGCCTTCCGGCACGTGGATCGTCGCGTCGGTGTGGGCCGCAATGCCTTCGAAGGCCCAGTCCGCTCCGGCCTGGGCGCGGGCCGAGGTCGTCGTCAGGAGGCCGCCGAGGCCCGTGCTGAGCGCGGCCGCTCCGGAGCCGAAGGCGAGCACACCGCGCAGGAACCCGCGGCGGTTCAGGGCGCGCTCGACGACGGCGTCGAAATCGTTGCCTGCCGGACGGGGGAACTTCGCTTCGTCCCAATCGTCGGCGCTGAGATGGCTGAGGTCGTTCATGTTGGCTCTCTCCGGTCTGGCATGGTCGCAGGCGCGACCCCCTGCCGCCGCCTGTCGGGAGGCTGCTAGGGGGCTGATGTGACACTGGTGTGAAGGCTGGCTGCGGCATTTGCAAACCTTCCTTATCGGCCACGGCGGGGTCGTCCCCGATCGCATCCTCTCGGTAACGCGCGACCCGCCGGCCGTTGCGCCCGCCACCCGGAGCCGGGCATCCGCGATCCGCCGAGCCGAAGGGACGCCCACCGCGTCGACGTGACCGGCCATTTGCGCCGTGCGATTGGCGACGGCGCCTTGGCCCGGATCGATCGTTGAGCCGAGCGGGGCCGGTGGCGGCGATCCCGTTCCAGGTCCGTGCGGCAGCGACGATGGCGCGATCGCCTGCCGGGTCGACCCGGCAGGCCCGCGCGCCGGCATGCGCCGCGGCGTCGCCGAGGCGGCGGTCCGATTCTCCCCGCCAGCGACTTCAGGGTGATCCGCCCCCTCGCGGCAGAGGATGGGCAAGAGACGCTCATCGATTGACGTCATGTCTTGCGGAGTTCGCCGCAACCGGCTCCTATCCGCGACCAGCTCCCCATGGCGATCAGTCCTGCTCACACGATGTCCTTCGACGTGTTTCTCGCCCTCGCGGGCTTTGCCTTCGTCTCCTCGATCACGCCGGGGCCGAACAATCTCATGCTGATGGCATCGGGGGCGAACTTCGGCCTTCGCCGCAGCCTCCCGCACGCGCTCGGAGTCGCGCTCGGCTTCGCCTTCATGATCGTCCCGGTCGGTCTCGGCCTGGCACGGGTCTTCGATCTCGTGCCGTGGACCCGTCCGGCGCTCGCCGTTGTCTCCGTCACCTATCTGCTTTATCTGGCGTGGCGGATCGCCACCGCCGCCGCGCCCGGACGCCAAGCGGTGCAGACCTCGCCGATGACCTTCCTGCAGGCCGCCGCGTTCCAGTGGGTCAACCCGAAGGCCTGGACGATGGCGCTCACCGCGGTCACGCTCTACGCCAGCGGCTCGCCCGGTTCGGTCATGAGCGTGGCGCTGGTCTTCGGGGCGATCAACCTGCCGTCGGTCAGCTGCTGGACCGTCATCGGCCGCGAGATGCGGCGGCTGCTGACGTCGCCCGTCCGCCTGCGCGTCTTCAACTGGACGATGGCGGCGCTCCTCGTGGCATCGCTCTGGCCGACCGTCGCGCCGCTCCTCTGATCTCAGCGGTCGAGGTCGGCGAAGGTCAGCGCCACGGCCACCGCGATGGAGACCCCGAGAGCCAGCCCGCCGAACGTGCTGTCGAGCGCGAGGCCTAAGCCGAGCCCGGCGACAAGTCCGAGGATGGCCCCCGCAATCAGATGTCCGGCCCCGATGTTCATGCTCCGCTCCTGCCCGAGCCAACCGGCGGGAGCGGGTGAGGTTCCGTCCTTCGCTGCACCGGGCGTCAGTCCAGCGCCACCTCGCGCCGGAATGTGCCGTCCGGGGCGAACATCAAGAGCCGCCCGTCCACAGTCGTCGCCAGCCAGACGCCGGGGGCCTGCGTCACCGCCAGAACCTCCGCGCCCCGGGGCACCTGCAACCGGTCCGGCACAGTGATGGCGGCACCCGGCAGGCGGGTGACAAGCACGACCACGATGGTTATGAGACCCGCGATCATCACCCCCGTCAGAATCGTGACCAGAGCCTTCAGGAAGCGCAGGTCGGGGGGCAGCCGAGGCTCGTCTTCCATGTCCGACACGCTGAACTCCCCGAAGGTCGTCGCCTTCGTCATCGCGGTCGATCCGCCGCCGCGCCTCGATAAGGCAATCGCCCGCGACGTGCCAGCCGAGGCCCATCTCAGCCGTTCGCGCCTCGCCCGCCTGCTGGCCGACGGGGCCGTGACCGTCAACGGTTCGGTGGCGGGCGCGCGCGACAAAGCGGAATGGGGCGACGAGGTCGTGGTGACGGTGCCCGTCGCCGACGATCCGGACACCCGGCCCGAGAACATCCCTCTGAACATCGTCCACGAGGACGCCGACCTCATCGTCATCGACAAGCCGGCCGGCATGGTCGTGCATCCCGCGCCCGGTTCCCCCGGCGGCACGCTGGTGAACGCCCTGCTGCATCATTTCGGCGGTGCGCTGTCCGGCGTCGGCGGCGAGCGGCGCCCGGGCATCGTCCACCGTATCGACAAGGACACCTCCGGCCTGCTGGTCGTCGCAAAGTCCGACGCCGCGCATCACGGACTGGCCGCGCAGTTCGAGGCCCATACCGTCGAGCGCCGCTATCTCGCCGTCTGCCACGGCGTTCCCGACGCGGGCGATCCGCGGCTGCGCGGCACCAGGGGCGTGAGCTGGGAGGCGGCGGACATTCTCAAGATCACCACCCGGCTCGCGCGCCATCGCACCGATCGGCAGCGCCAGGCCGTGACCTGGGATACCGGCCGCCATGCCGTCACCCGGGTCCGGACCGTCGAGAGCTTCGGTGCGGCGGCCCTCGTGGAATGCTGGCTGGAAACCGGCCGGACGCATCAGATCCGCGTGCATATGGCGCATGCGGGCCACGCCCTCGTAGGCGACCCCACCTACGGCGGCCATCGCCGCGTGCCGAAGGATCATCCCGGCGTTGATGCCGTCCGGGCCTTTGCGCGCCAGGCCTTGCATGCCGAGACCCTGGGTTTCGTTCATCCGATCGACGGCGCGGCCCTGCGCTTCGGCGCGCCGCTGCCGGACGATCTCGACGGGCTGCTGGCAGCGCTGCGCCGCTGAAGGCTGCGGATGGAAACTTTAATCCTTCGTTAGCGTTTCTGTGCGACAGGGCACACAAAACCCGCCGATCCGGCTCTTTCGGGGCGTGGTCGCAAGGAGTAGAGCAGGACCGTCCGACGACCGATGGAGGACACACCCTCGTGAGCCGCCGCATCTTGAAGGCTTCGGGGAGCAAACCACATCCTGACCAAGAGGGTGTTAAGCCTCTTAACATCTCAGGGAGACCAGACATGGCCGCGACCTATGCCAACTTGCCGGCACCGAACCCCGAGGCGGGCCTGAACCGCTACTTGCAGGAAATCCGCAAGTTCCCGATGCTCGAGCACGAGCAGGAATACATGCTGGCCAAGCGCTGGATCGAGGATGAGGACACCGACGCCGCCCATCAGCTCGTGACGTCGCACCTGCGTCTCGCCGCCAAGATCGCCATGGGCTACCGGGGCTACGGCCTGCCGCAGGCCGAGGTCATCTCTGAAGCGAACGTCGGCCTGATGCAGGCCGTCAAGAAGTTCGACCCCGAGAAGGGGTTCCGCCTCGCCACCTACGCGATGTGGTGGATCCGCGCCTCGATCCAGGAATACGTCCTGCGGTCGTGGTCGATGGTGAAGCTCGGCACCACCAGCGCCCAGAAGAAGCTGTTCTTCAACCTGCGCAAGGCCAAGAACCGGATCGGCGCGCTCGAGGAGGGCGACCTGCGTCCCGAAAACGTCGCCCGCATCGCGCATGACCTCGGCGTGACCGAGGCCGAGGTGACGTCGATGAACCGGCGCATGTCCGGCGGCGATGCCTCGCTCAACGTCCAAGTCGGTTCGGACGGCGAGGGGACGACGCAATGGCAGGACTGGCTGGCCGATGACGGGGCCGATCAGGCGGGCGACTATGCCGAGCGCGACGAATACGACAGCCGCATCGGCCTGATGACCGAGGCGATGGATGTTCTCAACGACCGCGAGAAGGATATCCTGACGCAGCGGCGGCTCAACGAGGAGACGGTGACGCTGGAGGATCTCTCGGGTAAATACGACGTCAGCCGGGAGCGCATCCGCCAGATAGAGGTGCGCGCCTTCGAGAAACTGTCGAAACGGGTGCGGGAACTGGCGCGCGAAAAGGGCATGGTTCCCGCCTGACGCAAGCCATCGGACCCGCTGTCCGGAACGGAAACGCCGGAGCGGGGCCTTCTCAGCTTGGCCTCGCGCCCGGGGGCCAAGGTTCTGCCCGGCATCATTGACCGGAACGCGGCGGGGCGGAGGCAGACTTCCGGTCGGCCCGCGCGGAGCCCGGTGGACGAGGTGCGATCAGGTCCGCGGGATTGCCCTTGCCCGGTGGCGGTTTTGCGCTCATCGTTTTCCAAGGCAGATGACCGCAACGAGGAGGAGGGATCATGGCTGGAGGATGGACCCGCGACGGCGCAGTCGCCGATCAGATCGAGGCAACGATCGCCGACGAACTGGCACGGCTGCGGGCCCGCAAGGCCCCGGTGGGCGAAAGCCTGATGCATTGCGCCGAATGCGAGGAGCCGATCCCCGAGGCGCGGCGGCAGGCCGTCCCGGGCGTCAAGCTCTGCATAGACTGCGTGCGCCAGCGCGATGCGCGGCCCGTGGCCCGCGCCGGCATCAACCGCCGCGGCAGCAAGGACAGCCAACTCAAGTGACTGGACATCCTCGGGCCGGGCGAGGACGCTCCGTGCAGGAGGACCGCCAATGACCGATCCGATCCGATGGGGCATTCTCGGAGCCGCCTCCTTCGCGCTGCGCGAGATGGCGCCCGCCCTGCATGCGGCCCGGGGCCATCGCCTGGCTGCCGTGGCCAGCCGCACGCCCGACAAGGCCGGGCCCTTCGCGGCTCTGGTCCCCGGCCTTCGCATTCACGAGGGCTACGACGCGCTGCTGGCCGATCCGGAGATCGACGCCGTCTACGTTCCGCTGCCGCACATCCTGCACGTCGAATGGGGGGTGAAGGCGCTCGAGGCAGGAAAACACGTGCTGGTGGAGAAGCCCGTCGCCATGCGCGCGGCCGACATCGCACCGCTGATCGAGGCGCGCGACCGCAGCGGTCTGGTGGCGGCCGAGGGCTACATGATCGTGCACCACCCGCAGTGGCAATTCGTGCGAGCGCTTCTCGCGGAGGGGGCGGTGGGCCGTCTGCGGCACGTCGAGGTCGTGTTCACCTACGACAATTCCACCGACCCCGGAAACATCCGCAACACGGCCGCCGTGGGTGGCGGCGCGCTACCCGACATCGGCGTCTATTCCTACGGGTCCACCCGCTGGGCGACCGGGGCGGAGCCGGAGGCGATCACCCATGCCGACATCGAATGGGAAGCCGGCTGCGACGTTCTGGCCCGCGTCTCGGCGCGCTTTCCGGGGTTCACCGCGCATTGGGTCAACTCCATGCGCCTGCTGCCCGAGCAATGGGTGACGTTCCACGGCGAGGCAGGCCTCATCCGCCTGACCGCCCCGTTCAACGCCAACCGTTTCGGCGAGGCGCGGGTGGAATGGCGGGGCCGCGACGGCGTCACCCACGCCCGGTCCTGGCCCGGCGTCGATCAATACGTCCTCCAGGTCGAAGCCTTCGGTGCCGCGATCCGCGGCGAGACGGCGTTTCCCTGGACGCTGGAGGATGCGCGCGGCACCCAGGCCGTCATCGACATGGCCTATGCCGCGGCGGGCGGGCGCCCGGCAGCCTGAAGGGTCGATCTCCCCCCGGCATGACGCGGTCGCCGGGGGTCCGATGACGGACGGGTCATTCCTGACCGACAAGGCCTTCACCCTGGCGGGACGGCGGCCCTCCGATCTGCTCGACCGTGGCGATCAGTTCCACAGAGACGAGTTGGAATGCTCCACCCGATGGATCGTTGTATCTCGGCAGGCCCAGATTGACACGTCTGACTGGCAAAAGCCGGCACAACAGGAGCAGGACCGCGCGCCCGATACCGGCCCCTGAACGGCGAAAGGGCGCAGGGATCTAGACTCAGGACCCATAAACTTCCTTGAGCGGCGGCTCTCGGGGGGATTCAAACTCCCGAAGTGGGGAGGCATGATGAGCGATCTATTCTGTCTGTCGGAGGCGCAGGTGAAGCGGCTGCGGCCGCTCTTTCCGAAATCACGTGGCAAGCTGCGGGTCGATGATCGGAAGGTATTGAGCGCGATAATCGTTATCCAGCGCAATGGGTTGATGTGGAAACACGCGCCTGCGGCCCATGGCCCGCCGAAGACGCTCTACAACCGATGGAAGCGGTGAAGCCGGATGGGCGTATTCGCCACGATCATGACCGAGTTGGCTGGGCAGACCCAGGACACCGGGATCGTGACACCGGGCCCAGGACTCCG
>JBBQDX010000197.1:0-8516 GCA_038320125.1 Rhodobacterales bacterium | reverse complement strand
GACCGGCGCGCGCCGCGCGGCGATCCTCAACGACCTTCAGGCGCAGGGATACGCCCTCAACCTCCTCGCTGCCGGAAGTGTCCTGCCGGTGGTGACGCCGCCCGGCGGTGCCACGCCCTCGGGGGCGGCGCGGCTCGTCATCGGCATCGGCACCGGCTTCAACGCGGCCCCGGTCCATGGTCATGGCGCGGCGCATCTCGTGCCGCCGGGCGAGGCCGGACATATCACGCTGCCGGTCCGGTCCGAGGCGGATCTGCGCCTCTCGACCTTCCTCGCCTCGACACGGGGATTCGCCGCCGTCGAGGACGTGCTGTCGGGACGCGGGCTCGAGAACGTCCACCGCTGGCTGACGCTGGATGCCGGCGCGGAGGAGACGTCGCCTTCGGCATCGGCCATCGTGGGGGCGGTCGGCTCCGACCCGAGGGCGGAGGCCGCGGTGCGCCATGTCGTGCGGATGCTGGGGGCGGTGGCCGGCGACCTCGCGCTCGTCCATCTGGCGCTCGGCGGCGTCTTCCTCGTGGGCGGCGTGGCCCGCGCCTTGGGCCCGCATCTGGAGACCATGGATTTCGCGGCGGCCTTCCGCGACAAGGGCCGCTTCGCCGCTCTGCTGTCCACTGTTCCGGTCTCGCTGGTCACCGACGACTTCGCGGCCTTGACAGGCTGCGCCGGACATCTGGCCGAACTGGCGCTCTGAGCCGCGCAAATCCCCGCGCCGCCGCGCGGTCGGTAACGATTCCTTAGCGATCAATCCGCTACGCCTGCCCCGACCTGCGAACGAGAGGCGGAGCGCGACATGAGCACTGGAACCCGGGCCGACGGGGTTTTCACCTTGAAGGAGAGGCTCGACATCGCTGGGGCCGAAGCGCTCCGCGACGCCATCCTCGGGGCCGACGGCGACCTGACCGTCGATGCGGGATCCGTCAGCCTGCTGACGACGCCGGGACTGCAGGTGCTGATGGCCGGCCGCGACCACCTCGCCGCGAAGGGCCACGCGCTGCGGATCGCGCCGGTCTCCTCGGGGTTCCATGCCTGCCTGCGCACGCTGGGCGTGCCGCTCGAGCGGCTGCAGACCGGGGAGGCCCCGGCATGAGGGTGCTGGCCATCGACGACAGCCGCACGATCCGCGACATGGTCAGGATCACGCTGGAGCGCGAGGGGATCGAGACGACTCTGGCGGAGGACGGCTTGCAGGGGCTCGCCGTCCTGGAAAGCCTCGACCCGCGCCCCGACGCCATCCTGACCGACGTGAACATGCCTCGCCTCGACGGTTTCGGCTTCATCGAGCGGGTCCGGCAGCGGGCGGAATACGCGGGCATCCCGATCCTCGTGCTGACGACCGAGAGCGCGCGCGACCTGAAGCTGAAGGCCCGCGCGGCCGGGGCGACGGGCTGGATCGTCAAGCCCTTCGACCCCGCCCGGCTGGTGGGCGCCCTGCGCACCGTCACGGGCCTCGTCTGATGAACGATCCGCTCGACGCGATCAGGGACACTTTCTTCGAGGAATGCGCCGAGCTCATCGAGGCGCTGGAATCGGGCCTGCTGGCGCTGCAGGATGGCACGCGGGACGCCGATACAGTCGACTCCGTCTTTCGCGCCGTCCATTCCATCAAGGGCGGTGCGGGGGCCTTCGGCCTGACGGCGCTGGTGGCCTTCTCGCACGACTTCGAGACGACGCTTCACGCCCTTCGGGAGGGGCGGCTCGATCCGTCGCGGGAAGTGGTCGCGGTGCTGTTGCGGGCCACCGACGTGCTCGGCGATCTCGTCGCTGCCGCGCGGACCGGTGCCGACGCGGCGATCCCCGACACCGCCGACCTGACGGCACTGGCCACGGACGGCCGCGTCCGGACGGATTTCGATGACCTCGACGCCTTCGAGCCGATCATGCTCGACATCGGCCAGAGCCGCCTCGGCGGTCCCGCGGCGACGTCCGCGCCAGGCAGCGCCCCGTTGCCTGCCCCGCAGCCGCCCCGCCGCTGGCACGTCGGGTTCGAGCCGCTTCCCGACCTGTTGGCGAGCGGGAACGAGCCGCTGTTCCTCTTTCGGGCGCTCGAGGTTCTCGGGCGGCTGAACGTCACTGCCCTGGAGGGCGACCTTCCCGCCCTCGTCGATCTCGACGTCTCGACCCCGCGTCTGCGATGGTCGATCGTCCTCGGCCCCTCCGCCCCCGACCTTACCGAGACCGAGATCGAGGCCGTCTTCGAGTTCGCGGTCGACCTCTGCGTCCTCGAGATCGTGCCTCTCGCGCTCGAGCCTGAACGGGCCGGACCCGTCGTTCGCCCCGGACGCGGCGCGGACAGGCCGGCGGCGCGACCCCGCCCCGACGCACCGTCTTCCGCCGCCGATCTTGCGATGGCATCGGGCGCCGCCACGGCCCCCGATGGCGCGTCCCGTGCCTCGGCCACGATCCGCGTCGACCTCGCCCGCGTCGACCGGCTCGTGAACCTCGTGGGCGAGCTGGTGATCAGTCAGTCCATGCTGGCGCAGGGCTTGTGGCGTGCGGGGTTCGACCGGCAGTCGGAGGCGGTGACGACGCTCGACGAGCTCCAGCAACTGACCCGGGACATGCAGGACAGCGTCATGGCGATCCGCGCCCAGCCGGTCAAATCCCTGTTCCAGAGGATGACCCGTATCGTGCGCGAGGCCGCTCAGGTGACGCTCAAGGACGTGCGCCTCGTCACCGAGGGCGAGGGGACCGAGATCGACAAGACCGTGGTCGAACGCCTCGCCGATCCGCTGACCCACATGATCCGGAACGCCATCGACCACGGGCTCGAACCGCAGGACGTCCGGATCGCAGCCGGCAAGAGCGCCACCGGCACGATCCGGCTCAGCGCGCGCCAGCAGTCCGACCGCGTCGTCATCGAGGTGTCGGACGACGGGCGGGGGATCGACCGGGCCCGCGTGCTGGAGCGCGCCATCGCCTGCGGCCTCGTGCCCAAGGGCAAGGTTCTCGACGTCGCCGAAGTGGACCGCCTGCTGTTCCTGCCAGGCTTCTCGACATCGACGACCGTCACCGCCATCTCCGGGCGCGGCGTCGGGATGGATGTGGTGCAGCGGGCGATCCGCGATCTGAACGGCACCATCTCCATCGCCTCGACCGAGGGGCGGGGCTCCACGATCTCGATCAGCCTGCCCCTCACGCTGGCGATCCTCGACGGCATGATCGTGCGGAGCAACCGGCACCGCATGGTCATTCCGCTCTCCGCCATCCTCGAGACGCAGACATTGAGCGCGGCGCGCATCGAGACTCTCGGGCAGGGCCAGCGCGTGGTGCGCCTGCACGACCGCTTCGTCCCTCTCGTCGATCTCGCCGTGGGCATGGGCTTCGCCGCCCCTGCGGGGGATCGTGCGCCCGAGGAGGATACCGCCCTCCTCTTCGTCCAGCCCGACGAGAGCGGGCCCTTCGCCCTCCAGGTGGATGCGATCGAGGCGCAGAGGCAGGTCGTGATCAAGGGACTCGGCGAGAATTTCGGCCATGTCCCCTGCGTCTCGGCCGCCACCATCCTCGGCGACGGGCAGATCGCCCTGATCGTGGATCCCGTCGGCATCGCCCGGATGTCGGGCCTGCACCCCACGCCGCGCCTCCCCCAATTCATGGACATACCGTCGCAATGACCCAGGACCCGACCCTTCCGCCCGCGCCCGCCGCCCAGGAGGAGCGCAACGGCCTGCTCACCTTCCGCTGCGGCGGCCAGCGCTATGCCGTCGACATCATCGCGGTGCGCGAGATCCGCAGCTGGAGCGAACCGACGCCCCTGCCCCATGCGCCGGCCTACATGCGCGGCATAGTCAACCTGCGCGGCTCGGTTCTGCCGGTCATGGACCTGGCACAGCGGCTCGGACAGCCGCCGACCCGTGACGATCCGCGCAACGTCATCATCGTGATCCAGGATGGGGCGCGCGTCCACGGGCTCCTCGTCGATGCCGTCTCCGACATCGTCCTGCCGCGCGCCGACCAGATGCAGGAGGTTCCGCGCGTCGGGGGCGATGACGGGACCGCCATGGCCGAGCGCCTCTTCGTGGTGGACGACGTGATGATCCAGGTGCTGGCGACCGGCCGCATCCTGCCGGAGGTCAGGTCCGCCCTGTCGGAGCGGCGGGCTTGATCCCGCTGGGCCCCCGCCAGTTTCGCAGGCTCGCCGCGATCGCCGAACTCCGGGCGGGGCTGCACATGCCCGAGGGCAAGCAGTATTTCATGGCCTCCCGCCTGCAACGTCGGCTGCGCGCCAACGGCCTCACGGACTTCGATGATTACCTCTCGCTCCTCGACAGCGGCGGTGGAGCCGGGCCGCTCGAGATGGAGGCGATGGTTTCCGCGCTAACCACGAACGTGACCGAAGTCTTTCGGGAAGCCCATCACTTCTCCCTTCTGGCCGAATCGCTCGCCGCTGCCTTCCTGCGTCCAGCGAGCCTGGCCGGTGCGCCGATTCGCCCCGCGCCTGGACGGTCCGGGGACCGCTATCTCATCTGGTCGGCAGGTTGCTCGACCGGCGAGGAGCCGCTGTCGATCGCCGCGGTCTGCCACGCCGTCCTGGGCGAGGGCTGGACACGCCACGTGCGGATCCTCGCGACGGACGTCGATGGCGCGGTGCTCGATGCGGCGCGGGACCGGCGGTCCGATGCGGCCCTCGCGGGCGCCCTTCGAAACCTCCCCCCGGGTATCGCCGACCACGCACCGGCCTGGCCCGCCGATCCCGTCGAATGGATGCGCTCGCTGCATGCCGGGATCACCGTGATCCAGCACAACCTGCTGAACGATCTCGACCTTCCAGGCCGCTTCGAAGCGATCTTCTGCCGAAACGTGACGATCTACTTCAGCCGCGAGACGCAGGAGCGGGTCCACGCGATGCTCCTCGGCCGTCTCGCGAACGGCGGGCTTCTCGCGCTGGGACATTCCGAACGTCTCTTCGTCTGCGACTCGGGCCTGACGTCCGTCGGCCGGACGGCTTTCAGATACACCGCCCCGGTGCGCGAGCCGCACTGGGGGAAGGTCGTTACATGCCGCTGAGGGACCTCCTCCGGGTTCTCGTCGTCGACGACATGTCGACCAGCCGGGCCATCATGTTGCAAGCCCTCGATGCCCTCGGCATACGCGACGCGGCCTATGCCACAAACGGCAGGGCCGGGCTCTTGCAGGCGCAGAACGACAGGCCGGACCTCGTCCTCTCCGATCTCCACATGCCGGAGATGAACGGGCTCGAACTCCTGCAGCATATCCGCGCCGATCCGTCGATCGCCAGGATGGGCTTCATCCTCGTGACCGGACGGGGCGACGATTCGGTCCTTCGGGAGGGGCGGGCGCTGGGAATGAACAATTTCCTCGCAAAACCCTTCACGCCGGCGCGGTTCCGCGACTGCCTCGAAGCCGTCGTGGGGCCGCTGTGAGGGGCGCCGTCCCGCCCGCCGTCGCCGACAGGCTGGCGCAGGAATGCCGTGTCGCCGCCGCCAGTCTGCTGCGCCTTCAGGAAACCCTCGGGCTCGCGATCCCGACCTCCGCCATATCGTCCCGGCTGGTCGAGGATCTCCAGACCCTCGACACGGTCGCGCAGACGATGGACGACCTCGGCGCCGTCTTCGGCGCGATCGCGGCATGGCAGCCTGCCGGGAATCGTTCGGGCACGATGCGCGAGGCCCTGCTCGCCAGCGTATCGCAAGCCTCGCTGCGGGAACGGCTCGCAGGTTCGCGCGCGCGCGACGCCGGACGGGACGTGGACCTGTTCTGAGACCGCTCCTGCCGAGTCGTCCGGCCAGCGGCGACGGCGACCGGATCAGGCGGCTTCCTCCTCGGTCAACTGTCGCTGCCACATCGCCGCGTAACGTCCTCCCCGCGCGAGCAGGACGGCATGGGAGCCTTCCTCGACGATCCGTCCGGCCTCCAGGACGACGATCCGGTCGGCATCGACGACCGTCGAGAGGCGGTGCGCGATGGTGATGACCGAGCGGCCGCGCGCCACGGTTTGCAGCTCCGTCTGGATCGACCGTTCCGTCTCGGTGTCGAGCGCGGACGTGGCTTCGTCGAGCAGCAGGATCGGCGGGTCCTTCAGCAATGTCCGCGCGATGCCGACGCGCTGCTTCTCGCCCCCCGAGAGCTTCAGCCCGCGTTCGCCGACCGTCGTCTCGTAGCCGTCGGGCAACGCCTCGATGAAGACGTCGATGCGCGCCGCGCGCGCCGCCTCGCGGATCTCGGCGAAAGTGGCGTCGGGCCGGCCGTAGGCGATGTTGTAGCGGATCGTGTCGTTGAAGAGGACCGTGTCCTGCGGCACCACGCCGATCCGGGCGTGCAGGCTCTCCTGCGTCACGCCGCGGATATCCTGCCCGTCGATCAGGATCGCGCCGCCGTCGACATCGTAGAAGCGGAACAGCAGCCGACCGACCGTCGATTTTCCCGACCCGGACGGCCCGACGACCGCGACCGTCTCGCCCGCGCCGACCGTCAGCGTCACGCCCTTCAGGATCGGGCGCGCATCGTCGTATCCGAACCGGACGTCCCGGAACTCGACCCGCCCCGCCGGCACCTGCAGCGCGACGGCATCCGGCGCGTCGCGGACCTCGGCGGGTTGTTCGAGCAGGCCGAACATCTCTCCCATGTCCACCAGCGACTGCCGGATCTCGCGGTAGACCGTGCCGAGAAAGTTAAGCGGCATCGTGATCTGCACCATGTAGGCGTTCACCAGGACGAAATCCCCCACCGTCAGGTCGCCCCGCTGCACGCCAACTGCCGCCATCACCATGACGCCGACCAGCCCGGCGGTGATGAAGACCGCCTGTCCGAAGTTCAGGAACGCCAGCGAGTAGGCCGTCTTGAGGGCCGCCCCCTCGTAGCCCGCCATCGCCCGGTCGTAGCGCGCCGCCTCGCGCGCCTCGGCCCCGAAGTACTTCACCGTCTCGAAGTTCAGGAGGCTGTCGATGGCCTTCTGGTTCGCGTCGGTATCCTGCTCGTTCATGTACCTGCGGATCTTCACGCGCCATTCGGTGATCGCGAAGGTGAACCAGACGTAGAGCGTGATGGTGGCCAGCACGATCAGGAGGTACCAGACGTCGAAGACGAAGAAGAGGATCGCGCAGATCATCAGGAGTTCGAGCACCAGCGGCCCGATGGAGAAGAGCAGGAAGCGCAGCAGGAAATCGACGCCCTTGACCCCCCGCTCGACGATGCGGCTGAGGCCGCCGGTCTTGCGGCTGATGTGGTAGCGCATCGACAGGCGGTGCATGTGGGCGAAGGTTTCGGCGGCGAGCTTGCGCAGGGCGCGCTGTCCGACGGCAGCGAAGATGACGTCGCGCAGTTGCTGGAACCCGATATTGATGGCGCGCGACAGTCCGTAGACCACCGTCAGCCCCACGGCCCCGAGTCCGAGCGCCCAGGCCGGCGTGATCGTCGCGGGGGCCAGCGCGTCGACGGCCGCCTTGTAGAAGAACGGCGTGATGACCGCGATGACCTTGGCGACGACGAGCATCGAGAGCGCGGCCACAACCCGCAGCTTCACGATGCGGTCGCCGTCGGGCCAGAGGTAGGGCGTCACGCGGCGGATGATCTCGAACGCCCCGGCGGGAGCGGCACTGATGGTCGTCGGGGTGCGGCGCATGGAAAATCCGGTCTGGCAGGCGCGCACCCTAGGCGACGGCGCGGGATTTGGAAACTGCGGCTATTCGCCGGCGTCGGGCAGGGCGAAAACCTGGCCGGGGAAGATCAGGTCCGGATCGCGGATGAGGCTCCGGTTCGCCTCGAAGATCTGGACGTAGCGGATGCCCTCGCCGAAATACCCCTCCGAGATGGCCCAGAGGGTGAACCCCGGTTGCACCGTGATCGCGGTGGCTCCATTCAGGCGGGCGGCGGCGGCGATGGCGGGAGCCGTGCGCTCGAATGGCGTCTCGATGCGCGCGGCGACGCTGCCGTCGGAGCCAATCGCATCGACCCGCAGCACGTAGACGCCGGTCTCCACGTCCGCCAGAGGCACCGACCACGCGCCGTCCCGGTCCACCCGGGCCAGCGCCACGGGCCGATTGTCCAGGTAGATCCGGACGCTGGTGCCCCGGACGCCGCGACCGGCGAGCGCCACCTCCCCCGCCGCGTCATAGGTGATCGCGTCGATGCCGAGCGTTTCCAGGACGTCCGGCGACGGCACGGCTTCGGAGAGGATGCTGACGCCGTCCGGCCCGGAGCGGAACAGCCGCGGCGCGGGTGCAGGCGCGACCCCAGCGTCTCCGGCCCCCTCGTCGGAAGCCTCGGCGGCGGAGGTGCGCGCAGAGAGGCTGGCGGAGGCGTAGGTTCCGGCGGCAGCGGCCTCGGCGGTCGGCGCGGACACCGCCTCATCCTCCACGGCCATCGGTTGCGCGTCGTCCGGAGAGGAGGCCGGTGTAGCGGCTCCCCGCGCCATGTCGACTGCCGCCGCGGGTCCGGTCACGGGACCGCCGCCGTGGCCCGGCTCGGTCGGCACACCGTCGTCGGTTGCCCGTGGCTTCTCGGCTTCGGGAGCCGCGGCTGCGCTGGCGACCGGCGTCGACGACAGGGGATCGGAG
>JBBQDX010000196.1:0-8531 GCA_038320125.1 Rhodobacterales bacterium | reverse complement strand
GGAAGTCGGGAAGTCCTTCAAAATTCCCGGAGCAGACAAAATGAAGAAGTTCGCCACGATCTCCTCGATTCTCGCCCTCACGCTGGCTCCCGTCGCCGCGATGGCCGATTCGGTTTCCCTGCTGACGAGCAAGTCGAGCGGTAGCCTGGCCGGCGCGGTAAGCGATGACGTCGTCATCGTGACCGACAACGCCGCCCCTCCCGTATTCTCCGGCGGCGGCGCGCAGACAGCCGCGATCGTAGGCGCCAGCGTCCTCGGCCTCGTCGTTCTGGGTGCGATCCTCAACGACGACGATGATGACAACACCGGCACGACGACCACGACCGACGACGGCGACAGCGACGGCTGAGGTCGGACAGACCGCTCTCCAGAGCGGTTCATACTTCCAGAGTGGTTCAGATTTGGAGAAGGGGCCTGCGGGCCCCTTTTTCGTGTCTGCTGCCATGATACGCCCCGGCGGCGGGAAGATCCGGCCGCTTCAGGCGCGCCGTTCGACGACAGCGATGTCGAGAACGTCGAGCACGCGCCGCTCGATATCGGCCGCGCCGAGGCCCGCGTCGACGTACATCTGTTCCGGTCCGGCCTGATCGATGAAGGCATCGCGCAGGAACATCGAACGGAAGCGCAGGCCGGTGTCGAAGACTCCCTCCTCGGCCAGAAGCTGGGCCACATGGCTGCCGAAACCGCCGACCGCCCCTTCCTCGATGGTGATGAGCGCCTCGTGATCGCGCGCCAGCCGCAGGATCAACTCGCGGTCGAGCGGCTTGGCGAACCGCGCGTCGGCGATCGTGGGCGTGATCCCGCGCGCCACCAGCTTCTCGCGCGCGGCCTGCACCTCCGCCAGCCGCGCGCCGAACGACAGGATGGCGACGCGCTCGCCCTCGTGGATGATCCGGCCGCGGCCGATTTCGAGCGGCACACCCCGTTCCGGCATCTCGACGCCGACGCCTTCGCCGCGGGGAAACCGGAAGGCGATCGGTCCGTCGTCATGGGCGGCGGCCGTCGCTACCATGTGCCGCAGCTCCGCTTCGTCTGCGGCGGCCATCACGACCATGCCCGGCAGGTTGGCCATGTAGGCGATGTCGAAGCTGCCGGCATGGGTGGCGCCATCCGCCCCCACGAGGCCGGCCCGGTCGATGGCGAAGCGGACGGGCAGTCGCTGCAGGGCCACGTCGTGGACGATCTGGTCGTAGCCGCGCTGCAGGAAGGTCGAGTAGATGGCGCAGAACGGCTTCATGCCGGAGGCCGCGAGGCCCGCGCAGAAGGTGACGCCATGCTGCTCGGCGATCCCGACGTCGAAGCAGCGGGCGGGGAAGCGTTCCGCGAAGAGGTTGAGGCCGGTCCCGTCGGGCATGGCGGCGGTGACGGCGCAGATCCGGTCGCAGCGCTCGGCTTCCTGCAGGAGGCTCTGGGCGAAGACCTTGGTATAGCTCGGCGCGTTCGACGGAGCCTTGGCCTGCGCGCCCGTCACCATGTCGAACTTCGCCGTCGCGTGGCCGCCGTCCGGCGCACTTTCGGCGGGCGGGAAGCCCTTGCCCTTCCTGGTGATCGCATGGATCAGGATCGGCCCTTCGGCGCGCGCCTTCACCGCGCGCAGCACGCCGAGAAGGCTGTCCATGTCGTGGCCATCGAGAGGGCCGATGTAGCTGAACCCCAACTCCTCGAAGAGCGTGCCGCCGACGACAAGGCCCTTGAGCATCTCCTTTGCCCGGATCGCCCCGTCGCGCAGCGGCGGCGGCAACAGGCTGACGGCTCCCTTGGCGGCGGCCTTCATCTCCGCGAAGGGGCCTTGGGCATAGAGGCGGCTCAGGTAGCCGGACATGGCCCCGACCGGCGGGGCGATCGACATCTCGTTGTCGTTCAGAATCACGATGAGGCGTTTCTTCAGGTGCCCGGCGTGGTTGAGCGCCTCATAGGCCATGCCGCCGGTCAGCGCGCCGTCGCCGATGATGGCGATGGCGTCGCCATTGCCGGGGGCGCCCATCTCGCGGCCCATGGCGAAGCCCAGGGCGGCCGAGATGGAGGTGGAGGCATGCGCCGCGCCGAACGGATCGTAGGGCGATTCGCTGCGCTTGGTGAAGCCGGAGAGGCCGTCCTTCTGGCGCAGCGAGCCCATTCTGGCGCGGCGGCCCGTCAGGATCTTGTGGGGGTAGGATTGGTGCGAGACGTCCCAGACGATCTTGTCGTGCGGCGCGTCGAAGACCGCGTGGAGGGCGACGGTGAGCTCGACGACGCCGAGGCCCGCGCCCAGGTGTCCGCCGGTGCGGCTGACGGCATGGATCGTCTCGGCGCGCAGCTCGTCGGCGAGCTGCCGCAACTCGCGGTCGGTCATCGGCTTGAGGTCGGCGGGGCCGGCGATACGGTCAAGGAGCGGGGTCTTGGGTGCGGTCATCGGCTTCGGCCTCACTTGTCGCGCGTCACCACGAAGCGGGCGACATCCGATAGGGTAGCAGCGCGGGAGCCGAAGGGCAAAAGGGCGTCTTGCGCAGATTTCACAAGAGCTTCCGCCCGTTGCCGCGCCCGGGGCACGCCCAGAAGCGACACGAAGGTGGCCTTGCCCGCCGCCGCGTCCTTCTGCACCGCCTTGCCCATGACGGCCGCGTCCCCCTCCACGTCGAGCAGGTCGTCGGCGATCTGGAAGGCGAGGCCGAGGTCCGCGGCATAGGCGAGCAGCGGTGCCGGGTCGGCGCGGCCCAGCAGAGCCCCGGCGCGGCAGGGCCATTCCAGAAGGCGGCCGGTCTTGAGGCCTTGCAGGTCGGTGATGGCGTCGAGCGTCAGCGGGGCGGCGGCGGTCTCGGCGGCGATGTCGAGCGCCTGACCGCGCACCATGCCCGAGGCCCCCGCCGCCTGCGCCAGCGTCAGGATCAGCTCGCAGCGGATGGCGGGCCCGGTGTCGAGGCTGGCGAGCCATTCGAAGGCGGCCGTCAGCAGCGCGTCGCCGGCAAGGACGGCGGTGGCCTCGTCCCACCTGCGATGCACGGTCGGCTGGCCCCGGCGCAGATCGTCGTCGTCCATGCAGGGCAGGTCGTCGTGCACGAGGGAATAGGCGTGCACCGCCTCGATGGCGGCGGCGGCCCGCAGCGCGGTGGCGCGGGGCACGTCGAAGAGGGCGGCAGTCTCCAGCAGGAGGAACCCGCGCAGGCGCTTGCCCCCCGTGACGGCATAGCGCATCGCATCGCCGACGGGGCCGTCATGCGGGGCGAGGAGCGTGGCGAGGGTGGCGGCGATTTCGCCTTGAGCGGCGCGCAGCCGGTCGGGAAGGCTCACATATCCTCGGCGGGCCGGGTTCCGGTGGGCTGGCCCTTGGCGTCGAGGGTGATCTGCTCGACCTTCTCCTCCGCCGCGCGCAGCTTGGCGTCGCAGCGCGCCTTGAGTGCGGCGCCGCGCTCGTAGAGCTTGATCGAATCTTCCAGCGGCACGTCGCCCTGGTCGAGCCGGTTTACCACCTTCTCGAGTTCGGCGATGGCCTGCTCGAAAGTCATCTTCCCGATATCGTCAGCCATCTTCCCGTCTCCGCAGCACGTCCACATGGGCTGCGACCGAGGCCGCCAGCGCGTCGAGGTCATAGCCGCCTTCGAGGCAGGAGACCAGACGGCCGCCGGCGTGCCGGTCCGCCAGATCGCAGAGTTCGCCGGTGATCCAGGAGAAATCCTCCTCGTCCCAGTTCAGTTGCGCCAGCGGATCGTCGCGGTGCGCGTCGAAGCCGGCGGAGACGAGGACGAGATCGGGGGCGAAGGCGTCGAGACGGGCGAGAACGGGTTTCATCCGGGCGCGGAACACGCTGCCGTCCGAGTTCGGGGGCAGGGGCATGTTGACGATATTGTCGTGGGCCCCGGTGTCGGACGCAGCCCCGGTGCCGGGCCAGAGCGGCGACTGGTGCGAAGAAATGAAGAGCGTGCGGGCCTCGTCCCGGAGCAGATCCTGGGTGCCGTTGCCGTGGTGGACGTCGAAGTCGACCACGGCCACGCGGGACAGGCCGTGGTGGTCGAGCGCATGTTTCGCCGCCAGCGCGACGGTGCCGAAGACGCAGAACCCCATCGGCTTCGCGGTCTCGGCGTGGTGGCCGGGCGGGCGCATGGCGACGAAGGCGTTGCCGTGCTCGCCCGCCACGACCGCATCGACGGCGCGGGTCGCCGCCCCGACGGCGAGACGCGCGGCGCGCAGGCTGCCGGGGGAGAGGAACGTGTCGGCGTCGAGCTGCAACCAGCCTGTCGCGGGCGATGCCGCGGTAAGCCTGTCGATATGGTCCTGCGGATGGCACCGCAGGAGCGTGGCGTCCTCGGCCTCGGTCGGTTCCTCGCGCGCCAGGTCCATGTCGGCCAGCGCCACGCGGACGGCACGCAGGCGGGCGACCTGTTCGGGATGACCCGGTGGCGTTTCATGCGCGTCGGCGTGCGGGTGGGTGAGAAGGAGCGTCATGACGTCGTGTCCAGATCAGTCTTAAGCAGGGTCGGTCTTCGGGCGGGGTCGGTTATTGGGCGGGGTCGTTTATCGGGCGGGGCCGGTCTTCGGGCGGATCAGTCGGGGGCCAGCATGTAGCCCTCGCCCCGCACCGTCTGGATGTAGCGGGGCTGCTTCGGATCGCGCTCCAGCTTGCGGCGCAGGCGGGTGATCTGCACGTCGACGGCCCGCTCGCCCGACATCTCGCCGTCACGGCCGAGCTTCTCGACCAGCGTCATGCGGCTCACCGCCTCGTGCGGCGTGGCGGCGAGGGTGCGCATCAGGGTGGTCTCGGTCGCCGTCAGGCGGACCGGATCCTCGCCGCGGAAAAGCTCGCCGCGCTCGAGGTCGTAGCGCACCGCTCCGAGATGCAGCGTCCTTGGCATGGCCCCGCCGCCGGCGGGCGCGCGCCGCAGGATCGCCTTCAGCCGCAGCAGCAACTCCCGGGGCTCGAAGGGCTTCGACAGGTAGTCGTCGGCCCCCGCCTCGAACCCGGTGATGCGGTCCGAGGTCTCGCCCCGCGCCGTCAGGAGCAGGATCGGCATCTCCCGGGTCTCGCGGATCTCGGCGCAGAGCACGTAGCCGTTGTCGCCGGGCATCATCACGTCGAGGATGCCCATGTCGAACTCGAGCCCGGCCAGCAGGCGGCGGGCATGGCCGGCATCGCGGGCGGCGGTCACCAGATAGCCGTTCCGGATCAGGAACTTCTGCAGAAGGCTGCGGATGCGCTCGTCGTCGTCGACAAGGAGGACATGCGCCTGCTGCGCGGGGGCCCGAAGGCCGGATATCTCGTCGTCGCTCATCGCTCGCCTTCCCGGGTCGCCGCGATGTGCCGGCGCATCTCCGGATCCATCATATGCTCGAGAACCTCCCGGAAGCCAGCGACGGCGTTCGGCCCGGCCTCGCGGAAGGCGGCGCGCATCCGGGCTCGCTGCGCGTCCGACAGCTCCCGCTCCAGCGTCTCGCCCGCCGCCGTCAGGAACAGGTGCCGCTCGCGGCGGTCGCGGTTGCCGACCCGGCTGTCGACCAGCCCGTCCTCGACCAGCGTCCGCAGCACCCGGTTCAGCGACTGCTTCGTCACCCCGAGGATGGCAAGAAGGTTGTTGACGGTTGTGCCCGGCGAGCGATGGATGAAATGCACGGCCCGGTGATGGGCGCGGCCGTAGTCGTAGCCCGAGAGGATACGGTCGGGGTCGGCGGTGAACCCGCGATAGGCGAAGAACATCGCCTCGATTGCGCGGCGCAGCTGCTCGTCCGTCAGGAACAGGAGGTTGTCGCTGTGGGCCTCGGCCATATGCGCCCCTTTCAAATCGGAAACTACGTCAGCCTTGTTGACATTCCAAGACCGCATTGTTACCCACTGCCAGTTTTCACGCAATAATATGTCCGAGACGGGCCTAACGGCGACACGAATGGGATGGAGGAAGTCATGGCGGGATCTTACGCGGATGTCGAAGGCAAGATCTGGATGGACGGCAAGCTGGTCGACTGGAAGGACGCGAACGTCCATCTGCTGACCCATGCGATGCATTACGCCAGCGCGGTGTTCGAGGGCGAGCGGGCCTACGGCGGCAAGATCTTCGAGAGCCGCAAGCACTCCGAGCGGCTGCTGGCGTCGGGGCGCGCGCTCGACATGGAGATCCCCTTCACGGTCGACGAGATCGAGGCCGCGAAATACGAAACGATGAAGGCCAACGGCCTCGAGGATGCCTACGTCCGTGTGCTGGCCTGGCGTGGCGTGGGCGAGGACATGGGCGTCAGCTCCTCGCGCAACCCCGTCCGCATGGCGGTGGCGACCTGGGCCTGGGGCAATTACTACGGCGACGCGAAACTGAAGGGCGCGAAGCTCGACATCGCGAAGTGGAAGCGCCCCTCGCCCGAGACCGCACCGCATACCGCCAAGGCCGCGGGCCTCTACATGATCTGCACCATGTCCAAGCACGCCGCCGAGGCAAAGGGCTGCTCGGACGCGATGATGTTCGACTATCGCGGCTACGTGGCCGAGGCGACGGGCGCGAACATCTTCTTCGTCAGGAACGGCGAGGTGCATACGCCGGAGCCGGATTGTTTCCTCAACGGCATCACCCGGCAGACGGTCCTGGGCTTGCTGGAGGAACGGCAGGTCAAGGTCCACACCCGCCACATCCTGCCCGAGGACCTCGAGGGCTTCGAGCAGTGCTGGCTCACCGGCACGGCCGCCGAGGTCACGCCGGTAGGGCAGATCGGCGATTATACCTTCGAGGTCGGGTCGCTGACGCGCGAGATCGCGGGCGCCTACGAGACGCTCGTGCGGGCCTGACGCGGCGGGCGGCGGCGAACCTTCGCCGTCCGCGACGCGCCGGAGCGCGGCCCCGTCCGGTGCGGACGGGGCCGACGTCTTTCGGGACACCGGAGGGTGCCGCCTGGCGGTAGTGCCTTCCGACACGGCGGCTGGGTGGGGGCAATTCGCCGCCGCGCCGGAATGCCGAGCTTGCGCTCCTACTGCATCGCTTCTGACCGGCCCCGGTGGCTGATCGAAGGTCGGATCGGGGTGATTGCGTGGTCAATTCGCGGCAGCTTCATGATGCTGCCACCGGGACCGGTCCGTTGTGCCCGCGCCGCGCTGCGCCACCCGCCACCGAATGCGCCGGCCCGACGTCCCGGCCCCGCGGGGGGCTTGCGGGCGAGAAGGCGAGAGCCCACTTTCGGTTCCATGAATGCGCCCACGCCGTTTCCGCGCCTGTTTGAGACCGTGCAGTTCCACCGCACCGAGCTGTCGGTGATCTTGTCGCTCTACGGGCGAATGGTGGCGGCGGGTGAGTGGCGCGACTACGGCATCTCGAGCCTGCGCGAGCTCGCGGTGTTCTCGGTCTTCCGGCGCACGGCCGAGCAACCGCTCTACCGCATCGAGAAGCGGCCGAAGCTGGCGATGCGGCAGGGGATGTATTCGGTCGTCGGCATGGACGGTCATGTCCTCAGGCGGGGCGCGGATCTCAAGACGGTGCTGCGGGTGCTCGAGCGCAAGCTGATCCGGTCGGTGGACTAGGGCGGGCGACGCGGCAGCCCCCGTCCGCCAGGCCAGGCCGGACCCACCGCGCCGGCGCAGGCCTCCTGCGATCTACTCCCGGGGCTCCAGTCGCCGCCGCATTTCCAAGGCTCCCGCCCCGGTGCCGTCGTCCTGCGCGCAGGCGGCGATCCGCGCCGTGGCCCGATCCAGCGGCTCATAGGCGACGGCCATGTGGTGCGCGTTTGCGTGCAGCAGCGTCGTCGCATCCGACATCATGCCGACATGGCCCGCCCAGAACACGAGGTCGCCGCGCTGCATTGGCTCCTCAGCGCGCACCTCGCGGCCGAGGCCCCGCTGCTGGTCGCTGTCGCGCGGGCAGTCGAGGCCGCAGGCCACCAGCGCCGCCTGCACCAGGCCGGAGCAGTCGATGCCCCAGCGCGACGCGCCGCCCCAGAGATAGGGCGTGCCGAGGAACATGTCGGCCACGCCCACCGCGTCCGAAAAGCGCGCGCGCAGGCGCTGCAGGTGGCCGGTCGGGATGAAGTGGCCGGTCGAGATCTTCTGGAAGTCGCCCATGTCGGAGGTGACGCGGACGTGGCTGCCGAAGAAGATGGCGACTTCCGGCGGGGCCTTCAGCCGCGGCTTGGGGTAGAGATGCGTGGCGGGGGCGGCCACCCAGTGCGTCGCCGCTTCCTGCCGGGCAAGCGCGCCGGCGATCACGTAGCCGCAGTAGCCGTCGCGGAGCGACTGGCCGAAGGCGAAGCCGTCGCGCTCGTCGATGACCCGGAAGGCCTCGCCGAACAGCAGCTGGCTCGCCCGCTCGCCGCGCGGCGCGTCGCTGAGGTTGACCAGCGGCTGCTGCACCGTGCGCACCGTCCCCTTGACGTAGCGCGCCGCCTCCACCAGGCCGCGCAGTTCGTGCGCGGCGGCATGGCCGTTGGCGGGGGTGATGCGCGGGTCGTAGGCGCTCATTGGTGCACCCTTCCTACTGGAAGGCTTACTGTTATTGATGCGAGCCTTCTGCTTCCGGCGTCCCGTCGCGACGGCCCAGGGCGCTCGGCGCTCGACGGCCCGCATGAGACCCGCCGCGCGGCGGGCGTCGGGA
>JBBQDX010000195.1:0-8605 GCA_038320125.1 Rhodobacterales bacterium | reverse complement strand
TTCGATGTTCACTTTCACCTCTTTCTCCAGCCCGAAACGCTGCAGAAACCCGTAAACGGTGGCGACGTCATAGTCGTACTGATGCTTCGTCGGCTCCTGCGGCTTGGGTTCGATCAGGATCTGCCCCTTGAACCCGATTTTGTGTTGGTAATCGACGACCATCGACAGAAACCGGCCCATATGGTCCATTTCCTGCCCCAGATCGGTGTTCAGCAGCGTCTCGTAGCCTTCGCGCCCACCCCAGAGCACGTAGTTCTCGCCGCCCAGCTTGTGCGTCGCGTCGATGCAGGTCTTCACTGTGGCGGCGGCAAAGGCGAAGACGTTCGGATCTGGGTTGGTCGCAGCCCCCGACATGTAGCGGCGGTGCGAGAAGAGGTTGGCGGTGCCCCAGAGAAGCTTCGTCCCCGTCGCTTCCATCCTGGTGCCGATGTAGTCGGTGATCTCCTCCAGATGCTTCGTGTTCTCGGCGAAGCTCTCCCCCTCCGGCCGGATGTCGGCGTCGTGGAAGCAGAAGAAGGGCTGGCCCAGCAGGGCGAACATCTCGAAGGCCACGTCCGCCTTGAGCCTGGCGGCCTCCATCGTGTCGCCGCCCAAGGCGTCGGCGAACCAGGGCCGTTGATACGTCTGACCGCCGAACGGGTCGCCGCCGGGCCATGCGAAACTATGCCACCAGGCGACGGCGAAGCGCAGGTGATCCTCGAGCCGCTTGCCCATCACCATCTCGTCCGCGTCGTAGTGCCGGAACGCCAAGTCTCCGCCGGCGTTCGGGTCGAAGCGGATGGGGGCGATATCGCCGAAGAAGTCGGTCATGTCAGGTCCTTGAGCGTGATGTAGGCGGTCTTGTAGCGGGCATGGGCCGCGGCGAAGGCGTCGGTCAGGTCCGCCTTGGGCTCGACGGTCCGGTCGATGGCCGGCGGCGTCGCGATCTCCGCCCCCTCGCCCGTCGCGGCCATCCGGCCCAGCCGCGCGGCCCCGAGCGCCGCGCCGAACTCGCCGGAGGCGGGCACGTCGAGCGGCACGTCCAGCGCCGTCGCCAGGATCTGCAGCCAGTAGACCGAGCGTGCGCCGCCGCCGAGCGCCAGCGCCCGCCCGATGCCCGTTCCGGTGGCGGCCAGCGCATCGCGGCAGTCGGCGAAGGCGTAAGCCACCCCCTCCATCACCGCGCGGGCGGCGGCGCGGGCGTCGGTGGCGTGGTCGAGGTGGAGGAACTGGCCCCGAATGCCGGCATCGTTGTGCGGCGTCCGCTCGCCGCCCAGATAGGGCAGGAACATGGGTTTGCCGGGCGCGCGCAGCGGCTCAAGATCGGTGGTCAGATGCGCCGCCGACTGTCCCGTCAGCCTCGCCAGCCATTCGAGCGCGTCGGTGGCGGCCAGGATCACGCCCATCTGATGCCAGGCGCCCGGGACGGCGTGGCAAAAGGTGTGGACCGCCGTTTCCGGGTCCGGGCGATAGCCCGCGTTGGCCGCGAAGAGTACGCCGGAGGTGCCGAGCGACAGGAAGGCGCTGCCGTCCCGCACCACGCCCGCGCCGATGGCGGCCGCGGCGTTGTCACCCGCCCCGCCTGCGACAGGGATGCGCGGCAGGCCGAGATCGGCGGCGAGATCGGCGCGCAGCATGCCCGATTGCTCCGATCCCTCCACCAGCCGCGGCATGTGATCGCGGCTCAGCTGGCAGGCCGACAGCAGGGCGTCGGACCAGTCGCGCGCGCCGGTGTCGAGCCAGGCGGTGCCAGCCGCGTCCGACATCTCGGAGGCGTATTCGCCGGTCAGATAGAGGCGCAGGTAGTCCTTCGGCAGCAGGATCTTGCGGGTCCGGCGGAAGACCTCGGGCTCGTGCTCGCACACCCATTCGACCTTCGGCGCGGTGAAGCCCGGAAAGACGATGTTGCCGGTGATCTCGCGGAACAGCGGGTTGGCATCCATCGTTGCCGCCTGGGCATGGGCACGGGTGTCGTTCCAGAGCAGGCAGGGCCGCAGCGCCCGATCGTCCGCTCCGACCAGGGTCGCGCCGTGCATGTGGCCTGCCAGCCCGATGCCCTGCACGCCGCCGCAATCGTGCTTCACCGCCAGCGCCCGCAGCGCGTCGCGCGCGGCGTCGCACCAGCTTTCGGGCGACTGCTCCGACCATGCGTCGTGCGGGCGGCTGACCGACAGGCGGACGGAGTGTTCGGCCAGAACCCCGTCGTCGGCATCGATAAGGATCGCCTTCAGCGACGAGGTTCCAAGGTCGAGGCCGATGAACATCAGGCGGCGGCCCTGGGGTTCTTGCCCAGGATGATCATGGACAGGATGTCGTCCTCCGTCACGTCCTCGACCCGCTCGGTTCCCACCATCGCACCGTTCTTCATCACCGACACCCGGTCGCAGAGCTCCATCATCTCGCGGGTGTCGTGGCTGATGAGGAATATGCCCAGGCCCTGCGCCTTCAGCTCCTGGATCAGGTCCGCGACCATCCGGGTCTCGTGCACGCCGAGCGCCGCCGTCGGCTCGTCCATGATCAGGATGCGGGCGTTGAAATAGACCGCCCGGGCGATGGCGACGGACTGCCGCTGGCCGCCGGAAAGGGCCGACACGGGATCGTTGATCTTGCGGAAGTTCGGATTGAGTCGCGCCATGATGCGGCGGGTCTCGGCCTCCATCGCGGCATCGTCGACGAACCCAAGCCTCGTCGTCAGCTCCCGCCCGAGGAAGAGGTTCGACGGCGCGTCGAGATTGTCGGCGAGCGCCAGCGTCTGGTAGATCGTCTCGATGTTGTTGCGTCGGGCATCGGCGGGGGAGCGGATGTCGGCCGGCTCCCCGTCGATCAGAATCTCGCCCGAGTCGCGCTGGTAGGCCCCCGACAGGCATTTGATGAGCGTCGACTTGCCGGCGCCGTTATGACCGAGAAGGCCGACCACCTCGCCGGCGTGCAGGGTCAGCGACGCCTTGTCGACGGCCTGGACCCCGCCGAAGGCGATGGAGATGTCGCGGAGTTCGACGAGGGGCGTCCCGGTCCGGTCCACCACCTGCGGTGCCCTGACGGCGACCGTCTGCGCTGCATCTGTCATGCTCAGTCCCTCGCCCCCGTGCGCCTGCGGTACCAGATGTCGATCAGCACGGCGAGGACGAGGACCGAGCCCACCACCATGTTCTGCAGCGGCGCGTCCACGCCGACCATCGCCATGCCCGATTGCAGCGATTGCATGATCAGCGCGCCGATGATCGCGCCGTAGATGGTGCCGACCCCGCCCTTGAGGGCGGTGCCCCCGATGACGGCGGCGGCGATCACGCGCAGCTCGTCGAGGATGCCGATGTCGTTGGAGTGGTTGGTCAGGCGCGCCGAGGCCACGACCGCGGATATGGCGCAGAGCACCCCCATCAGCGCGAAGATCTTGACGGTGAGCCAGCGCGTGTCGATGCCCGACAGCTCCGCCGCATCGGGGTTGCCGCCGGTGGCGAAGATGTAGCGGCCGAAACGCGTGCGCTGCGCGATCACGGTCATCACGATGGCCACGGCGATGAGGAGGACGACGCTGATCGGCACGCCGTAGCCTTGGGTCAGCCCTTCAGGCATCACCTCGCCGCGCGCCTCGAACCGCCGCTGAAGGACGCGGTCCGGAATGGTATAGGCGTTGAGAAGCGCCACGAAGCCGAGGATCGCGGCAACGATGACGGCGCCCACCGCGGCCTCGGCCCACATCGGCTTGACCGGGAAGTCATGCGCGACCTTGTTGCGCCGCGCCGCAACCAGCGCCCAGATCGCCGTCGCGGCGGCCACGGCGCCGAGGATCCAGCTCCCCGTCTCGCCCAGCGTGCCGTTGATGCCGCCGAAGAGCTGGAACGTGTCGTCGAGCGGGCCGATGGTCTGCCCGGAGGTTAGGTACCAGGCGACGTTGCGCCAGACGAGCAGGCCGCCCAGCGTGACGATGAACGCGGGGATCGCGAGGTAGCCGACGAGCCAGCCGTGGAACCCGCCGACGAGCGCGCCGGCGACGATGCCGAAGGCAATGGCGACCCAGGGCGTCAGCGGGTGGCCGAGGCCGAGACCGAGCCAGTCGGGCAACACCAGCGTCTGCGTCATCGCCATCACGGCGGAGCAGGTGGCGAGGATGGAGCCGACCGACAGGTCGATGTGGCGGGTGACGATGATGAACACCATGCCGGTCGCCATGATGGCAACGGAGGCGGTCTGGATCGTCAGGTTGAAGAGGTTGCGCGGCGTGATGAAGCGGCCGCCGGACGCCACGTCGAAGGCCACGGCGATCAGGACGAACGCCCCGATCATGCCGAGCAGGCGCAGGTCCAGCTCTAGTGCGGCAAGGCCGGTCGGACGCTTGGAGGCAGGCAAGGTCGCATCGGACATGGCGGATCTCCGGTCGGGCCGCGCCCGTCGCGCGGCCATGAACGTCTGAGGAAACCGCCGCGGGCGGCGGATGGCCCGTCCCCGATCCGAAAACGGGCCGGGAACGGGCCGAAGGTCAGGTCACTCGCAGGGGGCGGGCCCGTCCGTTACGCCCTGGCAGAGCGCCTCGACCTCGATCCAGCCCGCATCCGTCACGACGGCCAGGTTGTCCATGGTGATCGGGATCGGCTCCAGGAACTTGGCCGTCAGCACGGTGCCGGCTGGCGACGTCCACTCCTCGGCACCCTCGATCGCCGACATCTCCTCGCCACCGGCGAGCGCCACGGCTATTTCCGCCGCGTTCTTGCCCAGTTCGCGTGAGTCCTTCCAGACCGAGACGGTCTGCGTGCCCATGGCGATGCGGTTCAGCGCGGCATGGTCGCCGTCCTGCCCCGAGACCGGAATGCCGTCGAGACCCTGTGCGGTGAGGGCGGCCACCGCACCGCCCGCCGTCCCGTCGTTGGAGGCGACGACCGCGTCGACCGCATTGTCCTGCGCGGTCAGGAGCTGCTCCATGTTGCGCTGCGCGTTCGCGGGCAGCCAGCCGTCGGTATAGGCCTCGCCGACGATGGTGACGGCACCGCTGTCGATCGCCTCCTGCAGGACCTCCTGCTGGCCGCCGCGCAGGAAATCGGCGTTTGGATCGGTGGGCGAGCCCTTGATCATCACGTAGTTGCCTTCCGGCACGGCCTCGAGCACGGCGCGGGCCTGCATCCGCCCGACCTCGACGTTGTCGAAAGTCAGGTAGAAAGCATAGGGATCCTCGATCAGCCGGTCGTATCCGACCACTGGAATGCCCTCGTTGGAGGCGGCGACGATTGCCGGGCCGATGGCCTGGCTGTCCTGCGCCAGGATGATGAGCGCGTCGGCACCCTGGGCGATGAGCGATTCGACGTCCGAGAGCTGCTTGCTGGCCGAGGATTGCGCATCGGTCGAGATGTAGGACGCGCCCGCGGCCTCCAGGGCGGCCCTGATCGCGGCCTCGTCGGTCTTCCAGCGTTCCTCCTGAAAGTTCGACCAGCTCACGCCCACGACGGGGGCCTCCTGCGCCAGTGCGGCGGTGGTAAAGGTAAGGGTGGCAGCCGCGGCCGCCGTCAGAATCGTCTTCATGCTATCCTCCCGTTGGATCGCAGCCACCTCCGTGGGGGACCCGATCCGCGGAAGGGAACCAAGTTTTAGTTCGGTTGTCAAAATTAATTTGACGCGGCGGCGCCTAGATCGTTCACTGTCGGGCGATGGAAAGCGCAGGAGCGCACGCCGGCGGCCGCCTTACCGGGCGGCGGGAGCATTTTTAGTTATGGTGTCGAAGTAATGGGGCTTGACGTCGAGGTATTGCCGCCGGCCGATCTGGGAGGATCCGAGACGTCGGGGTGCGGACCGCTGCGTGGCGCGCGCCTCTCGGCGACGATGCCGCTCAAGCAGCAGATCTACGAGCGGGTCCGCTCCGCCGGGCGCATCAGCCGCGCGGCGCTGGCCAAGGAACTGGAAGTCTCGCCCGGCTCGGTGACGCCGCTGGTGTCGGACCTGCTGGCGGCCGACCTGCTGCGCGAACTGACGGACGACAGCCAGCACGTCGGGCGCGGTCGCCCGCCCGTGACGCTGGGGGTCAATCCGGGGCTCGGGCTGGTCGCGGGGCTCAAGGTCAGCGATCACGAGTATTCCGCCGTGCTGGTGGATCTGGCCGGCCAGCCGGTCGCGCAGGCGGCGATGCCGCGCGCCGCGGACGTGCGCTCCGTCGCGGGTCTGCTCGACGAGGTGGAGACGCTTTACGGCCGACTGACGGTGGCCGCGGGGACGGCGGCCGCGCCGATCCTGGGCGCGGGCCTCGGGATGCCGGGGATGATCGACCACGCGACCGGGCGGATGCGCTGGTCGCCCATCGTGGCGGAGCGGGACGTGGCGCTGGCGGACATCGTGGCGCAGCGGCTCGGGGTGCCTGTGTCGGTCGACAACGACGCCAACCTGCTGACGATGGCGGAGCTGTGGTTCGGGAAGGGCCGCTCGCTGTCGGACTTCGCGGTGGTGACCATCGAATACGGCGTCGGGCTGGGGCTGGTGGTCGATCACGCCCCCTATCGCGGGGCGCACGGGTTCGGAATGGAGCTCGGGCATACCAAGGTGCAGCTCGACGGCGCGCTCTGCCGTTGCGGCCAGCGGGGATGCCTGGAAGCCTACGTCGCCGACTTCGCCCTGGTCCGGGAGGCCCCGATCGCGCTCGACGGGCTGCTGCCGCCGCGCGGCGAGGTGCTGGAGGCGCTCTATGGCCAGGCCAAGGGCGGCAACGCCGCGGCGCGCGCCATCTTCGAGCGGGCGGGGCGGTATCTGGCGCTTGGGCTGGCCAATGTGGCGAACCTGTTCGACCCGCGCCGCATCATCCTGTCGGGCAGCCGGATGCGCTACGATTTCCTCTACGCCGAGGAGATGCTGGCCGGAGTCGCGGGCCTGACACTGAATGCGCCACCGCCCATCGAGGTGAACGCCTGGGACGACCTGGTCTGGGCGCGGGGCGCCGCCGCGCTGGCGCTGTCGGACGTCACGCCGAGGTTGGTGGGATGAGGTGGCTGGCGCTGCTGCTGCTGGCGACCCCCGCGCTGGCCGACCCGGTGTTCGAGCTGGTGACGGTTCCCGAGCACGTCTATTCCGGCGGCTGGGAGCATTTTGTCGGCGGAGGCGTGGCGGCCGTCGACTGCGACGGCGACGCCTTGCCGGAGCTGGTCGCCGCCGGGGGCACGGGGCCGATGACGCTGCTGCGCAACCGGGGCGCGATGATCTTCGAGATCGGGGCGTTTCCGACCGTCACCGGCGCCAGCGGCGTCTATGCGCTCGATCTCGACGGCGACGCGCTGTCGGACCTCGTCGTCCTGCGGGTCGGCGCGAACGTGACGCTGAAGGGCGACGGGTCCTGCGGCTTCATGGCCCACGACTTCGGCGTGCCCGGCGGCGACGCCTGGACGACCGCCTTCTCGGCCACCTGGGAGCCGGGGCGCGCACGGCCGACGCTGGCCTTCGGCACCTACGTCGACCGGGAGAAGCCGGACGGGCCGTTCCGCGCCTGCGACGACAACCTGCTGCTGCGCCCCGAGCGGCACGGCTACCTCGCCACGGTGCTCGCGCCGGGATACTGCGCGCTGTCGATGCTCTTCTCGGACGAGGACCGGGACGGCGAGGCGACGCTGCGGATCTCCAACGACCGGCACTACTACGTCACCGGCGGGGCGGAACAGATGTGGTCGCCGACCAAGGGCCGGTTCCTCGGGCCGCAGGACGGCTTCGACGGCCCGTCGATCTGGGGCATGGGGATTGCCAGCCGCGACATCACCGGCGACGGGCGACCCGACCTGATGCTGACGTCGATGGGCGACCAGCTCACGATGCTGTCGGGACCGGAGGGCCTGGCGATGGCGCCCTTCGACATCGGCAGCTTCGCGCAGCGGCCCCACACAGGCGGCGACGGTCGCCCCTCGACGGGCTGGCACGCGGCCTGGGGCGATGTGGATAACGATGGCGACGCCGATCTCTTCATCGCCAAGGGCAACGTCGACCAGATGCCGGACATGGCGATGGCGGACCCGAACAACCTGCTCCTGAACGAGGGTGGCCGCTTCCGCGAGGTCTCCGTCGAATCCGGGGTGGCCTCGATGGAGCGGTCGCGCGGCGCGGCTCTGGCGGACCTCGACGGCGACGGGCGGCTCGACCTCGCGGTCGTCAACCGGCGCGCGCCGATGCAGGTCTGGCGCAACGGCACGGCGGGCGGGCACGCCCTCTCGGTCTCGCTGGCGCAGCCGGTCGGCAACCGCGCGGGCGTGGGGGCCTGGGTCGAGGTGCGGACGCAAGCTGGCGTTCAGGTCCAGGAACTGACGGTGGGCGGTGGCCACGCCGGCGGCGCCGTCGGACCCCTGCACTTCGGCATCGGCGACGTGACGGCGGCGGAGGTGCGCGTCACCTGGCCCGACGGGATGGTGGGCGACTGGGTTCTGCTGCCCGCAGGGGCAAACACCGTCTGGCGCTAGCTGTTCAGTCCCTTGGTGTGGTGGCATTCTGCCGACAGCGGCCGAGAAGGATGCTCTATGGGACAAATACTGCTTGGCAGCGCCAAGACCACGCACGCCGTCCGAGCGGCGATACAGCGATCGCAAGCTTCGGTCACGGAGCTGGCTGAGCGTTACAGCCTCAACGAGAAGACGGTTCGGAAGTGGCGGAAGCGGACCTCCGTCGATGACGCGCG
>JBBQDX010000194.1:0-8621 GCA_038320125.1 Rhodobacterales bacterium | reverse complement strand
CAAGCAAGTCCTGCTGTTCTCGGACGCGGGCGGCACCGGGCGGTCCTACCACGCGGCGCTCAAGGCGGCGAACCAGCTCCGCCGGCGGCACTACCTCGTCGAGCCCGGCTGGCGGGCGGACGCGGCCATTCAGGGGCTCGGCCGCACGCACCGCTCGGCGCAGTCCTCCGCGCCCTACTTCCGCGTCGTCACCTCGGACGTGCATGGCGAAAAGCGGTTTACGTCGACCATCGCCCGCCGTCTCGACACGCTCGGCGCGCTGACGCGCGGCCAGCGTCAGACCGGATCGCAGAACCTGTTCCGCGCGTCGGACAACCTCGAAAGCCCGATCGCCCGCCGGGCGCTGGTGGCGCACTACAAGGAACTGGCGTCGGATCGCTGCGACGCGATGGACTACAAGACCTTTTACGACTGGACCGCGCTGGCGCTCATAGGCCAGGACGGCGTGCTGCTCGAAGACCTGCCGCCGATCCAGCGGTATCTGAACCGGCTGCTCGCCTTGCCGATCCAGATGCAGAACGACCTGTTCGGCGCCTTCACCCGCAAGATCGAGGCGCAGACCGAGGCCGCCCGCGTGGCGGGCACGCTCGATGGCGGCATCGAGACGCTCAAGGCCGACCGCATCTCTGTTGTCGGAGAGGAGGACATCTGGACCTGCCCGAACAGCGGATCGGTGACGCGCACCGTGATGCTGCAAACCGAGACCGCCGTTCACATCACCTGCGGAGACGACATCCTGTCGTTCCATGGCCGCTACGACCGGCCGATGCGCAACGTGGCCTCGGGAAAGGTCGCGCTGATCTCGAAGCGGCCGAGCCAGATCTACGACGACGAGACGTTCGCTGAGGTCCGCGATATCCGCCGCCCCGGTGGGCGGACCACGACGACCGAAGAAGCCTTCACTTCGTCGCACTGGGAACCGATCGACGAGGCGGCGTTCGTCGCGCTCTGGGACGCCGAGGCCGACGCCCTGCCGAAGGTCGAGACCGAGACCATCGTGCTTCTGACCGGGCTGCTGTTGCCGATCTGGAAGACGATCCCCTCGTCGAGCCAGCGCATCTGGCGGGTGACGCCCGAGGACGGCATCTCGCGTATCGGCCGGGCCATCTCGCCTGACGAGGCGCTGGTGCTGAAGGGCCGGTTCCGCACCGGGGGTGCGGCGCAGCCCGACGAGCTGATCGCGGCCGCGATGACCGGCGACCGGGCCGTCGATCTCGGGCGCGGTTTGATGCTGCGCGCCCGCCGCGTGGCCGGGGCGAAGCGGCTGGAACTGGAGGGCTGGCGGCCCGACCAGGTTCCCGGCCTGAAGGCGGCGGGCTGCTTCTCGGAGATCATCGCGCACCAGCTCCGCGTCTTCGTCCCCGTCGGCGACAACGCGAAGGACGTGATCGCGGCAATTGGCGGGGGGCACGCGGCGGCAAGCGCGGCCTGACGTGACAGATGTAGACTGCTGAACCTGCCGAAAAAGGGACCGCCTCTGGCCCATTTCGGGCTACGGGGGGCAAGGAGGAAGATGATTATGACAAGCCCGACCGAGCGCCTGCGAACCCGGATCGTCGAGCGGGACGGGCAATTCAGCAGGCCCGAAGAGCAGGCTGCACAGCTCCTCGACGTTACCATCGACAGACCGCACCTCGAAGTGCTGCAAGTCTATGGCGACGACCGACACTTCGTTTCGTCTTACTACACCGACCGCGGCATCATGGTCATGAGCGCCAACAAAACCGTTCTGGAAGCAGCCGTAATTCCGAAAGATGCGGCAGACGCCGCGCCCTTCTCAATGGGTCACTGGCTCATCGGATACGACGGGCTGGCGGACGCCGCAAACATCACGCGATGCGGGGAGATCGCCGAGGTGTGGCGGGAAGAGCAGGCATGGTGAAAGACATCCAGTAAGGGAACCAAAGGATCGGAGGTTACTGCTTGCCTGCCGCGCGTCGCATCCTGCGAATGCACCGGGCCATGATGCGTTGCCGTTCCACGATCATGACGTCCATGCTCGCTTTCTTACGCTCGATGCGAACATGCAACTTGGCAAGCCGGCGCAATTCGACCTCATCGGCAAACCGCAGCCAGGCTGCACGTAGTCCAAAAGGTTCCATTCGGGGTCCGATGTCGTGGCCAATCGCGCGTAATGCTGTGTAGCAGATGCTACTACACACGACTTCTCAGATTATAGAAAGACCGCCCTGTTTGCGGGGGTAGAACCCCGGGCACCCGGACGCGACGTGAGGCCCGGCCAATGCGGGGGACACATGGCTTCGAGGTTTAGAGGGATAAAGGCAGCTTCGCTTTTTGTGATCCGATTTGGATCGGGAAAGACCAGCCAAGGAGCACCACGATGATCACCGGAACCCTGACCCAGAACGCCAAGACGAACACCTTCACCGCCAGCATCTCCACGATGATGTTCGACATCGCGCGGATCGCGGTGGTGGAGAACGCCTACAAGACAGCCGACAATCATCCCGACTACCACCTCGAGGTCCGCACGCCGCGCGGCCGCACGATGCGGATCGGGTCGATGTGGAAGGCCGTGAGCGAGAAAAGCGGGCGCAGCTACTTCTCGCTGGCGATCACCGACCGCGCGAACCGGACATGGCGCATGAACGCGGTTCGCAATGACGAGACGGTTAAGGGGACGTGGCAGATCGTACCGATGACCGGCGGCAAGACCGAAGGGATCGCCGTCACCGGCAAGATCGAGACGCTGGACGACGACAACCTCGCGGGCTTCATCGGATCGTTCGACTTCGACATGGACTTCGTGGCCGTCGAAAAGCTGGACAAGGCCGATCCGAACCACCCGGACTATCACATTGAGGCGCGCAGCCCGGCGGGCGTGCTGATCCGCATGGGCTCGATCTGGAAGGCTGTCTCCGAGCGCAGCGGGAACGCCTACCTGTCGATCGTGTTCTCGTCTCCGACGGGCACCCAGCACCGTGCCAACGGCCTGCGCCGCGAGGGCGATGCGGATGGAACCTACGAGATCGTCGCTTACGCGAGCGGCGAACTGGCCGCCGTCGCCTGATCCCTCCGGGCGACTGGCGAAGGGGTCGCGGCGGTCCTCCCCCGTCGCGACCCATCTCAACTTCCCCAAGGCGAAAGGAAGGTGATCCAGCATCTCGCGGGCCGGCGCGCTGCGTCGTCCGCGCATCCTCGAGGGCTGCACCCTGCCGGGTGCGGCCCTTTCCGCGCGTGACTTCAAACCGCGCGGAAAGGACCGACACATGACGACTTCGACATATCACACACCGGAGATCCAACGGGAGGCCGTGGCCCGCGATGCCCTCGCGGCTGTCGCCCGCCGGATGCAGAACACCCCGGCCTGGGTCGTGCAGACGATGGCGCTCTCGTGCTGGACGACCATCGAGGAGATGATCGGGCGCGAGTTCGCCGGATCGTACCGCGGCTATTACCCGAAATGCAGCATGGAGCTGCGCGCCGAGGCGGTGATCGCCGAGGTGTTCGACCAGCTCGCGATCGCGCTCGGAGACCCCCGCCGCGCACTCCGCTGCGGTGCGTGGACCCCGCCAGGCGGCTGGACCGGAGGACGCTCCGATGGGTGAGGGCCTCTACCGCAGCAATGATGGCCGGACCGCCTATGCCGAGCCCTACGACGACCTCGATCTTGCCGACCCCGACCTGTGGGGCATGGCCTACGACGATCTCGTCGCCACAATCCAGTCTGTCCTCTCGGACGCATGGGGACCGGTCGAGCGGGAATGGCGCGGCAACAAGGACCGCATCGTCGCGCGCAACAACCTCCACGAAATCTGGCTGACCGGGGACAGCTACGATCGCGTCCACGTCACCTTCGGCGTGCGCGCGGACCTCGACGGGACCGACGGCCTTGCGCGCAGCCTCGTGGACGACCGCGCGGAGGCGTTCTTCGACCGGCTCCAGATGACCTATCCGCTCCGCGTCCGCACGAGCGCCTGGACGAGCGCGGTTCGCGCAGGACGGGCGGTGGCCGCATGACGTGCAAGATCGCTCTGATCCGCATCCCCCGCGCCTTTCTCGACGATCACGCCGGGCGCGACCTGCCCACCCCGGCCATCCGGAAGACGGAGCGATACCACTACCGCATCCGGGCCGACGATCCCGCGCTGCCCGAACTGATCTCGGACGCAGCGCACTACGCCGGGGGCGGCATCGACACGCGCGACTTTCCCCACCTTCTCGGCGTCGTCGCGTCCGCGCGCGCGACCCTCGCTGCCATCCACAAATCTCAGGAGACCTCCGCATGAGCTTTCGCATCACGCTCAGATCGAAGCCCTCGCCGCACTTCGGCGAGACCACCAAACGCTGGCAGGTCCTTCTGAACGGCAAGCCGTGGGGCGAGCCGTTCTACTACAACATGCGCGGGTTCCGCGGCGTCCTGCCGACGCCGGACGGCCGGTCCTTCGATCCCGGCGAGGTGACGCTGACGCGGCTCCGGCAGGAGGTCGCGCAGATCAACCGCGAGGCGCGCGAGGCCGCCGCCTCCGCGCCAACCCCATCAGCAGGCGCATGAGCGCCGCCGTCATCACCGATCCCCTCGTCACACATCGAAAGGCTTCCCCGATGAAGATCGATCTCAAATCCATCCGGTACGCCGCCTTCTCCTCCGAAGAGACGAACTGTTACTCCGCCAACCTCTATGTCGACGGCCGCAAGATCGGCACGGTCGGCAACGACGGGCACGGCGGGCCGGATCGCTTCAACGGCGACCATGCGGCCTTCGCGGCGGCCGATGGGTGGTGCAAGGCGAACCTGCCGCGCTGGCAGATGAACGACAAATCGTTCGACACTGATCTGGAGATGCGCTGCGGCCAGCTTGTCGATGAATGGCTGACCGCCCGCGACTTGAAGACCGCGTTCCGCACCAAGGTGCTGATGCGCGATCCCGCAAACGGGTGCCTGTACGAAGTGAAGCATCGCGGCCGGATCGACGACACGATCGCCGGTGTCGGCAAGCGCCACCCTGATGCGACGATCCTGAACACCCTGCCCTTCGCCGAGGCGCTGACGCTCTACCGCGCGGCAACCGCGCCGTGACGACGGCGAGGCGCGGACTTACGCTGCGCGGCGCGGCTGCGCCCGCGCCTCGCCGCCAGATACATCGCGCTCGAGGAGGAGATCGGGCACACGCTCAGTCCGACACGGGTGCCGCTGCGCGAGATCGTCGGCGTGCCGAAAAAGGAAGCCCGAGCAGTCTGATAATGATCGACAGCCTGACCCCATAGGGTGTAAACAAAGCATGAACACACCAGATATGGGGTCAGATCGTGCTAAGGATGATCGACGACGAAACCGGCCTGAGAATGACGATGGCCGTGCAATCGAAGCCGCAAAACCCCCGCCTTGCGGAGAATAACGTCTTCCAGATCGTGACGTGGACCAAGGGCCTCGGCGACACCCACAGGTGGCGCAGCCAGGACGAGTTCCTGTCCTGCATCTTGACGCACGACCACCTGATGTACCGGCTCCGGACCTGCGATCACTTCCGGCGGCCGACGCTCTCCATTCTACGCGATACCAACGTGCCCACGGCCGGATACGCCTTCGCATCCTACGATCTCCTCCGGCTGGAACTCGACGCCCCCGGCGACATCGGCCCGGATGAGGTCAAGCGCGCCGAGGACATGCTGCTCGTCGAGCTGCTCACCTACGAGGAGTATATCCGGGGACAGGTCTATGCGTTCAGCCTCTTCGACCGCTCCGGCACCGTGATCGAGACGCAGGACAACATCTACGGCGAGGACTACGCCGAGCATCTCGCCCGGACCGCGTTCGACAATCATCGAATGGGCATCGGCGCCGACAACCGCTGATCTGTCCTGCGATCAGAGGTTCGATCCTCCCCACCTGCGCGGTCTCCGGATCGCGCTTTTTTCTGCCCGCAGCGCGTGTCGGCCGAGGGCGCAGACTGGTGACGCGCGTAGGCTCGGGCATCCGGCATGGCGGCCCATGATGCCTGACGGCATCCAGCGCGCGCCGCGCCGCGTGGGCCTTGTCTCCTACAGACCCAGCGTCGCCATTGCCGTGGAGAACATGCATTCGTCGCAGGCCGTCGCCTTCTCCAGTTCGGACCTGACGCCACGCTCGGGTTCCTCGGCGGCCATCGCCCCGAGATGCGCTTGCTCCAGATGCGAGCGCATGTCCGCCAGCGTGAAATCCTCCGCCGGCCGGTTCGCCATCGCCATCATATAGGCCCACAGATACCGGCAACCCATGTGGAAGAAGGTGTCCGACGAGCCGCCCGGCTTGCCGATGCGCAGCGCTCCGAAAAGAAGATCGACGCTTCGCTTGGCCTGAACCATGTCCGGCCCGCCGGACACACCCCCGGCCAGCCGGGCATCGAGAATCCATTGACGGATCGCCCCGTGCGGATCGTCCAGGGGATCGCGGTCCCTGGCATCGACCTGTCGCGCCATCTCCGCAGCCTGCGTTCTCGACCGCTCGATCGAGGTGATCGCCGCCACCACACGGTTGCTGAAATCCTCCCACGAGACGTCGCGTCCGGTCATGCGGTCGATCGTCCGCATCACCTCCAGCTTTTCCGGACTCTGGAACAGGTCGCCGCCGACCTTCCGCGACAGCTCCGTCCACATCAAGGTCGAGATGCAGACCCGATCCGGCAGTCGTTGCTTCGTCGGATCGGGATCGCTGCGACCGAGGCAACGCAGAAGCCGGTCCCTGACATGGCGGCTGACCCCGAGCGGCGTGCCGTCGGACTGGAATCCCGGTGTCGCGTTCTTTCTCGACCCACTTGGCTCGGAGGATGGTTCAGGGTTGGACATGATCGGGCCTTTCGATCCGGAAAACGACCTCCGGGATTTAATCACGCCGGGATTGGCAAGTGAATCCGGCAAATCAGGAGGATGGACGCCTCCCTGCGGGACCGCGCCCTAGTCGACCCTGCGGGCCTCCCCGAGACCCGCCCCCCTACCCTCCCTGCGGCCTGACGTGTCGCTCCCGGTCTCCTGCGGAGCCAGTCGCGTCACGGCCGCATGGTCGGTCAGAGGCCCGTGTCTCGGCCCTGCGGGTTTCGGTCACTGGCGCGGATCGCGGCACAAGCACCGCGCCCCGGACCATGGGTTCGGACGAGCCGAACGCCCCTCCGTCGCACCCGGCCGAGAGGCCGTCCTCGGGGATTCGCCGCTGCGCGACGAACGCCACTCGGCCGGGCTTCCTTGCGAACCAGCGCCAGAGGGCATCGCCTGCCCGTCCCCCGTGCCGGTCGCGGCCTGATCGAACATGGCAGACCGGGGGGCCGGGGGTTCGGTCGCCTGCGGCTCCCCAACGACAAATACGGCTTCCACGCCCTTTGGGCGCGGACCCTCCGCATTTGCCGTTGCCCCCGTCCCCCCGGCCCGCCCTGTCCTGGCCGTGCGACCGACCGACGGGTGACGAACAAGCGATGCCCCCCACGGGTCTGTCCGTAATGAAGAATAAGGAGGGCCTGAAGGCCCATTGGTTTTTGTTTGCCAATTGATCTTCGATCAATTCGCGTGTGCTCCCTCATTCGGGGATCAAAACAAGCGGAATTGGATAAACGGAGCAAGCAAACAATTCTCGTTTAATGCAACTATATCATTATCTTAGGTCTGATTTAATAAGTAAAAAGGAGGCAGGGGAAGCGAATGGCGCTCCCCTCCAATGCCGGAAATGTCCGGCGCGCAGACAGGAACGATCCCGATGCTCACCCCCTATGATGAAATCGAACTCTACGGCCTCACCGAGAACGGCAGCGACGACCTCCCCATCCCGAACGACGACGAGTTACAGGGTCGCGCCGTGGGCGAGGCGTTCGAGGCGTTGATCGGCACCCTTCAGGGCACCGGGCTTGCCTCCGAGGTGGAACCCCTCGCCCATGCCTTCGCCACCATGCTCCAGCGCCGCGCCGTGTCGCTCGACCAAGCCGCCGACCGCCAGAAGGTGAAGGCCCGCGCCCTGATCGAGACGCAGGACGGCAGCGAGATTGCGGAGCAGGAGCTTGACCAGACGACCCGGCTTTACACGATCCTGCAAGAGAAGGCCGACGCCTTGAAGGTGATGGCCGAGTGCGCCGCCGAGCATTACGAGAGCGAGACCGGCGAGCATTACACCCCCGTCACCGGCGACCGCACCACCCGCCGCGCGATGGAGACCGGCGCAGTCTTCGAGGCCAGGAAGCTGCTGGACGCCGCCGACCGTGCCGACGCCGAGCGCAACAAGGTCACGGGAACTTTCATCGCCGTGGCTGGGGAAGCCGACTGGATCGACAGCGCCCCCATCTGGAAGCGGCTGGACGCGGCCCGCGACAAGTGCCCCGACCTCGTTCTGTGCCACAAGGGATCGCGCGGAGCCGAGAAGATCGCCGCGGCATGGGCGCGCGCGCGCAAGGTGCCGCAAGTCATGTTCCGCCCGAACTGGCCCGCCCACGCCCGCCGCGCCCCGTTCCTCGCCAACGATGAAATGCTGAAGGCCCGTATCCGGGGCGTGATCCTCTTCGGCGGCGGCGGCATCGGCCTCAACCTTGCCGAGAAGGCCGAAGCCAAGGGGCTGCACGTCGCCCGCATCCCCAAGCCGGAGGTGCCGCGCGACGCCTGACATGGCACGGATCGAAACCAGAGGGCGGCCCCGCGCGGGTCGCC
>JBBQDX010000193.1:0-8640 GCA_038320125.1 Rhodobacterales bacterium | reverse complement strand
TCGCCGATGAGGTTCGCCGAGAGCACGAGCAGGAACAGCGCGAGGCCCGGGAACGTCGCGATCCACCAGGCAGTGGCCACGTAGTTGCGCCCCGTCGAGAGCATCGAGCCCCAGCTCGCGGTCGGCGGCTGCACGCCGAGGCCCAGGAACGACAGCCCCGCCTCGAAGAGGACCATGAGGCCGAACTCCAGCGTAGCGACGACGAGGAGCGGGCCGGCGATGTTGGGCAGGATGTGCAGGAGCAGCACCCGCGGCCAGCCGGCCCCCATCGCGCGCGCCAGCGTCACGAAGGGTCGGTCGGCGAGACCCAGCGTCTGGCCGTAGGCGACGCGCGCGTAGCGCGGCCAGCGGGTGAGTGCCAGCACGAGGATCACGTTGACGAAGCCGGGCCCGAGGACGGCGACGGTGATGATGGCCAGCAGGATCGCCGGGATCGACAGGAAGATGTCCACGAGGCGCATGAGCACGGTCTCGGTCCAGCCGCGCAGGTAGCCAGCCGCCATGCCCACCGCGACGCCGACGACGCCGGAGAGCAGCACCGACAGGACCGCCACCGAGATCGAAACGCGCGCGCCCCAGATCAGCCGGCTCAGCATGTCGCGGCCGAGCTCGTCGGAGCCCAGCAGGAACACGTCGCCGCGCGCCTCGAACCCCGGAGGCTTGAGCCGGCCAATGAGGTTCTGCCGGTCGGGGTCGAGCGGGGCGATCCACGGCGCGAGGACCGCGGCGAGCGCGAGGGCGCAGAGCAGCCAGGCGGGCCACCAGGCGAGGGTGCCGCGCAGGCGGGAGGGGGTGGCGGCGGCGGCGGTCATGGCCGGGCCGAGAGGCGGACACGCGGATCCACGACCGAATAGAGGATGTCGGCGGCGAGGTTCGCGCCGATGGTCACGAAGGCCCCCAGCAGCACGACCGCCTGCACCACGAGGAAGTCGCGCGCCGCGATGGACTGGACCGTCAGCAGGCCGAGGCCGGGCCAGGCAAAGACCGTCTCGACGATCACCGCGCCCGCCAGAAGCTGCGAGATCTCCAGCGCGGTGATCGAGATGACCGGGATGAGTGAATTGCGCAGCAGGTGTTTGCGGACCAGCCGCCCGGTGCCGACGCCGCGCGCGCGGGCGGAGCGGACGTAGTCCCGCCCCAGCTCGTCGACGACGGCGGACCGGGTGATGCGCGCGAAGGTGGCCAGCGACAGCAAGCCCAGCGCGATGGAGGGCATCACGAGATGCGCCGGCGTGCCGGTCCCCGAGGACGGCAGCCACCGCAGCCAGACGCCGAACACGAGAATCATCATGATGCCGGACCAGAACGTCGGCATCGACTGACAGGCCAGCACCAGCCCCATCATCCAGCGCGACACCGCCCGCCCCCGCGTGAGCGCCATGGCGAGCCCCAGGGGCAGGCCGATCAGCACTGCGACGGCGAGCGCACCGGCCGCCAGTTGCAGCGTGTAGGGGATCCGGCTCGACAGGATCGTCCAGACCGGGGCGTTCTGCACGAACGACCGGCCCAGATCGAACCGGGCGATGTCGCGCAGGAAATCGAGGTATTGCACCCAGAGGGCGCGATCGAGGCCGAGCGACGCGCGCATGGCCTCGATATCCTCCCGCGTCGCGGTCTCGGGCAGCAGCAGCGCCGTCGGGTCGCCGGTCAGGCGCTGGATGAAGAACACCAGCGTGACCACCCCGAAGGCCGCCACCAGAGCCTGCCCGCCGCGATGGAGGAGGAAGCGCAGCATGCTACTCGGCGACCGACATGCGGTTGAGGAACAGGCTCTCGTTCGCGGTCGGCTCGAACGTGATGTCCGATGCGGCGCCGTAGAGGACGGCGGCCTGGTACATCGGCAGCAGGTAGTAGTTTTCCCGCACGAGTTGCGCGACCTCGGCGTAGGCGTCGAGGCGGACCTGCTCGTCGAGCGAGACGCGGGCCTCGTCGAGGAGCGCGTCGATCTCCGGGTCGGCGACCCGGCTCCAGTTGCTTGAGGAATGCAGCAGCGGATAGGCGATTCCGTCCGCGTCCTGGCAGGCGCAGGACCAGCGGCCGAAGCTGAGCGCCGGCCGCTCCGCCCGGTCCTCGGCCTGCGCGTCGGCCAGATAGGTCGGCATGTCGGTCATCGAGATCTCGACCGAAAAACCCGCATCGTCGAGCATCTGCTGCACCGCCTGCACGATGCGCTGGTCGAAGACCGGGGCCGTGGCCAGCGTCACCGGCGTCGCCGCAAGCTCGGGGTTGGCCTCGGTGATGGCGCGCGCGGCGTCGGGGTCGTATTCGAAGGGTTCGATGCCCTCGGCGTAGCCGAAATGCGCCGGGCTCGCCATCTGCGCCAGCGGCACCTCGCCGGCCATGAGCAGGCCGTCGACGATGCCCTGCCGGTCGATGGAGAGGCTTGCGGCGCGGCGCATCTCGAGGTCGTTGAACGGCGGCTTGTCGAGGTTCATCCCCATGTATCCGACCCGCTCCGTCGGGGCCGACAACACCTGCACCGCGTCGTTGCCGGCCAGTTGCGCGGCCGCGTCGGCGTCGATGCCGACCACGAGATCCGCGGTCCCGGCCAGCAGATCGGCCACCCGCGTGGCGGCGTCGGGCACGGCGCGGAACACGGCCGTCTCGAACGGGCCGGCTTCGCCCCAATAGTCCTCGTTGCGGGTCAGCGTGACGGAGACGCCGCGGTTCCACTCCTCGAAGACGTAGGGCCCGGAGCCGACGGGGGCCGCGTTGAAGGCCTCCGCACCCATCTCCTCGACCACCGCCTGCGGCACGACCGAAAGCTTCACCAACTGCGCCAGAAGCGCCGGATAGGGCCCGTCGGTGGTGAGCGTCACCACGTTGCCCTCGGCGCTCGCGTCGGTGATCTGGTTGAACTGGCCCAGTTGCGGGGAGGCGAAGGCGGGATCGATGATGCGCTTGACCGAGTAGACCACGTCCTCGGGCGTCAGCGGCGACCCGTCGTGGAACGTCACCCCCTCGCGGATCGTCAGGGCCAGCGTCGTGTCGGAGGTCTGCTCCCAATCGGTGGCGATCTCGGGCACGATCTCGCCCGCGTTGTCGCGGGTGACGATGTTGTCGAAGACGTTGCGGTAGACGTAGTAGCTGTCGGGGTTCCACTGCACCTGCGGGTCGAGCGAGGAAGGCTCGCCCGACAGGTCGACGGTGATGTCGCGGGCGTAGGCCGGCAGGGCCAGCACGGCGAGCGCCACGCCGGCCAGAAGGCCTCTGATGGAATGCGTCATATCTCTCTCCTGTGGACGGCAGCCTGTTTTTCGCGCCCGAGGACCCCGCTGCCGGGGGTGAGCGGGGCGTCGCTTCGCAGCAGTTGGCGCAGGAAGAAGGCTTCCTGGCTGTCGATCAGGGCCGCCCGCGTGGCCGCGATGGCCGCCTGGTCGCGGTCCAGCATGGCCCGGATCAGGCCGAGGATCTCGGCGCGGTGATAGAGCGTGCCGCCCTCGTCCTCGAGGAAGTGCGTGATGCGGGCGGAATGGTGCCAGAGCTTGCGCAGGTGGCGCGCGGTGAAGGGCTCGATCCCGCCCAGAAGCAGGCCGTCCACGCGGTCGACATAATGGCGCGCGGCGGCGATCGCCCCCGCCTCCGGCCGGTCGCGCAGCGGGGCGATCACGGCGGCGATCTGCGCCAGCTCCGCGCGGGCGGAGGGGTCGAGGTGGGTCCCCGCCAGCGCCGGTTCCGCGATCCGCCGCGCCTCCAGCACCTGCCCGATGAGCGCGCCCGAAACCGGCAGGACCAGCCAGCCGGTGCGTGCCTGCGGCATGGCCCATCCGTCGTAGCCCAGCCGCGTCAGCCCGGCGCGGGCGGCGGCGCGCGTCAGGCCGAACCGCTCCATCACATCGGCCTCGGTCACGGTCGCGCCGGGGCGCAACTCGCACCAGACGACCGCGTCGAGCAGCCGGTCCTCGGCAAAGCGGGCCTTGGCGTCGGGTGCGGGCAAGCCGCCCGTGGCGGTGGCCGGGCGCAGCAGTGGGGAACTCGGATCGTACATGGACTCTCGACGGCGATTTGGTGACATGTTGAAACATTACCGGTGACATTCCAAGCAAAAATCCTTGCCCGGTGCCGGGAGGCGGCGACGGTCGGTCCGGTTCGACAGTCCGCGCGACGATGCTGACCGCAAGACGGGAGCGGCCGTCGCGGCGAGGAGATGCGGACTGAGGGGTAGAAGCGATCCGGAAGACACGTCCCGACGGGGCCGTGCGCGCGCCGCGGCCGGAACCTGCTCGATCGGACGCGATGGGTCTTGCGGATGTGCTTCCGCTCGACAGCCCCGCGCTCCGCCACCGGCGGGGTGGCCCCTATGGTCGCGCAGCCAGACCCTCGCAGGGTGGCGCGGGAAAGGCAGGAACTGCGGCGATGACGGATGGGCGCGGGCCGAGGCAAGACACCACGACCGGCTTTGGACCGTACTGGCGGGGCCGAGGCGTCGTGGCCAGACGGGCGGCGATCCGCTCCTTTGATGCAATCCGCCTGCGACCTCTCCGGCTGCCGCGGACAGGAGGCGCCCCGCGCGTCTGGGACCGGCGCGGCGCGGCAAGCTTTGCTCGGACGGGGCAGCGGGCCGGGCCGGCCTCGGAATCGGCCGGCGCGCGACCCGGCGCCGGACCGCGCCCTGTGCCCTCTCGGCCGTCTCCTCACGCTGCGCCGGCCCGCCTCGCGCCTCGCTGCGCATCGAACGGCTACTCGCGCTCCTCGTTCGGCGCGACGCCCCAGAGCGCCGAGGTCGTGGCCCAGCCGCCGGCGCCCTGGGCCTCGAGGTCGCACCAGCCCCGGTGACATTCGTGCAGCCAGGCCACGACGCCCGCCTCGAGCCGGGCCATCACGCGGGCATCGGGAGAGGGGCTGCGCCGCAAGTGCAGATCGTCCGCCTCGACCACGACGGTGCGGTTGCCGCTCAGGAGCGAGTAATGCATCCATCCGCCGGCCCCCTCGCGGTCCTGCACGCGCCGCCAGTGGCCGTATTCGTCGACCAGCAGCAGCGGCATGTTGCGGCGCTTGAAGACCCAGTCGATCCGATGCGTCGAGGAGGGCCCGCGCCGCGCGAATCCCTCCGCCGCCTTCATCGAGACGAAGCGGGGAACCGGCAGGCCGGTCACGGCCCCGATCTCCCCGGAGGCCACGGCGGAGGCGTCCGGAGCCGGCCCGCTCGCCGTCTCCTGCGCCGTCGCACCGACAGCAAGGAGCGCGGCCGTTACCGCCAGTATCAATCCGTATCGCATGAACAGCCCGTCCTGCCGCCTTTGGTGCGCGAGGTCTGTCGCCCCTTGCGCGTCGGCGGCATGATGCCATCATGGACCGCGCCGAATAAAGGGGGTTCGACCGCCGTGCCAGCAAAACGCTTGAGTGTTGTCGTCACGCGACGCCTGCCCGCGCCCGTGGAGGCCCGGATGGCGGAGCTCTTCGACGTCCGCGCCACCGCTGCCGAGACGCCGATGGACCGGGACGCCCTGTTGTCGGCCCTGCAGGACGCCGACATCCTGGTGCCGACGATAACCGACACGATCGACGCGGCCCTGCTGGCCGGCGCGGGCGACCGGCTGCGGCTCATCGCCAACTATGGCGCAGGGGTCGATCACATCGACATCGCCACCGCCCGGCAGCGCGGCATCCTCGTCTCCAACACGCCCGGCGTGCTGACCGAAGACACCGCCGACATGGCCATGGCGCTCATCCTCGCGGTGCTGCGGCGAATGACGGAAGGCATGGCCAAGATGCAGGAGGGCGTCTGGGAGGGCTGGGCGCCAGAGGCGCTGCTGGGCACGCGGCTGCGCGGAAAGACGCTCGGCATCCTCGGAATGGGGCGCATCGGGCAGGCGCTGGCGCGGCGCGCGAGGGCCTTCGGGATGAACATCCACTACCACAATCGCCGCCGCCTGCACGAGGGCTTGGAGGCGCCGCTGGGCGCGGTCTATCACGACCGGATCGACCCGCTGGTGAGCGGCTCGGACGTGATCTCGATCAACTGTCCGCACACGCCGTCGACCTTCCACCTCCTCAACGCGCGGCGGCTGCAGCTGATGAAACCCACCGCCGTCGTCGTGAACACCTCGCGCGGCGAGGTGATCGACGAGAACGCGCTGACGCGGATGCTGCGGGCGGGAGAGCTCGCGGGCGCCGGCCTCGACGTCTACGAGCGCGGCCGCGGCATCAACCCCGGCCTGCGCGAGCTGCCCAACGTGGTGCTGCTGCCGCACATGGGGTCGGCCACGCGGGAGGCGCGGATCGAGATGGGCGACAAGGTGCTCATCAACATGCAGACCTTCGCGGACGGCCACCGCCCGCCGGATCTCGTCGTGCCCTCGATGCTGTGACAGCCGCGGAGAGCGAGCGATCCGGCCCCCCGCGCGGTGCGGACCTGCCGGCACCGGAGGGCCGGGCGGAGCCGGCGCGCATCCTGCTCATCGGCGGAACCGGCGTGTTCGGGTCGCGGCTGGCGGCAGGGCTTCGCCGGATGCCCGGCGTCCGGGTGCTGGTCGCGGGACGATCGGCGGGGACGGATGTCGTGCTCGACCGAAGCGCGCCGGACCTCGCGGCGCGCCTCGCCGCCCTGCGCCCCGCCATCGTGATCGACGCCGCGGGGCCGTTCCAGCCGCCCTCGGACGCGCCCTACGCCGTCGCCCGGGCCGCCGTCGCCTGCGGGGCGCATTACCTCGACCTGTCGGACGACGCGGCCTTCACCGCCGGGATCGGCGCGCTCGACGGCATGGCCAAGGCGGCCGGCGTGGCGGTCATCTCGGGTGTCTCCTCGGTTCCCGGGCTCAGCTCGGCGGCGGTCGAGGAGCTGCGGGTGGGCCTGAGCGACATCCACCTGATCGAAAGCGTGATCCTGCCCGGCAACCGAGCGCCGCGCGGCCTGTCGGTGATGCGCGCGATCCTGTCTCAGGCCGGACAGCCGCTGGAGGTCCGGTGCGCGGGGCGGGCGCAGGCGGTGCCCGGCTGGGGCGGGCTGCAGCGCCTTTCGTTGCCGGGGCTCGGTGCGCGCTGGACCAGCGTGATCGGCGCACCGGACCTCGCGCTGTTTCCCGGCCGCTACGGCGCGCGAACGGTCGCATTCCGGGCGGGGCTGGAGCTGCCGGTGCTACACCTCGGCCTCTGGGCGCTGAGCCTGCCGGTCCGCTGGGGCCTCTTTCGCTCGCTGGCGCCGGCCGCCCCTTTGATGCGCCGGCTCGCGGGGCTGTTCGAGCCGTTCGGGACCGACCGGGGCGGCATGCGCGTGCGGGTGATCGGCCGGGGGCCGTCGGGGGCGGAGGTGCGCGACTGGACGTTGCTGGCGGAGGCCGGCGACGGCCCGCAGATCCCGGCGCTGCCCGGCCGGGTGATGGTCGGCAAGCTGCTGTCGGGCGCCGCGGCTCCGGGGGCGCGGGTCTGCCTGGGGGAGTTCTCGCTGGCCGAGGCTCGGCAGGCGGGGGCGGACCTGGCGTTCTCCTTCGGGCGGCAGGATCGGCCACGCATCCCGGTCTTCGAGCAGGCGCTCGGCCCGTCGTTCGCCGCCTTGCCGGAGGCCGTCCGCGACCTTCACGATGTCCTCCACATGCGCCGCTGGACCGGGACGGCCCGCGTGGACCGCGGCTCGGGTCTTCTGGTCCGGGCGATCTGCGCCCTCGTGGGCTTTCCGCCCGCCGCCGCGGCCGTTCCCGTCGAGGTCACGATGGAGCGGCGGGGCGACGCGGAAATCTGGGTCCGGACCTTCGGCGGGCGACGCTTCCGGTCGCGCCTGCGCGCGACGGGCCGGCCGGGCGAGGTGAGCGAGACCTTCGGGCCGCTCTCCTTTTGCATCCGCCTGACGCGGGTGGGCGAAACGCTCACCTACCCGGTGGCGGGCGGGCGCATCGGGCCGGTGCCGCTGCCGCGCTGGCTGTTGCCGCAGAGCCTGTCGGCGGAAGGGGCGGACGGGCGGGCCGCCACCTTCGACGTCGAGGTCCGCCTGCCGGGGATCGGCCGGCTCGTGCGTTATCGCGGACGGATCGTCGAGGCCGGGGATCGGCGGCCGGCGAAGTCCTGACGGTTGCCTCCGGGGGACGCGGTCGCCCGCCCGGCGGGTGCCCCGCATAGCCCGACTCAGGCGTTTTCGGGCACCACGCCGCCAGACCGCCGCCGATCCGGCGAAGCGGATATGCCCGGTTCCTTCGGTGCCGGCGAGGCGCTATTGGGGGGTGCGGAGGTTCGGCAGGGGCCCCGCGGAATTGCGGAAGGCGGCCCGTGTTGCACCCGGCCGCCGGGACACCGAGGAGCCCCCGATGGCTGATTACGACGACACCAACGTCTTCGCCCGCATCCTGCGCGGCGAGATCCCCAACGCCACGGTGGCCGAGACCGAGCATACGCTTGCCTTCGCCGACATTACCCCGCAGGCCCCGGTCCATGTCCTCGTCATCCCCAAGGGGGCCTATGTCGACTACGCCGATTTCCACGGCCGCGCGACGGAAGCCGAGATCGTCGATTTCCACCGCACCGCCGCGCGGGTCGCCGTCGAGCGGGGCGTCGAAGCGACCGGTTTCCGCGCCATCGCCAACGCGGGCGGGCATGCCGTGCAGGAGGTGCCGCATTTCCATCTGCATGTGATCGGCGGGCGGCCCCTGGGGCGGATGCTCGCGGCGGCCGGCTGAGGTGAAGATTCCGCCGCGCGACGACCCTGCCGGC
>JBBQDX010000192.1:0-8652 GCA_038320125.1 Rhodobacterales bacterium | reverse complement strand
TCATGGTCCGCGTTGCCCGCAGCGATGGCCACTACGCCGCCGCAGAGGTCGCCCGCATCGATCGCATCCTGATGCATCGTCACCGGATACATCCGGGGGAGGCCGAGGCGTTGCGCGTCCGTGCGGAGGAGCTGGAGGCGGTAGCCCCCGACACCGTGCGCTTCACCCGGGCGATCAAAGCGGCCGTGCCCCTCGACGACCGCATCGCGGTGATCGAGGCGCTCTGGTCGGTGGCGCTGGTCGACGGGGCGCGCGATGCCGAAGAGGACGGGCTGCTGCGTCTGCTGGCCAACCTCTTGGGCGTCACCGACCAGGACAGCGCCCTTGCCCGACAGCGGGCCGAGGAGCGGCTCTGAACGCGTCGCGCATCCGGGGTCTGGCCGTGCGCCTGCCGCCGGGCATGGCGTGCTCCGCCGCATTGAAAGGACGGCGGTGAGGGTCCCCGAGCGGCGGGATGGCTGACCTCCGCGTCCGGCTTCGCGGCGTCCTGCGGGACATTCTGGCCCGGCACCCCCGGCTCTACCTCGCGGCGCTGTCTCTCCTCTCGCGCGAGCAGGTCGGACGGCTGGTCGTCGGCCCCGGCACCGAGATCGTGATCGAGGGCTTTCCGCGATCGGCGAACACTTTTGCCGTGACGGCTTTTCTTCACGCGCAGCCCGGTCCGGTCTGCGTCGCCCACCACCTTCATTCCGAGGCGCATGTCCTCGAGGGGGTGCGGCGGCGACTGCCCGTCCTCATCCTCGCGCGCCGCCCCGGCGACGCCGTCCGGTCGCTCTGCGTAATGTATCCCGATCTCGATCCGGCAGCGCAGCTCGAACGCTGGATCCGCTTCCACACAGCCGTCGAGCGCGTGTCGGACCGCGTCGTCATCGGCGAGTTCGCGGACGTGACACAGGATCTCGGCTTGGTCATCGCGCGGGTTAACGCCCGCTTCGGCACCGGGTTCGCGCGGTTCCACCACAGCGCCGATGCCGTCGACCGGGTGACCCGGAGCCTGCGCGCGATCAACCTCGCGGACCACGGCGGCTCCGCGCTGATGGTGTCGCTGCCGGATGCCCGGAAGCACGCCCACCTGAAGGCCCGCCCCATCGATCTGCCGGCGGGGCGTCTCGCCGCTGCGGAGGCGATCCACGCGCGGCTGGTCTCGGGCGGCGCCTGAGGGGGTTCGCGCGATTGCCCGGCGGACGGCCTAACGCGTCCCGCCCCGACAGGTGCGGGTGATGCCGTGCCGGCGGGGCGGCGACAGCTCCGCGACCCTCGGGCCCGCGGCCGGGGTGACGGACGCGCGGGCATCCCCATTGCAATCCACGCCGTTTTCCGGCGTAAGCGAGGGGTTCCTGCCGCAACTTGCGAGGCCCTGTGCCCGAAGCCCCGCCCGTCATAGAAATCCGCGCCCTGCACAAGGCCTATGGCCGCCTCGAGGTGCTGAAAGGCGTCGATCTGAAGGCGCGTCAGGGACAGGTCGTCGCCCTCATCGGCTCCTCGGGCTCCGGAAAATCCACGCTTCTGCGCTGCGCCAACCTGCTCGAGGACAGCCAGCAGGGCGACGTGCTGTTCTGCGAGGAGGCGGTGACGTGGCGCGGGGCAGGAGACCGCCGCCGCCCGTCGGACCCGCGGCAGGTCATCCGGATCCGCACGAACCTGTCGATGGTGTTCCAGAGCTTCAATCTCTGGTCGCATCTGACCGTGTTGCAGAACGTGATGGAGGCCCCGGTGCAGGTGCTGCGCCGCGATCCGGCGGAGGTCGAGCGCGCCGCCCGCGGATACCTCGAAAAGGTCGGCATCGGCGACAAGGCCGATGTCTGGCCGACGCAGCTTTCGGGCGGCCAGCAGCAGCGCGCCGCCATCGCCCGTGCGCTCTGCATGGAGCCGAAGGCGCTTCTCTTCGACGAGCCCACGTCCGCCCTCGACCCCGAGCTCGAGCAGGAGGTCATCCGTGTCATCAAGGCTCTGGCGGGCGAGGGACGCACGATGATCATCGTGACGCACGATATGGGACTGGCCCGCGATGTCAGCGACCATGTCATCTTCCTGCATCAGGGCCTGGTCGAGGAGGAGGGTTCGCCCGACCGGCTCTTCGATGCCCCGAGGAGCAACCGCCTCCGCGGCTTTCTCAATGCCGGCGCCCCCTGATCACCTGCCGTCGTCCCCGCCGACCCGGTCCGACCGGGAAGGCCTGCAACAAGGAGAACCCCTCTTGAAACCGATCACCACTGCCGCGGCCCTCGCCGTTGCCGCAACTTTCGCCGCCCCCGCTGCCTTCGCGCAGGACACCGTGCGCCTGGCGACCGAGGGGGGCTATCCTCCCTACAACTTTCTCAACGATGCGGGCGAGGTCGACGGCTTCGAGCGCGAGGTGGGCGACGAACTCTGCCGGCGCGCGGAGCTGACCTGCGAGTGGGTCACGAACGAGTGGGACTCGATCATTCCCAACCTCACGAGCGGAAACTTCGATGCGATTCTCGCCGGGATGTCGATCACCGACGAGCGCAGACAGGTCCTCGGGTTCACCCAGAACTACTTTCCGCCCGCCGCCTCCGCCTATGTCGCCCTCTCCGACGAGGCCGACGTCACCGGCGGCGTCGTGGCCGTGCAGACCTCCACCGTCCAGGCGAACCACGTCGCGGAAACGGGCGCGACCCTCCTGGAGTTCGCGACCTACGACGAGACCGTCGCGGCCGTCCGCTCGGGCGAGGCCGACGCGGTCTTCGCCGACAAGGACGCGCTGGCCCCCACGGTGGAGGCATCGGGCGGAGAGCTGGTCTTCACGGGCGACGATGTGGCCCTGGGCGACGGCATCGGCATCGCCCTGCGGGAGAGCGACGCCGAGCTGAAGGCCGAGCTCGACTCCGCCATCGGCTCGATGAAGGAGGATGGCAGCCTCAACGAGATGATCGTCACATGGTTTGGCGATGACGCCATCGTTTTCGAATAGGATCCGAGGGAACCATACAGTGATTTGCAAGCGCGGCCTTTTCCGATTTCGGGCCGCGCTTTCGTCGAGGTCCATCGGCCCGGTCTCGGGTCCTGGTTCTGTCGACTTCGTGCAACGGCTGGTCCGAAGCATCGGGCCTGAGGCGATGAAATCTTTACCTGCGGACGCATTTCCGCGATGCGTATATCGATGCACGACGCGCATCGTATCGTGCTCAGTCGGGTATGTCCTTCCCCCGTGACTTCGGGGCCTTTCGTGTTTCCGGTCCTGTTGACCGCCTCCGGATCCTCATCTCGGGAGAATTCATATCTGCTCCGATCCCGACGCGCTCGAAGGCCTCGCCTGGCTGGTCTGCTACCTGACCACCGGCAAGCATCTGGCGTTCTACGGCGCATTCGGAACCGTGCTCCTTCTGCTCGCCGTCACGGCCCCCTCCGCCCTGGCCTTCGGTTTCGGCGGCGCGATGGCCGCCCGGTCGCCATTCCCGCCGTTGGCGTGGCTCGGCCGCGGCTACATTGCCGTCGTGCGCGGCGTGCCCGACATCGCCTTTTTCCTGTTCTTCGTCATCGCGCTGGACCAGGGCATCGAATACCTGCGCCACAAGGTGAAATGTCCCGACTGGGAGGCGCCGATCCGGCAGGGCAGCGATTTCCTCGTTTGCGCGCAGGCCCGGATGCCGCTCGGCAATGCGCCGCAATGGGTCCATGAATCCTACGGGTTCGCGCTCGCCGTCCTGACTTTCGCCATCGTTTTCGGTGCCTTTGCCGCAAACATCCTCCTCGGGGCCATGCGGGCCGTCCCCCGCGCACAGGTCGAGACGGCGGAAGCCTACGGCATGACAGCGCGCCAGTCGTTCCGCCGCATCATCGTGCCGCAAATGTGGATCTATGCGCTGCCGGGCCTCGGGAACCTCTGGATGGTGCTGATCAAGGCGACGCCGCTGCTGTTTCTGCTGGGCGTCGAGGATATCGTCTACTGGGCGCGCGACCTGGGGGCCGCCAAGACGCCGCGGTTTACCGACTACCCCCACCCCGACTGGCGGATGTGGTACTTCCTCGCGCTGCTGGTCTTCTATCTCTGCTTCACGCGGCTCTCCGAGATCGTCATCGCGCGCATCACCCGACGCCTCTCCCACGGGCAGGCGACCGCAGCGGGCGAGGCGATGCGACGCGAGGGTCTGACGTGAGCTGCCTGCAGACCATCGCCGACTACGGCCTGCGCTCGCTGGGCTACGGCGAACGACTGCTGCCGCGCTCCGACTTCACGCTCTGCCAGCAGGTCACGCTGATCGGCTCGGGGATGATCTGGAACGTCTATTTCGGCCTCATCGCCCTCGTGACGGGCTTCGTCCTCGCCACGTTCCTCGCCGTCGGAAAATCCTCCGCCAACCCGCTGGCGCGCAAGCCGGCCGCGTGGTTCATATTCTTCTTCCGCGGTTCGCCCCTCTTCATCCAGTTCTTCTTCGGCTACTTCTCTTTTCTGGCGCTCAAGCAGGTGGCCCCGGCCTTCGAGGCCTTCTCCTCCGCTTGGGCCGGTGCGCTGATCGTGCTCTTTCTCAACACGGCCGCCTATTCCGGCGAGATCTTCCACGGTGCGCTGCAAAGTGTTCCACGCGGCGATCTGGAGGCCGCGGATGCCTATGGCCTGTCGGGCTGGCGGCGCTTTCGCCGGATCTGCTGGCCCACGATGCTGCGCCTCGCCTGGCCCGCCTACACCAACGAGGCGATCTTCCTCTTCCACGCCACGACGCTGGTGTTCTTCTCGGGGTTCCCCGCAATCCAGCAACGCGGCGACGCGCTCTATTACGCGAGCTATTTCGCCGACAAGACCTTCAATCCCTTCGTGCCCTACCCTATACTCGCCGGATTCTTCATCCTCCTGACGCTTTGCATCATCGGGGTCATGGGTGCCGTGAACCGGCATCTCAACCGGCATCTCCCGCACCCAGGGGCCTTCCGCCGCCCGCGGCTGCTGCCCCAGATCCTGAGGTAGCACAATGAGCAGCGCGGGACCCACCGGCTGGCTGGCCGACAATCCGCATGTCCATTCGGTGCGCGTCGCGGCCTGCGACCTGAACGCCCAGGCGCGCGGCAAGCGCTTCCCGCGTCGCTTCGCGCACGACCTCGAGGAAAAGGGCACGCGCTTTCCCTATTCGGTCCTCAACCTCGACATCTGGGGCGAGGACATCGAGGACAGCCCCCTCGTCTTCGACACCGGCGATGCCGACGGGCTCCTGCGGCCCACCGAGCGCGGCTTCGTGCCGATGCCCTGGCTCGACACGCCGACCGCGCTGCTGCCGGTCTGGATGTACCATCAGGACGGCCGGCCCTTCGCGGGGGACCCGCGACACGCGCTCGCGGCCGTGGTCGCGCGCTACGCCAGGCTCGGCCTGACGCCGGTGGTGGCGACCGAGATGGAGTTCTACCTCGTCGACGACAGCACGCGACAGCTGCGCGTGCCCAAGACCCCCGGCTCAGGCAAGCGCCGCCCCGGAGCCGAGACGCTGTCGATGCGCGCGCTCGACGCCTTCGACCTATTCTTCACGCAGCTTTACGATGCCTGCGAGAGCATGGACATTCCCGCCAACACCGCCATCTCGGAGGCCGGTATCGGTCAGTTCGAGATCGACCTCGCCCATCAGCCCGACGCCATGAAGGCCGCGGACGACGCCTGGCTCTTCAAGCTGCTGGTGCAGGGGCAGGCCCGCAAGCACGGCTTCGCCGCCAGCTTCATGGCCAAGCCCTATCCGGATTACGCGGGCAATGGGACGCACGTGCATTTCTCGGTCCTGGATGCCGAAGGCCGCAACGTCTTCGACGACGGCGGTGCCGGCGGCTCCGACATCCTGCGCCACGCGGTCGCGGGCCTGCTCTCCGCCGCGCCCGCCTCCACCCTCATCTTCGCACCGCACCAGAATTCCTACGACCGGCTCGTGCCCGGCGCCCATGCGCCGACCGCGCTCAGCTGGGCCTACGAGAACCGCACCGCCGCGATCCGCATCCCGTCGTCGCCCCCCGAACATCGCCGCATCGAGCATCGGATGGCGGGCGGCGACATCAACCCCTACCTGCTTCTGGCCGTGATCCTGGGGGCCGCCCTCTGCGGCCTCGAGGACGGGACCGAGCCGCCGCAACCCATCCAGGGCAACGCCTACGTGATGGATCTGCCGCACATCCCCTCCACCTGGGCGGAGGCCATCGGCCGGTTCGAGAGCGACGGCTGGACATCCCGCATCCTGCCGACGCCGCTCATCGCCAACATGGTGCAGACCAAGCGGCAGGAGATGCGCGACATCGAGGATCTGACCGAGGCGGAACGGATCGACCTCTATCTCGACACCGTCTGACGCCGGCAGCCCCGGAGCTTCGCCGGCCCCTGTCCGGCAGCGGTCCGACAGCGGTCCGCCCGCCGCAGCGGCCCGCATTCATCGGCAGAACATCCTCAGCAGGGCCGTGCCAGGAGCATTGCCCAGTAGACCCGACCCGCGCCGTCGATCGCGGAGGCGACGGCGGCCTGGCTTGCCCGGTCGTCCAGAATGTTGCGCCGGTGACCGGGGGAGTTCATCCAGGCGACCAGCACCTCCTGCGCCGTCGACTGCCCGTAGGCGACGTTCTCGGCCGCGAAGCAGGCCCTGTAGCCAGAGGCATCGATCCTCTGCGACAGGGTCGAGCCGCCGGCACCGACGTGCCCCATGATGCCGTTGCGCGCCATGAAGTTCGCATGGGCCTGAGCCGCGCGCATCAGTCTGGAACTGCTCACCAATGCGGGAAGCCCGAAGCGCCCCCGACGGGCCGATGTCAGCGACAGCGCCGGTCCGGCGTTCCGGGTGGAGGCCACGCCGGTTCGCCCGGTGCTCGAGACGGCCTTGACCTCGATCGGGGCCGTGCCGGACGAGGCGCCGCATCCGCCCAGCATCGCCACCGCCAGCAGGATGCCAATCATCGCTTTCATGTTCACCTCCCTGTCCGTTTCGGGTCGTCCGGACGGCCGGGGTCGAAGCCCGACGACTTTGCCGATGCGGTAAGGGTCGTAGCCGAAGGTGCCGAAAACATGGTCGGCGGATGTTCTCTTGCGGCAATATTCCGCGCAGTTTAACTGAAGGCATCTTCCTCAAGCGCAGGCTCCCCATGAAGATCGGCATCCTCCTCGCCGGCCATTCTCCCGACGAAGTGCAGGCGACGCGGGGCGATTTCGACGCCATGTTCGCCCGCCTCCTCGATGGGCACGGCTTCGCCTTCACCTCCTACGACGTGGAGAACATGCGTTTTCCGCAAGGCGTCCACGCCGAGGACGGCTGGCTCGTGACCGGCTCCCGGCACGGCGCCTACGAGGACCATCCGTTCATCGCGCCGCTGGAGCAATTCATCCGCGACGCCCTGGCCGCCGATGTGCCGGTCGTCGGCATCTGCTTTGGCCATCAGATCGTGGCGCAGGCCCTGGGCGGGCGGGTCGAGAAATACGCAGGCGGCTGGGCGCTCGGGAATACCGCCTACGCGCTCGCCGGCGGCGGAACGCTGGCGCTGAACGCCTGGCACCAGGATCAGGTGACCGCGCTGCCCGAGGGTGCCACCCCCCTCGCCCGCAACGACTTCTGCGAGAACGCCATCGTCGCCTACGGCAGTCGGGCCTTCACCGTGCAGGCCCATCCGGAGTTCGACCACCCGACGCTGCGCGACTACATCGCCCTCCGCCGCGGCACCGGCAGCTATCCCGATGCGCTGATGCAGGCGGCGCTCGACGGCACCGACCGACCGGTGCAGGCCCGGGCCATCGCCGACGCCGTCGCCCGGTTCTTTCGCACCCGGGAGGCCCATGTCGACGCCTGACTGGATCGCCCGCGCCCCCGCCCATGCGCGCGCCTACGCCGAAGGACGCCGCCTGGAAGAGGTTGAGTGCATCGTCGCGGACCTTTCGGGCATCGCCCGCGGCAAGGCCATGCCTGCCGCCAAGTTCGCTACGCAGACGCATTTCTACCTGCCGAACTCCATCTTCCAGCAGACCATCGCGGGCGACTGGGCCGACGACGGGGATACCGCCTTCCTCGAGCCGGACATGATCCTGACGCCCGACTACACCACGGCCTGCGCCGCCCCCTGGACCGCCGACTGGACCATGCAGGTCATCCACGACATGAAGGAGCAATCCGGCGAGCCCATGCCCGTGGCGCCCCGCAATGTGCTCAAGCGCGTGTGCGCCCTCTATCATGCGCGCGGCTGGAAGCCCGTCGTGGCGCCCGAGATGGAGTTCTACCTCATTGCCCGCAACATCGACCCGACCCAGCCCGTCGAGCCACCGATGGGCCGGTCCGGGCGCAAGGCCGCCGCGCGGCAGGCCTATTCCATGTCCGCCATCGACGAATACGGCCCCGTCATCGACGACATCTACGATTTCGCCGAGGCCATGGGGCTGGAGATCGACGGCATCCTGCAGGAGGGCGGTGCGGGGCAGGTCGAGATGAACCTGCGCCACGGCGACCCCGTCAAGCTCGCCGACGAGATCTTCTACTTCAAGCGCCTGATCCGCGAGGCGGCGATGCGCCACGAGTGCTACGCCACCTTCATGGCCAAGCCGATCCAGGACGAGCCCGGCTCCGCCATGCACATGCACCATTCCGTCGTGGACATGAAGACGGGGCGCAACCTCTTCGACGGCGGCGACGGCACCGAGACGCCGGAGTTCCTGCATTTCATCGGCGGGATGCAGCGCCACCTGCCGTC
>JBBQDX010000191.1:0-8687 GCA_038320125.1 Rhodobacterales bacterium | reverse complement strand
GGACGGTGCCGCAGGCTGGCGAAAGACTGGGAGCAGTCCGTGGAAAGCTCCACCGCGTGGACCCTGATCGCAAGCATTAGGCTCATGACCCGGCGCCTCGCAAGATATTGCCACGTCACATGAACTTTTGAATCGGGCTCTCATGGTTCCTGACCGCTCCCCCCCAGTTCCTCGATGATTCTCGGTCGTGAACTGGCCATAATCGCACAACGGTGCTTCATGTGCCGCCAAGGCTGGACGTGGGCGTGAAGTGGATGTCCAGCGCGGGGGCGCTGAGCCAGGCCTTGCCTGTACGAGAAGAGAGGACAGCCCATGACAGAAGTGCCTGAAGAGGAACAGGAACGCTGGCAGGTTCTAACACAACTGGAAGACTGGCTAGAGCGGCCGATGTTGATACTGTCGTTCATCTGGCTCATTCTCGTTCTGATTGAGCTGATCTGGACTACTTCGGGCGTGTTCGAACTGCTCGGCACGATCATCTGGGTCGTCTTTATTCTGGAGTTCGTGCTGCGCTTCGCCCTCGCCCCGCACAAGATCCGGTTCCTGCGACGCAACCCGATCACGATCATTGCCCTCGCCGCACCCGCGTTCCGGTTCCTGCGCGCCCTGCGCCTGCTGCGGCTGGGCCGCGGGCTGCGCCTCGTCCGGATCGTCGGCACGGCCAATCGCGGCCTGACCGCGTTGCGCAAGAGTTTTGACCGACGCGGGTTGGGTTATGTCCTTGCCACGACGGCGGTGGTCATCCTGCTCGGCGCGGGGGGAATGCTGGCGTTCGAACCCACAAGCGAGATCAGCGGCGGCTTCTCCGGCTATGGCGATGCGCTGTGGTGGACTGCGATGCTGGTCTCGACGATGGGCTCGGACTTCTGGCCCGTGACGCCCGAAGGTCGGGTTCTTGCGCTGCTGCTGTCGCTCTACGGTCTCGCTGTCTTCGGCTACATCACCGCCAGCTTCGCCACCTTCTTCATCGGGCAGGAGGCCGCAGCACCGGATGGCGACGTCGGCGGTGCTCGCGAGATTTCGGACCTGCGCGCAGACATCGCGGCGCTACGCGAGGACTTGAAACGGTCGGCATCGGGTCGATCTGACGCGACAAGGTGAGAATGGAGAGTCAGATGCGCGCAATCTCCGTCTCGGCGCTCTCAACGGCGACGTTTGCGGCCGATCGAGCGCCGCTGGTTCTGCTGCGCAACCCCCGTCGGCCTGTGGCAGCTGCTATCCTGCAGCGAAGTTACCGCGAGTAATGAAGCCGACTTTGATCGCCTGCGCGAGAGATTGGTCCAACGCGCCGGTCGGAGTCGCATAACGGCCCTTCTGTTATTGGATACGGCCAATGGGCGGCTAGTGGAGCACAACTACTGACGATCGTCGCGCTGCTCTGTCGAGCGTGGCGAGCGGCGCACGGAGGCGCAGCGCCAGCTCGAGATAAAGAGCGTCGTAGACCGTCAAGCCATGCTCCCGGGCAAGTGCCATGACGTCCGATTCTGAGGGCGTCGTGTCGAGCCGGACGCCGAGACCGTCGATCGCGCTCAGGAAGGTCTCCGCCGCGCCAGCTGGACACCCGCAAAAACGCTTCGTTCTGATCGGTGTTGGGTGCCGTCAGGCGCTCCGGGCGCTGTGGCGACGTCGATCTGACCGGATCATGGCGATCCGGCGTCGAAATCCGCCCTTTCGGGCGGACTCATCCTGTGGTCGCTCGGCGCTCATGAAAAACGAGCCGATCGAATTGTAGGCGAGGTTGGTGAGCGTCATTTTGGCCTCGGCTCGGGCGATCCCGATGGTGCGGATGAAAAGGCCGAAGCGGTTCTTGTCTTAAGAAAAACCTGGGTTCCCGTGCGATACGGGAGCCGCTGACCGGCACCTCACACATGCCGGTCAGCGGCGGGGGACGGGTCGGAGCGGTGCGGGTTTTTTCGAACCGGTCAGAAGTGGGATCACCCCCGCCCTTTCGTATGTCCTGAACGGATACCTGGGGAAGGCGTCCAGTCCTTGCCCCGCATGACAAGGCCAGGAGGCGAAACCACCATGAAGGATACCGTCGGAATCGATATCTCTAAAGACACTGTCGACGCGCATCGCTTGTCGGACGGCAGGCACAGCCAGTTCACCAACGATGCGGCCGGGCTGCGCGGCTTGTGTCGCTGGATCGGCAAAGCGGCGGCCCGCGTCGTCTACGAGGCGACGGGACGCTATCACCGCGACCTTGAGCAGAAGCTCGGAGCCGCCGGGCACGGTCTGGTCAAGGTCAATCCGCGGCGGGCGCGGCGCTTTGCACAGGCCACCGGGCGGGACGTCAAGACCGATCGGGTGGATGCGGCCCTGCTCGCCCGCATGGGCTCGGTCCTCGACCTCGAAGCCACGCCCGCGCCGACCGTAGGCATGAACGAGATCAGGGAGTTGCACGTGGCCCGCGTCGGTCTGATCAAGGATCGCACCGCCTGCCGGAACCGCATCCAAGCTGCGCGCAACAAGATTGTCCTGGCCCAGCTCAGGGCACGGCAGCGACAGGTCGACACGCAGATCGCCCAGATCGACGCCGAACTGCGCCGCCTCGTCACGGCCGATCCAAGCATGGCCCGACGCCTCGAGATCCTGCTGTCCATTCCCGGCATCGGTCCGATCGCCGCCATCGCCCTCATCGTCGACATGCCCGAACTGGGCAAGATGAGCGGCAAGGAGGCCGCGAGCCTCGCCGGGCTCGCGCCGATCACGCGCCAGTCGGGAATGTGGAAGGGCAAGGCGAAGATCGGCGGTGGCCGCGCGGGCTTGCGCACGATGCTCTACATGCCGGCCCTCGTTGCCACGCGCTTCAACCGGCAGCTGGGCCAGACATACCAGACGCTCTGCCAGGCTGGTAAACCTGCGAAAGTCGCGATCACCGCCGTCATGCGCAAACTGCTAACCATCGCCAACGCCCTGATCCGCGACGATCGCAAATGGGCCGAAATCAATCCTTGATCAAGACGGATACTTCTGGTGCGCGAAGACGTGCTCGATCCGAGCGCGGATGGAAGACTTGCGGGCGTTGGCCGATGCCGTCGCCTCCGGCATCGGTTTCCCCGTCGGTTTGCGGCGATGGATGCGACTGCCGAGCATCTTCGACGCCAGCCATTTCTCGTTCTTCTGCGATCGGTACGCGCTGTCCGCCCAGACCTCGGAGGACGTGTTGTCCGTCGTCACCAACTGCCGGAGCATGCGTCCGTCCGCCGCGGACGCCGAGGTGACCGCCGCCTCCCGGATGAAGCCGTAGCGGCGGTCGATGGCGATGTGCGACTTGTAGCCGAACACCGGCACGGCGATCATCGGCAGGGGCGTCCCGTCCGGCCGGTGGCGGACTTTCCCGCCGATCTTGAGCGTCCAGCGCGCGGTCACGTCCTTCTGGGCGGCCTTGTTCGGCTCGTCCGGCCAAATCTCCCGCGCCGACTTGCCCGCCTTGATCGCCGCCTTCTCGCCTTCGGTGTTGCGCTGCTTCGGCGCCGGAACCAGGCTCGCGTCGACGATCTGCCCGGACATCGGGACGTAACCTTTCTTTCGGAGCTGCCAGTCGAACGCCTTCATCACCCGCTTCAGCGTGCCGGTCTCCGTCAGCCTGTTCCGGAAATGCCGGATGGTGTTCTCGTCCGGCGTTGGCACCCCGAGATCGAAGCCGAGGAAGCGCATCCATGACAGCCGGTCGCGGATCATGAACTCCATCCGCGCGTCGCTCAGATTGTGCTGGGTCTGGAGGATCAGCGCCTTGAACATCGAAACGGGATCAAACGGCGGGCGGCCGCCCTTGCTGCCGTCGCCGTACCCGAGACCCTCGACCAGCCAGCCGCGGAAATACTCGAAGTCCACCGTCGCCTCGAGCGTCTCGAGCGGATCGCCGTGCTTGCTGAGCCGCTCCAGGTGCTCTGACAATCCAAACAATGACCGCTGCTCCATCGCACCCCTCCCGATCCCGATTGCGACCAATGAATCACACCGTTGCTCGAAAGAGGAGGGTTATTGCGGGTGTCCAGCTGGCAGCCTACTGCGGCGTTCGCTGACAATCAGAATGTTGCGTAACTCCGCCCAGAACAACCACGGCGCGTCAAGCGCGCCATCAGCGAACACATTCAGAGTGACCGGCGTCGTCTCGTCAGGCAGCAGCAACGCTGCGGCGGCCGAGGCATCGACCACGACTCGGCTCAACGGCGGCCCTCGTCCCGCGCCGACAGGGACGGCCGAAGTCGCCCGGCGTCCTGCCGAGGGCGTCCGCGCAGTTCGAGCAGATCGGCTGGAAAGCGAAAGCGCGTCCGACCGTTTTTGCTTGACGGAGTGCGGAGTGGGATGATGGAACGGCCGTAACGAAAGAAGAAATTGGGAGGAATCGATGATGAGAGACACTTTTGCCTTCGCCGTGGTCGGCTTGTCCGCAATCGCCCTGGGCTGCGGCGTTTCCGCTCAGGAAAAGCTAAACTGGGCGCATGTCTACGAGACGTCCGAACCGTTTCACACCGAGTCGGTCTGGGCCGCGGAGGAGATCGCCAGGCGCACGGACAACCGGTATGAGATCGCCGTGTATCCGGCGTCGCAGCTCGGCAAGGAGTCCGACATCAATCAGGGCCTGACGCTCGGCTCGGTCGATATCATAATCTCGGGCTCGAGCTTCGCCGCTCGCGAGTTTCCGCGCATCGGCGTCACCTACTATCCCTACATCTTCCGCGATCCGTCGCACCTGCTGGCCTATGTGCAAAGCGACATCTTCAAAGAGCTCGCGGCGGGTTACGAGGAGGCCTCCGGCCACCACATCACCGCCGTCACCTACTACGGGACGCGCCACTCCACCGCGAACAAGGAGATCACCCAGTGCTCCGACCTGGAGGGGGTGAAGATGCGGGTGCCTGACGTGCCCGCATATCTCGCGATGCCGCAGGCCTGCGGCGCGAACACCGCTCCAATCGCGTTCGCCGAGGTCTACCTCGCGCTGCAGAACGGCACCGTCGACGCGCAGGAGAATCCGCTGACCACCATCGAGGCGAAGAAGTTCTTCGAGGTCCAGTCGAACATCGCCCTGACCGGCCATATCGTCGACCATCTGAACACCGTCGTCTCGCAGACACGCTGGGCGTCGCTGTCGGACGAGGACAAGGCGATCTTCACGGAAGTCATGCAGGAAGCCGCGGAACGCGCCAGCGCCATCGTCCAGGAACGCGAGGGTGCCCTCGTCGCCACGTTCAAGGAAAAGGGCGTCAACGTGACCGAAGTGGACAAGGCAAGCTTCGAGAACGCGGTGCTCGAAGCGTCTCCGGTCGAGACGCTCGGCTACGAGCAGGCCGATTGGGACGCCATCCGCGCCGTCGAATAGATCGATCGCGTCCACGCGGGTCGGGCCCGACGCGGGCTCGGCCCCGGTTTCCGGCTGAGGCCGGCCCAGGCAACCCGTCCGAGGCGCAGACATGGCAGAACATCATACCCCGATCAGTGCGGAGGAGCTCGCCCACGCGTTCGAGGAAGAAGCGGTGCCGGCGGACCTGTCGGTCTACGCCGTCGAGGACTGGGCGACGCTGGCCGTGTTCTGGGGCATGGCCGTCTGCGTCTTCCTGCAGTTCTTCACGCGCTACGTGCTGAACGACAGTCTGGCCTGGACGGAGGAGATCGCGATCAATTGTCTCGTGGTCGTGGTGTTTCTCGGGTCGGTCTGGTGCGTGCGCATGTCGCGCCACATCCAGGTCGACGTCCTCTACCATTACCTGCCCGCGCGTCCGGCGCGGGCGCTCGCGACCCTCGTCGACATCATCCGCATCGCCTTCTTCGGCTACGCCTCGATACTGCTCTGGCGCTATGTGCAGGTCGTCTCACGCGAGCGCATGGTCACGGTCGACCTGCCGCGCTCGATCGTCTTCTATGCCGTCTTCGCGGCCTTCGTGCTGATGCTGCTTCGCTCGATCCAGACCGCGGTCGTGAACGCGCGGCGCGGCTACTCGACGCTGGAGCGGCCCGACGACGTCGCGGCGTCAGGGGCCTGAGCCATGATTCTCCTCGTCGGCGGCTTCGTCCTACTCATGCTGATCGGCGTTCCGGTAGCGATCTCGATGTTCGTCGCCTCGGGGCTGTATCTCCTCGTCTACGGGGTCGCGCCTGACATCATCATCGCGCAACGCATGATCGCGGGCGTCGAGAGCTTTCCGCTGCTCGCGGTGCCGTTCTTCATCCTCGCGGGTAACCTAATGAACGTCGCGGGCGTGACGGGGCGGATCTACGCCTTCGCCGTCAGCCTCGTCGGCTGGATGAAGGGCGGGCTCGCGCAGGTCAACATCATTGGCTCGGTGATCTTCTCGGGCATGTCGGGGACCGCGCTCGCGGACGCTGCCGGCATCGGCACGATCGAGATCAAGGCGATGCGAGACCACGGCTATCCGGTCGAGGCCGCGGTCGGCGTCACCGCCGCCTCGGCGACCCTCGGGCCGATCTTTCCGCCGTCGCTGCCCTTCGTGATCTACGGCATGATGGCGAACGTCTCGATCGGCGCGCTGTTTCTCGCCGGCATCCTGCCCGGTCTCGTCATGACCGCACTGATGATGCTTACCGTCCGGATCTTCGCGGCGCGCCGCGGCTGGGGCTCGGACGCGCCGTTCGAGCTCGCCAAGGTCGCCGAGGCGGGGCTCGAGATCCTGATCGTGCTCGGCTTCCCGGTCGGCGTCTATCTCCTGACGCTGGCCGGGCTGTCGCTCAACATGGCGGTGCTTCTGGGGCTCGGCCTTCTGGTCGCGCTCGACTGGTACTTCGACTGGGCGGCCGTCATGGCGCTGATGACACCGGTGATCCTGATCGGCGGCATGACCACGGGCTGGTTCACCCCGACCGAGGCCGCCGTCGCCGCGGTGATCTGGTCCCTGTTCCTCGGGCTGGTCCGCTACCGGTCCATGACAATGCGCGCCCTCGCCAAGGCGAGCTTCGACACGATCGAGACCACGGCCTCCGTGCTGTTCATCGTTACGGCGGCCTCGGTCTTCGCCTGGCTCCTGACCGTCAGCCAGGCCGCGCAACTCGCCTCGGACGCCATCCTGTCGGTGACCGACAACAAATGGGTGTTCCTGCTGCTCGTGAACCTCATGCTGCTCGTCATCGGCTGCTTTCTCGACACGATCGCCGCGATCACGATCATCGTGCCAATCATGCTGCCGATCGCGCTGGGTCTCGACGTCGATCCGGTGCATTTCGGCCTGATCGTGACGCTCAACCTGATGATCGGCCTTCTGACGCCGCCGCTCGGCGTGGTGCTGTTCGTGCTGTCGCGCATCGCTAAGCTGTCGCTCGAACGCACGACGATGGCCATCCTGCCCTGGATGGCGCCCCTGTTCCTCGCGCTGATCATCATCACCTTCGTGCCCGCCGTCAGCCTGTGGCTGCCGACGCGGATGGGCCTCATCGCCCCGTGACACGAACGTCGCCCTCCGAAACCGAGATCGCCACCGCCGCGACCATCTTCGCGCCCGAGGACCTGCGCATGACCGACCGCCCCCTTGGCGCGCTCGCGTCCGACTGCGTTCGCGTGCGCTTCGCGGCGGGCGGGATCTGCGGGTCGGACATGCATTACTTCCGGCACGCCCGCACCGGCGATTTCGTCGTGACCGAGCCTCTCGTCCTCGGGCACGAGGTCGCCGGCGTAGTCGAGGCTGTGGGCGGCGCGGTCTCCGGTCTCGCGCCGGGCGCACGCGTCGCCGTCAATCCCTTCCACCCCTGCGGGGCCTGTGCGCGCTGTCGCGAGGGGCGGGCGAACCTGTGCGAGAACGTGTTCTTCATGGGGTCCGCCTCCAAGACGCCCCACATGCAAGGTGGTTTCGCGACGGCGTTCGACACCACCCCCGGCCAATGCTTCGAGATCCCTGATGCGACGCCGATCGAGGCGGCGGCCCTGGCCGAGCCCCTGGCGGTCTGTCTCCACGCCGTGATGCGCTGCGGCGATCTGGACGGGCGGACGGTCGCGATCATCGGCGCGGGTCCGATCGGGCTGCTGACGCTGCTGGCGGCCCGCATGAAGGGGGCCGCGGCCATCGCGGTGGTCGATGTCGCCGCCGCGCCGCTGGCCTACGCGACCCGCCTCGGTGCCGACACCGTGGTCGATCTATCCGCCAACGCCGCCGGGCTGAACGCACTCAAGCCGCCCGACGTGATCCTCGAAGTGTCGGGAACGGCCGCGGGCCTTGGCACGGCGATCAGCGCGGTGCGCCGGGGTGGCGTCGTCGTGCAGGTCGGCAACCTGCCGGGCGGGGCGGTGCCCGCCCCATGAACGCGGTCATGGCCAAGGAGCTCGACCTGCGCGGCTCCTTCCGGTTCGACCGCGAGTTCGCCGAGGCCGTTGACCTGATCGCCCGGGGTGCCGTGGACGTCCTGTCCATCGTCACCGCGCGCCGCCCCCTCGCCGAAGCGCCCGACGCCTTCAAGTTGGCTCTGAATCGCACCCAGAGCGTCAAGGTCCTGCTAACCGCTTGACGTCGGCGCTACGCTGATCGCCGACGACCCAATCCGCGGCCTCCGTAGCGCGCCGTCGCCAGCGGAGCGCGCCAGCATCCGAGTCAAACTCGCATAATAGCCCCTTATGGAATAAGGGAATAAGGGTAGGCAGCAAAAGGTTGCTCACCCCTGCCCTGCCCGGAAGAAGAAGCGCGGCTGACCCGCATCAGGGCGCATCAGCCGAGGCTGCAGCGCGGCATCGGGCCGCC
>JBBQDX010000190.1:0-8751 GCA_038320125.1 Rhodobacterales bacterium | reverse complement strand
AGTGGCTGCACAATTTACGGCAATTGAAACCAAACTCCCGTAGTAACAATGTGTTAAACCGGCACAAAGCGTGAATAGTCGGCTGACCAACGGTCAGCCGGCGCAATTTCAGCAGGGCGGATCCGATGCAAAGAGCCAGTGGTTTCGGTCGCAAAAGAGAAATCGAGCCCATTGGGGCCGAACAGCCTAGGAATTTGGTCGCGGTCCCATCCGGTCTCCTTGCGTCTAGAGTAGCAATTTCCGGCGCTACAAGAGGCGACGGACAAGCCGCGACACCACAGAACCTGCCCAAGCGCACCGACGCTGAGGCGGATAAATTCGCCTTCCTCAAGGAAGAACTTTTTTCCACGCTGGTCGATCAGATCGACCTGCCGGCTCTCTCCAAACTGGCGCCCGATGCCGCCCGCACGGAGATCGCGGCGATCCTCAGCGAGATCATCAACGACCGGCAGATCAACCTGTCGAGCGCCGATCGCACGCGGATCGTCACCGACATCATCAACCAGGTCTCGGGCTACGGGCCGCTGCAGCCGCTGCTCGACCGCGACGACATCTCGGACATCATGGTCAACGGCGCCGGGCGCGTCTTCATCGAGGTCGGCGGCAAGACGCAGGAAACCGATATAAGGTTCGACAGCAACGACCAGCTGATGAACATCTGCCAGCGCATCGTCAGCGCCGTCGGCCGCCGCGTCGACGACAGCTCGCCGATCTGCGACGCGCGCCTGCCCGACGGCAGCCGCGTCAACGTCATCGCGCCGCCGCTGGCGCTCGACGGGCCGACCCTGACGATCCGCAAATTCAAGCGCGACAAGCTGACGCTCGACCAGCTGGTGAAGTTCGGTTCCATCACGCCCGAAGGCGCCGAGATCCTCAAGATCATCGGTCGCGTGCGGTGCAACATCCTGATCTCGGGCGGCACCGGATCGGGCAAGACGACGCTGCTCAACTGCCTGACAGCCTTCATCGACCACGACGAGCGGATCGTCACCTGCGAGGACTCGGCCGAGCTGCAACTCCAGCAACCGCACGTGGTGCGGCTCGAGACGCGGCCGCCGAACCTCGAAGGTCAGGGTCTCGTCTCGATGCGCGACCTGGTGAAGAACTGCCTGCGGATGCGGCCCGAGCGGATCATCGTCGGCGAGGTTCGCGGCCCCGAAGCGTTCGATCTTCTGCAGGCCATGAACACCGGCCATGACGGCTCGATGGGCACGCTGCACGCCAACAGCCCGCGCGAGGCCCTGTCGCGGCTCGAATCGATGATCTCGATGGGCGGCTTCACCCTGCCTTCCAGCACTGTTCGCGAGATGATGGTGTCGTCGATCGACATTATCGTTCAGGCGTCGAGGCTGCGGGACGGACGTCGCGTCATCACCCACATCACCGAGGTTATCGGGATGGAGGGTGACGTCATCACCACCCAGGATCTGTTCATTTACGAAATGGACGGAGAGGACGCGCAGGGCAACATCCGGGGCAGGCACCGCTCCAATGGGGTCGGTCGCCCCGCGTTCTGGGATCGGGCCAGGTACTATAACGAGCATAATCGGCTTGCCGAGGCGCTGGACATGTCCGATCCGCGCGAGCAACGCCGTGACATGCCCAAGGACGATTTCGCGAGGGCAGAGCGATGAGCGACCTCGATCCGGTCATCCTGTCGGCCCTGACCGCCGGTCTCGCCCTGATCGCGGTGACCGCCGGAATCTGGGTTTCGCTCTCCGGACGCGTCGCCGCGCGCGAGCGCCATGACCGAAGGCTGAAACAGTACGCACCGCCCCTCGGCGGAGCCGGCCGGAGCCGACAGGGAGCGGACGACGAGGTGAACCAGCACGTCGCGGCGATAAAGGCGCGCCGACGGAGTTCGAGGGGCCCTTCGTTCCATCTCGCGCTCCGGCAGGCAGGCCTGGATTGGCCGTCATGGGTCGTTCCGCTGGTGGTCGCGGCGCTGGTAGCGCTGCTGGGCGCGGCGGCTCTGCTCGCCGGGATTCCTCCACTTGCCGCCATCGTTTTCGGGGTTGCTACAGGTCCGGCAGTCTTGCTGATGTTCCTCCGCGTCCGGAAGGCCAGACGCAGGAAGGCGATGGAGAAGGATTTCCCTGCGGCCCTCGACATCATCGTGCGGGGCGTGAAGTCCGGCCTGCCCCTCACCGATTGCTTGCATATCGTATCCCGCGAGGTGTCCGATCCGCTGCGATCGGAATTCGCACGAATGGTCCAGCAGCAAGGTCACGGTCTGTCGGTGAGCGAGGCGGTCGACCGGCTTGCGGATCGCGTTCCGCTGATCGAGGCGAACTTCTTCGCCATCGTCATCGGCCTGCAGACCAAGACCGGGGGGCGGCTGGCCGAATCGCTCGACAACCTCGTCTCGGTGCTGCGCGCACGGGTGCAACTGCGGGCCAAGATCCGTTCGATGAGTTCCGAAGCCAAGGCCTCGGGGGGAATCATCGCAGCCCTTCCGGTCGTTGTGTCGGTGCTGGTCTACATCACGAGCCCGCAGTACATCGGCCTGCTCTTCAGCGAGTCGATCGGCAACGTCGTGCTGGTCGGGTCCGCCTGCTGGATGCTGATCGGCGTGCTGGTCATGCGCAAAATGATCCAGTTCGATTATTGAGCCGCGCTGATGGAACCCCTGCAGATCCTTTACGGCATCCTCGACGATCCGACGCGTCTCGCGCCATTCATCGCTGCTGTTTCGGCGATGGCGACGGTCGCGGCACTGTCCTGGCCCCTGTTCGACGCGCAACGCCGCCGGAGCCGGGTGCAGCGCGCGGCCGGAGCTGAACACCACCTGCGCGATGCAGCAGCGAAGAAGCGGAACGAGAGCACCGATGCGGTGATCAATCTCCGGCATGCGGCCCCGAAGCGGCTCTACAAGACGATCGTGGACAAGCTCAATCTCGGAGGATTGATCAAGAACCCGCAGACGCAGACGCTGATCCACCAGGCGGGCTACCGTGGCCCCGCGGCCGTGATCAAGGTGACGGCGCTTCGGGTTCTGGTCGCCATCGGCCTCGGCGCGGTGGCGGCGTTCTACACGTCGTTCGTCGTGCTCGTCGACAAGCCGCTGTCCGTCCGGACGCTCATCGTGGTCGCGGCGGCCTATGGCGGATGGTACGGACCGATCATCCTCCTCAAGAACCGCTTGCAGAAGCGCCGGACCGACATTCAGCGCAACTGGCCTGACGCCATGGACCTGCTGCTGATCTGCGTGGAATCGGGCATGTCGATCGAGCTGGCCTTTCGCAAGGTGGCCGAGGAAATCGCCGTCCAGAGTCTCACCCTGAGCGAGGAACTTTCGCTGACCACGGCTGAACTGGCCTATCTCTCGGATCGACAGAAGGCCTATCGGCGGCTGGCCGAGCGCACCGACGTCGAGGATGTCCGCTCGGTCGTGACGAGCCTCATCCAGTCCGAGAAATACGGCACCCCCGTCGGTCAGGCGCTGCGCGTTCTTTCGAAGGAAAGCCGCGCCCTGCGGATGGCGGAAGCGGAGAGGAAGGCCGCGGCGCTGCCGCCGAAGCTGACCGTGCCGATGATCCTGTTCTTCCTGCCGGTTCTCTTCGCCGTGATCATGACGCCGGCGATCATTCAGATCATGGAGAATTGACGATGGCTCGCGGACGCATCCCTTCAAGGCACGCACTCCTCTCCCGCTTTGCGCACGACAGCTCCGGGGCGGTCGCGGTCATGACGGCCCTGCTGTTTCCGGTTCTGGTCGGCGGCATGGCTCTGGGGGCGGAGGCAAGTTACTGGTACCTCAGCCAGCGCAAGCTGCAGCAGGCGAGCGATCTCGCTGCCTATGCCGGGGCGGTGCAACTCCGCTCGGGACGCGGTGTGAGCGAGATGAGGGCCGCCGCTGCCGATATGGCGGAGGGGAGCGGCTTCCGCACCGGCGACGACACGATAGCTCTTTCGCAACCGCGTCTGGATGCGGTCGAGGTTCGCCTGGCGCGGCAACAGGTCCGCTTCTTCACGCTGATCTATGAGACCATGCCGGTCGCCATCTCGGCCCGCGCTGTCGCCGAGGTGCGGGGTGGCGGCGACGCCTGCCTCCTTGCGCTCGACCCGACTGCCGGTCCCGCGATCACTCTCTCCGGCTCGGCCGAGGTAACGTTCGACGGCTGCGATGTCGCAACCAATTCGAATGCGGACAATGCGTTCGAGATGTCTGGCGGCAAGGTCGAGCTGACCGCGGGCTGTGTGCACAGCGTCGGGGGCGTGGTTGCAACCAGCGGCCTCAACCTGACGTCCTGTGCGAGGCCAAGAGTCCAGGCGCCAGTTATCGCGGATCCCTATGCGGACCTTGACGAGCCGAACGTGACCGGCACTTGCGCGTCGAGCAGCGTTGGAAGCGGGACGGTAACGCCCACCGATCCCCACCCTCTCGGGATCCCGTCGCGGCGGTACTGCGGTGGTCTGAACCCCACGGGGAGCGTCACCTTCTCGCCGGGCCTCTACATCATCGATGGCGGTGAATTCGCGATCAACGCCCAGACCAAGCTCCTTGGAACAGGGGTGACGTTCTTTCTCACCAACGGCGCGACGATCAAGTTGAACGGTGGCGGATCGATCAACCTGACCGCTCCCGAATCCGGCCCGCTCGCGGGAGTCCTCTTCTACAGCGACCGCGACAGTATCGGCGGGGAGCACAGCATCAATGGCAACGCGGAGTACCAGCTCAACGGAGCCGTTTACCTTCCATCAGGACATCTCGACTACAGAGGGAGCTTCAGTGGGTCCAACGGCTGCACGCAGATCGTCACGGGCAGGGTAACCTTCAGCGGAAATTCTTCGATGTCGGTGGACTGCACGGCCGCCGGGACACGTCGCATCGCGGTGGCCGAAACCATCGCGCTCGTGGAATAGGGAGGGACGGATGATCGCCACCTGGATCTTTGCCGGCTTGTTCCTCGGGTTCCTGGCCCTCGCGGCGTTCCGCGATGTCGCCGATCTGCGGATCCCGAACCGGCTGACCGCGGCGATGGCGGTGACGGGACCGTTGGCGCTCTGGCTGCTCGGCGCCGGGGCGGGCGCCGTGCCGGGCGCCATCCTCACCGGGGCCGTCGTCCTCGGCCTCGGCTGGGCGATGTTCGAGCTCGGCTGGCTCGGCGGCGGGGACGCCAAGCTGGCGGCTGCCGCGGCGTTGTGGCTCGGCGGCGGGGGAACCCTGGTATTCGTGCTCGCCACGGCTGTCTTCGGGTCTATTCTCGCTGTGGCGCTTCTTGTTCTCAGCCGGTGGGACGCGGCCCGATCGCTGGTGGGTGGACGCTGGCGCGAGCGTCTGCAGGCCGAAACCGTGGCGGTTCCTTACGCAGTGGCGATGGCACCGGCCGGCGCCGTCGCTCTGTCCCTCCATCTCGCCGGTCTGAATTGAGGAGAGTCCCATGCTGCGTCTTGTCGTCGTGCTGATTGCGGTACTGGCCGGAGGCGGAGCCGGCTGGCTTGCCCTGGCGGCGACGTGGCGCGAGCCCGTCGAACCCATCACTGTCACCCTCGAGGAGCAGAAGGTCGACGTTCTGACGCCGAGCAGCGACCTTCTGCGCGGCGCGAAGGTCAGCGCCGAGCATCTTGTCTGGACGCCATGGCCTGCCGCGCAGGTAAGCCCAGGGATGATCCTGAAGAGCGAGGACCCCGGAGCACGCGATGCTCTGTCGGGACGGGTCCTTCGGTCGAACCTGTACACGGGCGAACCTGTGCGCATGCAGCATCTGGCGAAGGGCGAGGGAGGCTTTCTTTCCATGGTGCTCCAGCCCGGAATGCGCGCCATCGGGGTGCAGATCAGCGAGGACAAGACAGCGGGCGGCTTCGTCCTCCCCAATGACCGTGTCGACGTTCTGCACACTGTCGTTCGAGATCTCGACGGTGACGGAACCGCAAACGGAGCCACGCGAACGATCCTGACGAATGTCCGCGTGCTGGCTATCGGCCAGACGACGTTCGAGGGGAAGACTCTGGTCGTGGACGATGCCGCGGAGGCGTCGGCGCAAAGCGACGGGGGCGATACATCGACCCTGACGGGCAAGACCGCAACTCTCGAACTCTCGGCGGAGCAGGCCGAGGTTCTGCTGTCGGCCGCGGCGTCCGGGCAGCTGGCCCTCGCGCTTCGGGCTGCGGATGACTTCGGTCTGAGCGGGATAGGCGATCTTGCGATGATCGAAGGCCTGGCCCCGCCGCCGGAAACCGTCGCCTCGACGTCCGAACTCGACGTGACCGACAAGGCGCCGCGTCAGCGCGAGATCAGGTTCATTTCTGCCGGTGTATCTCAGACTGTCATGACGACGGTAAGGGAAGTGCAATGAGCAGCATTCGCCAGCGGGTCCTCCAAAGTCCCCAGGACTTCGACAGGGATGCGGGGCTTCGTGGAGCGGACGACGTCGGCGTGCCCTCTGCGGAAAGCGCCACCGGCCCCACGCATTCGGGGGACGAAACTGCAACCGGCCAGAACGCCGAGGTTCCCGAGCCCCGCCTGATGTTGCCGCGGATCAGCATCGACGCCTTTCTCGAAAGCGAGCTTCTACGCGCCGCCGTCCAATCCGTCGCCAGCGATCGGAGGGCCGTCAGGAGCGGGTTCGAAATCCACCGCGGCGGCTTCGCGGAAGCGATGGAACGCTATGGGGAACATCCGGCTGCCGATCTGATCGTGATCGAAGACTCCGGCTCGGCCGACCATCTCGAATGGCGGATCGAGGCCCTTGCCGACCTCTGCCCATCGACCACGCGTCTCGTGGTCATCGGGGAGTGCAACGATATTGCCCTCTATCGTCGCCTCATCAGGATCGGCGTCAGCGACTATCTTGTGCAGCCGGTCAAGCCTCTGACGCTGCTCGATTCGATTGCATCGATCTTCATGGAAGAGGAGGATACGAAGGACCTCGGCGTTGTCATCGCGTTCGTGGGTGCCCGCGGCGGCGTCGGGTCGTCGACCCTAGCGCACAATGCTGCAGCGATCTTCACCGGGCACTTCGATGCGACCACCCTGCTGATCGACGCCGCCATCGGATTTGGAACCGCAGCCCTTCAGTTCGACGTCTCGAGCCCCCAGGGACTGGCCGATGCGCTGAAAGAGGGCGAGGATCTCGACGGAGAAGTGCTGGAGAGGCTCACACATTGGCGGGACAAGCGCTTCGGCATTCTCACCGCGCCCGACCGCCCGGACCAGATGGCTGCGCCAGAACCCGGCACCATGCGACATGTCGTCGATCAGGCCCGCCGGATTGCAAGATACGTCGTCCTGGACCTGCCGCATGGCTGGTCCCCGTCGACGGTCGAGGCGCTTGCGGCGGCGGATCGGGTGGTTCTCGTGGCGACGCCCGACCTGCCGTCGCTCCGGAACGCGCGCACTCTCCTGAAACTCCTGCACAAGTTGCGGCCCAACGACGAGCCCGCGCATCTTGTTCTGAACCGAATTCCCACGCGGGGCAAACCTGCGGTCTCGACGGAGGATTTCGCCCGCATCCTCGATCGGAAGGTTGCCGCCGCAGTCCCCTTCGACGATGCCGCCACGTCCGCGGAAATGGCCGGCCGGGTGCTTGCGGAACACGCTCCCGGTTCCGAAGCCGTGCAGACCATTGCCTCCTTCGCCGGACAATTGGCGGGACGCGACCCACGCGCCGGCCGCACGACCACACGAAGGTCCCTGCTCGGACGGCTGTTCGCCAAAGGTCGCAAATGAGGATTCGCATACCAAAGCGCGGCAGCACATCCGGCAGCGCGACGGTAGAATTCGCGATCATCGCCCCTGTTCTCATCATGGCGGTGCTGTCCACCGCGGATGTCGGCTTCGCCATCCATGAGTCGCTCGAGATCGACCAGGTGCTGCGCAACGGAGCGGAAGTGGCCCTGACGGACCCCGGCGAAGCCAGCGTCAGGAACGTCCTGGCCGCGGTCGACTCCAACGGGGGCGACCGGATCGCGACCGTATGGGACGCGAAGCGGTATCACGTCTGTCCCGGAAACCCGGCGGTGACGTCGAAGGACCCCATCAAATGCGCAGGGGGCCTTCCCACAGGCATCTTCTACGACATTTCCGGTATCCGCCCCTATCCGGGCATTCTGCTCCCGGCGCGCGACCTGACCCGATCCGCCTCGGTTCAGGTCCGATGAGGGGGCTGCGGCGCTTCCTTGGCGATCGTGGCGGCGCCGCCGCCTTGGAGTTCGCGCTGATCGGACTGCCCTTCATCGTCCTCCTGATCGGCCTCGTCGAGGTCGGGCGTGGCCTTCATATCCGCACCGCCCTCGATGCCGCGGCCGACAGGGTGCAGCGGGCCGTCCTGATCGACCCGGAAATCAGCAGCGACGCGCTCACCGTCGAGGTTCGAAAGACTTTCCAGGCCGGTCAGCGCGAGCTGCTGAATGTCGATGACCTGAACGACCCCGACCTGGGCAATTATCGTCTGTTCAGCATCAACTATCGAATGGACATGTTGCTGCCTGCCCCCCTCGGCGGGCCGATAACAATAGGATCGACCCGCCGAATCGCTCTGCCTCGATAAGTCGGCAATGACCTTCCCTTGATCGGGATTGTCGAGTTGATGGCGTCGTGTAGGTGCCCCATCCCGGATGATGACATAAGCCCTCGGCGATCTGCTCTATTTATGGCAAGATCGGTTCTAAGGCTTATCCCCTTGAGACCGGCGGCACAGGATGTGGTGGTCGAGATGGCTTGCCATCGGTCGATATTCCTCAATTGTTCTTGTCATGTCTGCCCGCTGGAAAGACGATCGGCCGATGTCCCGTCAGGACTTCGATGCG
>JBBQDX010000189.1:0-8757 GCA_038320125.1 Rhodobacterales bacterium | reverse complement strand
GCCTCCGCGAAGGTCTCGGTGGCGGCGACGCGGCCGAAACCGGCCACGTGGTCGAGCACGAAGCGCAATTCGGAGACGGGGGCGCGGTACGGCATCGGGGAACCTCCCATTCGGGGACAAGGGCGACTATAGGGCTGTCACCTGTGATCAATCTAGAGCGCGCTCCCCCATGGCATCAACCGGAACACGACGTCACGGACGTCTGGGCGCAGGGCAGGTCGCGCTGGCGGCCGAAATCCTGCGCGCCGGCGGTCTCGTCGCCTTTCCGACGGAGACGGTCTACGGCCTCGGGGCGGACGCGACCGACGGGCGTGCCGTCGCGCGCATCTTCGCGGCCAAGGGGCGGCCGGCGTTCAACCCGCTGATCGTGCATGTGTCGGATCTGGCGGCGGCGGAGCGGCTGGCGGTCTTCGACGACGTGGCGCGCGATCTGGCGGCGCGGTTCTGGCCGGGGCCGCTGACGCTGGTGCTGCCCTTGCGCGACGGGCACGGGCTGTCGCCGCTGGTGACGGCGGGGCAGGGCACGGTCGCCCTCCGAGTGCCGCGCGCAGCCCTTGCGCAGGCGCTGCTGGCGGCGGTCGGACGGCCCGTCGCGGCTCCTTCGGCCAACGTCTCGGGACGGGTCTCCGCCACGCGGGCGGCGCATGTGCTGGACGGGCTGGGGGACCGCGTCGACGCGGTGCTGGACGGCGGCGCGTGCGCGGTCGGCCTCGAATCGACGATCCTGCGAACAGCGCCGCTGACGCTCCTGCGCGAGGGGGGCCTGCCCGCCGAGGCGATCGAGGCGGCGATGGGCGGCGCGTTGCCGCGTGACGTGACGCCTGGCCGGGTGACGGTCCCCGGGCAGCTTGTGTCGCATTACGCGCCGTCCCTGCCGGTGCGGCTCGGTGTCACCGGGCGTGCGCCGGGCGCGGCGCTGCTGGGCTTCGGCACGGTCGCGGGCGACCTCAACCTCTCGGTGCGCGGCGACGTGGTGGAAGCGGCGGCGAACCTCTTCGACCACCTCCACGCCATCGACGCGCTGGCGCGCGCCCGGGGCCTCGCCCGCATCGACGTGGCCCCGGTGCCCGAGGCGGGCCTCGGCCGCGCCATCAACGACCGGCTGCGGCGGGCGGCAGCGCCTCCCGCTTCCGCATCGGCAAGCCCCGCATCGCCGGGCATCCTACCGCAGCCGTGATTTCCCCCCTGCGCGCCGGCCGGTTAAGGACGCGCATGGTCCTTCTCCGCTGTCTCCTCCTCGCCCTCGCGCTCCTGCCGCTGCCCGCCATGGCCCAGATCACCGATGTCGGCCAAGCCATGCGGATCGAGCCGATGCCCGGCTGGCGGCGCGCCGACGGCGTCCATGTCGCGGCGTTGCGCGTCCGGCTCGCGCCCGGCTGGAAGACCTACTGGCGCAGCGCCGGGGCGGCGGGCATCGCGCCGCAGATGGACTGGCGCGCGACGCAAGGGGCGCGCTCCGTCACGCCCGCATGGCCCACCCCGACGGTCTTCGGCCCCGAAAGCGCGCGCTCCATCGGTTACGACCGCGACTTCGTGCTGCCGCTCTTGATCGCGGTGCGGGGCGGCGGCGAGGTGCGTCTGCGCGGGCGGCTCGATGTGGGAGTCTGTGCCGACATCTGTCTGCCCGCGCGCATCTCCGTCGCCATCGACCTGCCCGCCGCGGGCCGCCCCGACCCCGAGATCGCGGCGGCGCTGGACGACCGCCCGACGCGCGTCGCCGCGAGGGTCCGCTGCAGGCTCGAGCCCACGCGTGACGGCTTCGCCCTGACCGGCGTGATGGACGTGCCGTCGCAGGGGCGCGGCGAGGCGGTGGTCTTCGAGCTTCCCGATCCGGGCGTCTGGATCACCGACGCCGCCGTCCGGCGGAAGGGGGGACGCCTCAGCGCTTCGTCGGAGGTGCTGGCAGAGGGTGGTCGGCCACGGACCGTCGACCGCTCGCGCCTGCGCGTCACGGTGATCGGGTCAAGCGGCGCGGTCGAGGTGACGGGTTGCACCGGGTGATATCTAGGCGCGACCAAGCGGAAACGTGCGGCGAATTTCCGCATCTCGCCCGCTCCGCGTCCTCCCGGGGTTGAAGACAGGGTCGTGGTGCGCCACATTCAGTGGCATAAAGGGAGTATCGGCATGGCAGAGACGCGCGGCAATCTTGGGAAACTGGCGGATCGTATCGGCGAGGCGCTGACGGACCTGCTCGGCGCACTCGCGCCGCATCCCGAGGCCGTCCCGATCCCCGTCCGCGACGAGCCCCGCCAACGCCGCTAGGGGCAGGGCCAGTCAAAATGCAGGCCGAGGGTTGGGGCATCGGTCGTCAAGGCGTAGTGCAGTCGGAATAGTGCCGGGCTATCAGCGACCATCCTGACAGGGGTTGGGCAGGTGGCAGCCACCCGGAACCCTGCGCGAGGCGGTCAGGAGGCCGCGCGCCGGAGCATCGGGCCGGCGACCGGAGCCTTCTTCGGCTTCACCAGGAGGCGTTCCAGCATGTTGGCCAGTTCCGGCTCGTCCACCAGCGCGGCGGCTTCGGACAGCGGGAACCACTTGCGGGTCCGCTCGTCCTTTTCCTTCCAGTCCGACTTCAGGCGTTCCACGACCATCGGGTAGACCCGCACGTTGCAGGGCTGGGTGCTGCCGTCGTCGAGGATCTTGTCGTAGCCATAGGTGCCGAAGATCTCGCGCGCAATGTGGCCCTTGGCTCCGGCCTCCTCCATCGCCTCGACGGCCGCGGCGGCCCAGGGCTTCAGGCCCTTCATCGTCCAGCCCTTCGGAACGACCCACCGGCCGGTATCGCGGGACGTGATCATCAGCACCTCGACGGCATCGCCTTTCCAGCGCAGCGGAAGGGCGGCGATCTGCTCTTTCACCTTCATCTCGACGCCTCCTTCCCACATCCGGCAGGCACGGCCCGGCCATGCGGGAAACCAATCGGGAACATGATGTCACGAAACCCGTTCGTCGGCAAACGGTCGCTTGCGGAAAATCAAATCGATCCCGACAGATCGGCGATCCTGGCGAGCGAAAGGCGCGGGGCCAGATCGGGGATCGGCTCGCGCTGATATCCGCCGGCGACATGGGCATAGTCGACGCCCGCCGCCTGTGCCGTCCGCCAGTCGACGACGGAGTCGCCGACATAGAGCGTGCGGGCAGGCGCGGCCGGCAGGTCCGCGATGACGTGCAGGAGGGGGGCCGGGTCGGGCTTGCGTAGGGCCAGGCTGTCGCCGCCCACGACGGCGTCGAACGGGCCGAGAGGGAGGGCGGCCAGCAACGCGCGGGTCGGCGCGGCGGGCTTGTTGGTGCAAAGCCCGAGTTTGAAACCGCGCCCGCGCAGGTTCGCCAGCAAGCCCGCGACGCCGGGGTAGGGCGTGACGCCCGCCGTCGGATCGGCCTCCAGCAGGGCGACGAATGTCGCGAGGGCGTCCGCCTGCCTGTCCGGGTCGCCGCCGGCCCAGGCCAGGCAGCGGGCGACGAGGACGGGCGCACCCTGGCCGACGAATCCGGTCAGGGTCCCGAGGTCCGGCGCGGGCAGGTTCAGCCCTTCCAGCATCGCGGTCGCCGCCATGTGCAGGCCCGGGGCGCTGTCGACCAGCGTGCCGTCGAGGTCGAAGACCACTGCGTCGTAGGCGGCGGTCACGGGCAGGGCGCTCCGGCGGCGGCCCAGGCGAGGCTCGCCGCCCCGGCCGCTTCGGGCGTCCCGGGCGCGGGGTCCCGCCCCGGTCCCGGCGTCCAGCCCCGGACCACGAGGGGAACGTGGCCGACATGATCCGCGATCTTGGCCAGGGTGGAGCCGCCGTTCCGCGACGGGTCCTCAAGCTGCTCGTACATCTCGCGCGCGCTGCGGGCGGCCCATTGCATCACAACCGGGGCCAGCGCCCAGCCCTCTGCGCCGCCCGGCAGAGGGTTGCCCCAAGCCCGGTGGCAGGTGGCGCGGGTCGGCGTTTCGGAGCCGATCCGGCGCTCGCCGCTGCGGACGTTCGCGCCCTGCGGCTCGGTTTTGCCATCGTCGATGGTTGAGACTGGACTGCCCTCCGCGTCGACATGGCAACTGGCGCAACGCGGCTGGCTTGGCAGGTCCTGGACGGGCAAGACGTCCTGCGCGGCGGCGGGGGTCGCGCGGAAGGCTCCGGAGAGGACGCGTGTCATGCGAAGTCCAGATGGGGAGGCGAAGGGCATATGGCGCAAGCGGATGCCGGTGGACGCGAAGCTGGCAGAGGCGAGGGCCGGGGCGGCGGTCGGCAGGCCCGGCGCGCCCGCGCTGTGAATCTTGCCCTTCGTGCCGAGGGTCCGGACCTCGACCTGCGGCCTCCGCCAGAGGCGCAGGCTGCCGCGGTCGTGGCAGTTGCGCCGCTTCGACAGGCCGCCCGCGAAGGTGGGTCTACGCCCGGATCGGATGGCTAAAGCTGCAGAGTTCACCGCCGGAGTGCTGCGCCTCGATGCAGGCCAGGTCAAGCACCCGGCCCGCCTCCGCCGCGATCCGCAGCCTCTCGACCCCGATCTGCGCCGTCGTGTCGCGCATCTCGACGATCTGAGCGCAGACCACGCCGAAGGTCACGGCCGCCCCGTGCCGGGAGCGGGCACCGGCCCATCCCTCCCGGCCATCCGCGCCACCGTTGCGGGTATGGCGCGCGATGGCGCGTGGCGGATCAAGCGGCGTTCCTCCACCGGGTCGGCCGCGGCGGGACGGATCAGCACGTCCGTCAGGCCCGGGTGGAAGAAGCCGTTGTGCGACGCCGCGGCCGACCGTCAGGAGCCGACCGCCACCATCGTGGGCACCCGGTCGCCAATGATGCGCCGCGCACTCCACCGCGCCGGCCGCGATCTGGCAGGCTCGCACGGCCAGCGCGTCGACGTGGATGTTGCAGGTGCCGCTGGGGCCGATGCCGCAGCCGGTTTCGGGACCGGCGATGCCCGGCCCGTCGCGCAGGAACCACGGGAGCGGTACGTCCGGCTTCACGTCGATGTCGCGTATGGCACCGGCGACGGTGATCTGCATCGGCACTCTCCTCGCGTCGCTTCCAGACAGGTAATGCGGCTGCGGCGGTCCGTGGCGACGGAGCGCGGTCTTCGAAGATACGGGGGACGGGGGTGGCCGCAGCCGGTGACAAATCCGGGGTACGGTCATCGGGGCATGCGGAGGGATCGCCGGTTGCGCGACCGGAAGCGAAGCGCGGACCGGGTCGGCGAGGCAGCGATGGCGCGCCATGACTCCGAGGTTGAGGGAAGCAAAAGGAACGCATAGATGTTCGTTCACGTTCGCATCGGAGAGCGCCATGCGCGAGAACTACGACATCTTCGTCATCGGCGGCGGCATCAACGGCTGCGGCATCGCCCGCGACGCGGCGGGGCGCGGCCTGAGCGTCGGGCTGTCCGAGATGGGCGACCTCGCCGGGGCCACCTCGAGCGCCTCCACGAAGCTCTTCCACGGCGGCCTGCGCTACCTCGAATACGGCGAGGTCCGGCTCGTCCGCGAGGCACTGCGCGAGCGCGACGTCCTGTTGCGCAACATGCCGCATATCAGCTGGCCCCTGCGGTTCGTGCTGCCGCTCTCGCCCGACATGCGGTTCGAGGGGGACACGCCGGTCTCGAAGCTGCTCGGCACGGTCATGCCCTGGCTCAAGGGGCGTCGTCCCGACCTGTTGATCCGGCTCGGTCTGCTGGCCTACGACACGCTGGCGAAATCGAGCGTCATGCCGGCCACGACGACCATCTCGCTCGACGGCACGCCCGAAGGTGCGCCGCTGCAGGACAGGTTCCACAAGGCTTTCGAATATTCCGACGGCTGGGTCGAGGACTCCCGTCTCGTCGTCCTCAACGCCCGCGATGCGGCGGCGCGCGGGGCCGACATTTCGGTCCGCACCAAGGTCGAGCGCGCCGAGCGCGACGGCGACCACTGGCGGGTCACCCTGTCGGGGGAGCGCGCCGGCACGATCCGTGCGAAGATGCTGGTAAACGCCGCGGGCCCCTGGGTCGGGGAGGTGATCCGGGGGGTCGTCGGCTCGAACGCGACCGAAGGCGTCCGCTTGGTGCGCGGCTCCCACATCGTCACCAAACGTCTCTTCGATCACGACAAATGCTACTTCTTCCAGGGGGTGGACGGGCGCATCATCTTCGCCATCCCCTACGAATACGACTTCACCCTGATCGGCACGACCGATGCCGAACATCTCGACCCCGATGAGAAGCCGGTCTGCACGCCCGAGGAGCGCGCCTATCTGCTCCACTTCGCAAGCGGTTACTTCAAGCGCGAGCTGACCGACGCCGACATCGTGCACACCTACTCCGGCGTCCGCCCGCTCTACGACGACGGGGCCAAGTCGGCAACGGCGGCGACGCGGGACTATGTGCTGAAAGTGGACTCGACGGGCGGCGCGCCGGTGCTTAACGTCTTTGGCGGCAAGATCACGACCTTCCGCAAGCTGGCCAATGCGGCTCTCGACAAGATCGCCGAACATCTGCCGGACGTTGGCCGCCCGTGGACCCACGACGCGCCCTTGCCGGGCGGCGACTTCGCCGTCGGCGGACAGGGGGGCCAGGTGACGGCGTTGAAGGCGACGTATCCGTTCCTCGGCGATTTCTGGGCCGTCCGCCTGATCCGGGCCTATGGGACCGAGTCGCCGGAAGTTCTCGGCAGGGCCGGGACCGCCGCCGATCTCGGAGAGGACTTTGGCGCGACGCTGACCGAGGCGGAGGTGCGCTGGCAGATCGAGCGGGAGTGGGCGAGGACCGCGGAGGACGTGATCTGGCGGCGCACCAAGCTCGGGTTGCGGCTGGATGCGGGACAGGTCGAGCGGCTCGAGGCCTGGATGGCCGCGGACTTCGGGCTCGCCCGGCCACAATCGGCAGGTGCCGTCGGTTGATCCCTGAGGGGGGGCGGTTGCAAGGGCGCTGAGACAGCATCGGCGGGAGTTCCTTCGCGGTCCGGTATCAGGCCGGGCCCCTGCGTTCGGTTACGCCCTCGACAAGCGAGCCGGCCGATATGCTCCCCGGTGAGACGTGCACCCCCTGCCGAAAGATGACGCCGGATGCCGCGGCGGGACCGATTGCGCGCGGTCACCGCCCCCAGCCGATCCCCGGCGCATGGCTGATGCAGGAGCCGGACTTCTGCCGCCCTCCCGCCTTCATCGGCGGCTCGGTTGCCCGTCATTGCGCGGAGCATCCGGGGGCCGCACGCAGATGGACGGCCCGACAGGCTCGAGGTAGCGTCCCGCGCAGGCGGCGCGCGGACGGGCGGCGGGCGGGGGATCGCATGACGATATTGGTGTTCGGCGACAGCAACAGTCACGGCACGATGCCGTTCGCCCGCCTCGGCGGTGTCGATCGGCACCCCAGGGAGGCGCGATGGCCCGAGGTGATGGCCGCCGCCCTGCGCACGGATGTCCTTACCGAGGGGCAGCCGGGGCGGACCACGGTCCACGACGACCCCATCGACGGCCGGCACAAGAACGGGATGCGCGCGCTGCCGGCCCTACTGGAAAGTCACCGGCCGCTGGATCTCGTCATCGTCATGCTGGGCACCAACGACTGCAAGGCACGGTTCGGCCTGCGCGGCTGGGACATCGCCGCCGCCGTCGGCAAGCTCGCGCAAATCGTGCAGGCGTCGAACGCCGGGCCGGGCGGGGCCGCGCCCCAGGTGATGCTGGTGGCGCCGGTGCCGGTGGAGGAGGCGGGCGTGCTGGCCGAGATGTTCCAGGGCGGCCCCGCGCGGTCGCGTGCCATCGCCCCCGCGCTGCGCGACGAGGCGGCGCGGCTGGGCTGTGCCTTCTGGGACGCGGGGCGGGTCGCGGCGGTTGATCCGCTCGACGGTGTGCACATGAGCGCCGAGGTGCAGCGCACCCTGGGGCTGGCGATGGCGGAGGCGGTCGCGCCTCTCTTGCGCGCCGGAGCGGACTGACCGATGGGGCATTTGGCGATCCCGGACGTCTTCGTCGCGACACCAAGTTCCGCGCGACTTGCCAACCGCAATCTGGCACCGAGGCCATCCTGAACGTCACGCCGGCAGCGGGCTTTCCCGGAGGGATGCTGGCGCCCTGCAATTGCGTCCCGCCAAATGAGACCGAGGCGGAGGCACTCCGGGGCGTGAAGGTCAACGATTGACCTCGGCCGCAAGTGGCCCGCAACGCGCTGCTGGCGCAGGACACGTGCCACGCGGTGATCGTGACGCTGGGGGCCGGGGGCGCGCACCATCGCGAGGCGGAACGGGCCGAGATCGTTGCGCTGCCGGGGGACAAGGGCACGAGGGGACGATCATTGGTGGCGGGGGCTTTGCCCCTCGCGCCGCCGCGGCCCAAAGATCACCCGGCCGCTGCGAGTGCCGCCGTGAGGGTGGCGCGGTCGCCGATATGGTTGGCCAGAACGAGGACGAGCCGCGCGTTGAGGGCCTCGCTCTCCGCGCGGTCGAGACCCTCGTGGGCGGCGAGCAGTTCCGCGAGGAAGCCATCGGGGTCGGGGATGTTCGGGTCGGTGTTCAGCATCGCTCACTCCAGGGCCAGCGCCCGGCGCAGCGCCGCCCGAACCGCGCCCGCATCGAAGGCGGGCCAACGGGCGACGACGTGCTGGTCCGGGCGGATGAGGTAGACCGCCCGCGTCGCGTCTCCGAGGTATCGGGCGCAAAGCTGGGCGTGGGGATCCGGGACGTGGTGAGGCGTCGCGGTCACACCGGCCTCGCTGACCGCTTCGGCCGTGCAGCCGACGGCCAGCAGTACGAAGCCGCCGCCAAGGCTGTCGAGCAAGAAGCCGTCGCCGACCGGCGCGTCGGGGCAGGCGGCC
>JBBQDX010000188.1:0-8757 GCA_038320125.1 Rhodobacterales bacterium | reverse complement strand
CGGTTCGACAGGCGTCGTGCCCCAACCAGATCCCGTCAGGAGACTCCGATGACGATAGCGACCACCCTCACGGTGAACGGCAAGGCCCTGAGGCTCGAGGCCGACCCGCGCACTACCCTGCTCGACGCGCTGCGCCATCATCTGGGGCTTCCCGGCACCAAGAAGGGCTGCGACCACGGCCAGTGCGGGGCCTGCACGGTGATTGTGAACGGCGCGCGCATCAATTCGTGTCTTGCCCTCGCCTGCATGCATGACGGCGACGCGATCACCACCGTGGAGGGCCTGGGTGCGCCAGGCGCGCTGTCGCCCCTGCAGGATGCCTTCGTGCGCCACGACGGCTACCAGTGCGGCTATTGCACGCCGGGCCAGGTCGTCTCCGCGACCGCCATGCTGGAGGAGGCCAGACGCGGCTGGCCCTCCTACGTGTCGGGCGACCTCGAGGGCGACGTCGCGTTGACCCCCGAGGAAATCTCCGAGCGGATGAGCGGCAACCTCTGCCGCTGCTCGGCCTATCCCGGCATCGTCAACGCGATCCTCGACGCGAACGGCCAGTCGCCCACGGGCGAGCCCGGCAGCGAGATCCGCGCCGTTGTCCGGGAGGACGCCCGATGAGAGCCTTCGAGTATCACCGCGCCACCGCCACGTCGGACGCGATCCGGACCGGCCGCGCGCCGGACGCGGCGATCATTGCCGGCGGCACGAACCTGCTCGACCTGATGAAGCTGCAGGTCGAGACGCCCGCCACCCTGGTCGACATTACCCGGCTCGACCTGAAGACCGTCACCCCCGCCGATGACGGCGGGTTGCGCATCGGCGCTCTCGTCACCAATGCCGAACTCGCGGCCGACGGGCGCGTGCGCCGCGACTACGCGGTCCTGTCGCGGGCGCTCCTGTCGGGGGCGACCGGGCAGTTACGCAACAAGGCGACGACGGGGGGCAACCTCTTGCAACGCACGCGGTGCTACTATTTCATGGACACCGACGCGCGCTGCAACAAGCGCGCGCCGGGAACCGGCTGTGACGCGATGGAAGGTCTGAACCGCATCCTCGCGGTGCTGGGCGGCTCCGCGCAGTGCATCGCGACGCATCCGTCCGACATGGCCGTCGGCATGCTGGCGCTCGACGCGCAGGTGGAGATCGAAGGCCCGGACCGCGCGGCCCGCACCCTGCCCCTCGCCGAACTCCACGTGCTCCCCGGCGACACGCCGCAGGTCGAGACGGTCCTGCGCGACGGCGACCTCATCACCGCGGTCACCCTGCCCGCTCCGGTGAAGGGCGCGTTCCAGACCTATCGCAAGGCGCGCGACCGGGCGTCCTATGCCTTCGCCCTGACCTCCGTGGCGGCGGTCACGACGCTGAGGAACGGCCGCTTCGATCACGTCGCGCTGGCCTTCGGCGGCCTGGCCCCGAAGCCTTGGCGCGACGCGGCCGTCGAGGCGGTCCTGCGGGGACAGGCCCCGGACGACGCGCTCTTCGAGCGGGCCGCCGACGTGCTTCTCGCGAATGCCCGCGGCTACGGCCACAACGATTTCAAGATCCCCCTCGCCCGCCGGCTGCTGAAGTCCGTGCTGCGCGAAGCAGCAGGAAGCTGACCCATGAACCTCACCGATCTGAACCCCTTCTCGAGCGATCCCTTCGATACCGGTCACCTGAAGATGGACGCGCCGATGGAGCGGCGCCGCCTCGACGAAATGCAGCAGGGCGTCATCTCGCGTCCCCTGAACCGGCCCGACGGGCCGCAAAAGGTCTCCGGGACGGCGCTCTATGCCGCCGAAGCGGAAGCCGGGAATATGGCGACCGGCGTGCTGGTGCGCGCCACCATCCCGAAGGGCCGGGTCCGCGCGATCGACGAGGACGCCGCGATGGCGATGCCGGGCGTGGTGGGCGTGTTCCACGGCGACAGGCTCCTGCGCAATCCGGCGCAGGGCGGGGCGGACGAGGCTCCGGTGCAGCCGGGCGACCGGGTGGACTATCTCGGCCAGCCGATCGCGCTCGTCGTGGCCGAGACGTTCGAGCAGGCCCGCGACGCGGCGCACAACCTCGCCGTCACCTATGACGAGGACGGCGACGCGGTGTTCGATCCATCCTCCGCCCCCACCGAGAAGCCGGACGGCGATCAGCTCGATCAGGGCGATATCGAAGCCGCCATGCAGGCTGCGGCGGCCAGCGTCGACGTCACCTACACGACGCCCGTCCAGTCGAGCGCGCCGATGGAACCGCATGCCTCGCTGGCGGAATGGGACGGCGAGAACCTGACCCTCCACGGCAGCTACCAGATGCTGAACTACAACCGCAACGAACTGGCGGATGCGCTCGGGATCAAGCCGAAGCATGTCCGCATCCTCGCCCCCTTCGTCGGCGGCGGCTTCGGCTCGAAGCTGGGTCTGGCCCCCGAAGCGGTGGCGGCGGCGATCGCGGCGAAGGCGCTCGCGCGCCCGGTGCGCGTGGTGATGGACCGCCGGACGGTGTTCGAAAGCACCATGCGCCGGACGGAGACGACGCAGCGCATCCGTCTGGCCGCGGATGCGGACGGCACGCTGACCGGCCTCGCCCACGAGGACCGCGTCTCCAACCTGCCCGAGGAGTCCTTTTCCGAGCCGGTCGCCCAGGCGACGCATTTTCTCTATGGCGGCAAGAACCGCCGCTACACGCATGAGATCGCGCGGCTGAACCTCACCTGCGCCGGGTCGGTGCGCGCCCCCGGCGAGGCTGTCGGCATGCTGGCGCTCGAGAACGCGATGGACGAGTTGGCGCATCAACTCGGCCTTGATCCGGTCGAGCTGCGCCTCCGCAACATCCCCGACCGTCATCCCGAAGACGACATCCCCTATTCCGCCCGATCCCTGGAGCAGTGCCTGCGCGAGGGCGCCGACCGGTTCGGCTGGTCGGAGCGCAACCCGGTCCCGGCCAGCCGCCGCGAGGGCGACTGGTGGATCGGGATCGGCATGTCGGCGGCCGCGCGAACCAACATCCTCGCCGAGTCGAAAGCGCGCGTGACGCTCAACCCGGATGGAACCGCCCTGGTCGAGACCGACATGACGGATATCGGCACCGGCACCTATACGATCCTGGGCCAGATCGCGGCGGAGATGCTCGGCCTGCCCGTCGAGGCCGTGACCGTGCACCTCGGCGACACCGATTTGCCGGCCGGTCCGGGGTCCGGCGGTTCCTGGGGCGCGCAGTCCTCCGGCTCGTCGGTCTATCTGGCCTGCGAGGCCATCCGCACCAGGGTCGCCAAGGCGCTCGGCTGCGACCGGGGCGAGCTGACGCTCAAGGACGGCGTGGCGACCGGCGCCAACCTGCGCAAGACTCTTGCCGAGCTGCTCGACGCGCCGATCACGCAGGAGGGCCATGTCGAACCCGGCAAGACGATGAAGGAGGTCAGCCAGGCCGGCTACGGCGCGCATTTCGCGGAGGTGGCCGTCAATGCCGTCACCGGCGAGACGCGGGTCCGGCGGATGCTCGGCACCTTCGCGGCCGGCCGCATCCTCAATGCCCAGACCGCGCGCTCGCAGTGCCACGGGGGAATGATCTGGGGCATCGGCGCCGCGCTGCACGAGGAGTTGCACCACGATGCCCGCGACGGCCACGTCGTCAACCGCGACCTGGCCGAGTATCATATCCCGGTCAATCTCGACGTGCCGCAGCTCGACGTGCTGTTCATCGACGAACGCGACGACCATGCCAATCCGATCCAGGCGAAGGGGATCGGCGAGCTCGGCATCTCCGGAGCGGGCGCGGCCGTCACCAACGCGATCTTCAACGCCACCGGCGTGCGGGTGCGCGACTACCCCGCCACGCTCGACAAGATCCTGCCGTTCCTTCCCGACTAGGCACGGCGCGCGAGCGCCGGTCTTGGGGGTTGGCGACCGCGCCCCGAAGGGATCGGGCGGGCGTAGAGCGCAGACCGTGCCGTAGGGTCGCCTTGTCGCGAGTAGCCCCGTGGCGTGCGGGCAAGCACCTGCCGATGGAGGTTCACACGCCGGCAAAAGGCCGATGGACCCCTCTCCGGGGAGACGCGTCTGAGGGTGCCGCGGCGCGACTCATCGCCCTGTCGCGACTCCCCGCGCCCGACGCCTGAGGATTATCCACACCCTTCTGTGAACAAAATCCTTGCCGAATCCACCCGGAACGGGTCAGTTACGGAAAACAACCGGAAGGACGCGAAAGAGCGTAACCGGGATGCGATCAGACTGACGGAGTTGACAGGCCATACGGGCCGGACGGGACGGGACGGGGCATGATGGACGGCGATGCAGCGAGCGAAATCCCGGCCGGCGGTGCCCTGCCGGGGCGTGTCGGGACGGGGCTGCCCCGGCGCGGCACCGGCGAGCGGATCGACCTTCTGGTCGGGCGTCACGCGTCGTTGCTCTCGGCCCAGTTGCAGCAGCACCGCGAGCGCCTCTTTCCGCCCACGGCGCGCAAGACCCTGCGCAAGTTCACCAGCGGCGAGGCCGCCGACCTGCTCGGTGTCAAGGACGCCTATCTGCGCAAGCTGCATCTCGACGGCCGCGGCCCCGACCCCGAGACGCGGACGGGCGGGCGGCGCTATTATTCCGCCGACGACCTGCGCGCGCTTCGCGGGATGCTCGAGGAGGGCGCGAAGGTGCCCGGCACCTACCTGCCCGGGCGGCGCACCACTGCCGGCGACGCCCCCGACCATTGCCAGGTGATCTGCGTCATCAACTTCAAGGGCGGCTCGGCCAAGACGACGACGACGGCCCACCTGGCGCAGAAGATGGCGCTCGACGGCTACCGCGTGCTCGCCATCGACCTCGACCCGCAGGCCAGCCTCTCGACGCTGCACGGCTACCAGCCCGAGCTGGACCTCATGGAGGGCGGCACGCTGCACGACGCGATCCGCTACGAGGCGCCCGTGCCGATCCGCGAGGTGATCCGGCCGACCTATTTCGCCGGGCTCGACATCGTGCCGGGCAATCTGGAGCTGATGGATTTCGAGCACGACACCCCCCGGATGCTGCTCTCCAAGGAGGGCGACCCGTTCTTCACCCGCATCGGCGCCGCCATCGCGCAGGTGGAGGGCGACTACGACGTCGTGCTGATCGACTGCCCGCCGCAGCTGGGCTTCATCTCGATGGCGGCACTCTCGGCGGCGACGGCGGTGCTGGTGACGATCCACCCGCAGATGCTCGACGTAATGTCGATGTGCCAGTTCCTGCGGATGACCTCGGACCTGCTCGGCATCGTCGCCGACGCGGGCGGCAACATGACCTACGACTGGATGCGCTATCTCGTGACCCGCTACGAGCCGGGCGACGGGCCGCAGAACCAGATGGTCGGCTTCATGCGCTCGATGTTCGGCGATCATGTCTTGAACAACACGGTGCTCAAAAGCACTGCTATCTCCGACGCCGGAATCACCAAGCAGACGCTCTACGAGGTCGAACGCACGCAGTTCACGCGGTCGACCTACGAGCGCGCGCGCGAGTCGCTGGATGCCGTCAACACCGAAATCGAGGGCCTCGTGCAGGCCGCATGGGGCCGCTGAAGGGACACGCATGGCACGCAAGAACCTCCTCACCGGCCTGATGGCCGACCCCGCGCCGCCCCCGGCGGACGACCCGGACGCCACCGATGTTGGCGCCGACGACGCCGTCGCCCTCCCTGCCCCGCCCCGCCGGTCGGGCGGCGCGATCGGTGCCGTCGGCAAGTCGTTCGCCGAGATGCGCGCCAATGCCGTCATCGAGATCCCCGCCGACATGATCGACGGCGCCGGCGTGACCGACCGTCTGGGCGACGACCCGGACCACGACGCCCTGGTCCGGTCGATCCGCGAATACGGCCAGCAGGTTCCGGTGCTGGTCCGCCATTCGCCCAATTACCAGGGCCGCTATGACATCGTCTACGGTCGCCGCCGCGTCTCGGCCCTGCGCGCGCTGCGGCGACCGGTCCGCGCCATGGTGCGGGATCTGCCCGACCGCGACCTCATCATCGCCCAGGGGCAGGAAAATACCGGCCGCGTGAACCTGTCGTTCATCGAGAAGGCCAGTTTCGCCGGCCAGATGGCGGCCATGAACTTCGACCGCAAGGTGATCTGCGATGCCTTGGCCCTCGAGAAGACGGCCGTCAGCAAGATGCTTACCGTGGCCGAGGCCCTGCCCGTGCCGCTGATCCGCGCCATTGGCTCGGCGCCGGGGACCGGCCGCGACCGCTGGCTCCGGCTGGCGCGCGACCTGCGCGACGCGGAGGCGGCGATGCGGGCGATTGGTGGCATCGTGGGCAGCGATGCGCGTTTCGAGGCCGCCCTCGCGAGCACCCGCGCCGCCCGCCCTGCCCCGCCCAAGGCGCAGACCGATACCCGCGACTGGGGCCGCATCAGCCGCGGCGTGCGCGGCACCACGATATCCCTCGGGACCTCGCCCTTCGGTGACTGGCTGCTCGGGCGGATGGACGAGCTTCACGCCCGGTGGGCGGAAGACCAGCAGCGCAACAACCAGGAGGACTAGGCCCGAGACAGAAGAAGCCCCCCGAAACGCATGTCCCGAGAGGCCTCGTAGTCTGACACCTCGAAGCTAGTGGACAAGTTGCCCGCAGTCAACTCCCCGCGATTCGGCGGGCGGCTTTTTCGTGCCCGAAACGCATCATGACACACGCAATCTCCCCCGCCCCGCGGCACCGGGCTGCCTTCGCGCGCCCGGAACGCAAGGCCCCCGACGTTCGCTGGCAACTCCTCGACGACCTTACCGCTGCCCGCGACAACGTCGGCCTCAAGGACCGCACGCTCCAGGTGCTGCGCGCGCTCCTGAGCTTCCTGCCGGCGGGAATGCCCGGATCGCTCGTCGTGTTCCCCTCCAACCGCACGCTCGGCGAACGCCTCCTCGGCATGCCCGAATCGACCCTGCGACGGCATCTGCGCATTCTCTGCGAGATCGGCCTTCTGGCGCGCCGCAACTCGCCCAACCGCAAGCGCTACCGTGTCGGGCAAAGCGCCGACCTCACCTTCGGGCTCGACCTCACGCCGTTCTTCGGCGCGGCCGTCCGCCTGCGTGACCTAGCCCGCGAAGCCCGCGCCGCCCAAGCGGCCCGCAAGGAACTTCGGGCGCGCATCCTCCTCCGCCTCGCGCATCTCGGACCCGACCATCCCGTGCAAATCGAAACCCGCGCGGCCCTGCGCCGCAAAAACGGCCACTCCGCCCTCGAAAGCCTCCTCGCCCAGCTTCCCGCCGCCCCGGAGCCGGCGGAAATGATCGCCGATGACGGCGAAAACGAGCGCCACAAACAGCCCGATGACAGACTCCGAACAAGCGACATAGAGAACGCCATCAATGCTCTGGGGGACATCGGGGATCTGACCGGAACACAGGTCCGAACCCCAACCGAGATCGACGAGGCCGGGAGACTGGCAAGCCTCGCCATCGGCGCGCACACCGCCTGGACCCTCGCCCGGCATCGACACGGCGCCGCTTGGGCTGCCCTGGCCGTGGCCCACGTCCACCGCGCCCGATTTCGCATCCGCGACCCTGATCGCTATCTCCTCAGCCTCTCGCGGCGCGCAGTCGAAGGCACATTCGATTTGATGGCAGCCTTGGCACGTTTTAGACCCGGCTCGGCACCACCCGGCCTCTATCTTGGATGCAAAGGAATGATCAGGCGCGTCTGCGCATGACACATCTCCGCCACAGCTTCCCCTTGACCACAGCTATAAAGAGTCGCCGAAGAGCCGCCGTTCATGTTCGGCCCAGTGCTCGCTGGCTCTGTCACGCTGGCTGGCTGGTGCCTCTTTGGCTCTGGCGGTGACCAGAGGATTTCCGAATGGCGGACTGCGCGGGAAGCTATTTCGTATGAAAGACATTCTGATGCGGGCATGCCTACCGATCTTCGTCATATGGCGGAAAGCTTTGAGATATAGCGCTCGCGACATTTGCCACGCCAGGTTGCCTGCAGGCAACCAACGTGGTTTCCCAGGTCAACCGATCCCTTCTCGTCACTTCGATAAAAGCGGGCGCCTCGACATCGTGGAGTGGAAATCGCGATAAGGGGCAACGGTGAAACCACTGGTTGAATCCAGGTCTCTCGGAGCCGGGCCAAATGGGCTTGGAACGTCGGTCGCGAGGTCGCGCCCAACCTCGAACGGTTGCCTGCAGGCAACCGTTCAGCATCTGGCGATTACGCCACCACGGCACCTCGATGCGCGACCGACAAGTTTATCTTAATGCCCGTTGTCGCCCGTATCGGGCAGGTATGCGAGCATGCGGCTCGCAAAAGGACGTGGAACCAATCGCAACGGAGAGAATGCCCTGTGAGACCCGGCAGGCTGTGCCACCGGCGCACTGAGATTGGTGGCTACGCGCGGGGGGATCGATTGTGGTTGGATCATCGCGTGCGCGGGAGAGCGATGACGCAGGCCATTCCGCGTTTGATGACGAGGCCGCGGAGCGGTGCGACCTGTGGCGTCTGGATCACTAGCCTTCTGCCGGTGGAGAGCCACGCCCACGGTCTTCGGGCAGTCGCCCGAAGCTGCCGTCGCACGGGCGGGGCGGATACCGCGGGTGCCATCGTGATCCTGGAACAGAGAGGTCGGGGCAGGCGGCTTGCCTGGCTCTGAAAGAGTATCCAGAGAGCTGTGCCAAACCGGCCCTCGGCTGCCTGCTAGGTGTTCGGTCCCGGAGTGTGGTGGGTTGGGTCGATTCTGAACCGTTGTGGCTCTTCGGTCCAGCATTTGCCGATGAATTCGCAAGGCGTGAGCCCGCGTAGGCTCTTGAGCCTCCGAGCGTAGTTGCAGGCCCCGACGAAATC
>JBBQDX010000187.1:0-8840 GCA_038320125.1 Rhodobacterales bacterium | reverse complement strand
CGGTCGGCAGTCCCGCCTCCTGTTCTTTGATCATCCCGATAATCTGCGCCTCGGTGAAACGACTTTTCCTCATCTTGTCTGCTCCTACAGGTTGGGCAGACTCTACATCAGACTGAGGGAACTTCCGGGGGGCAGGTCAGCGGCAGTGCGCTTCAGGTCCACCAGTAGAGGGTCAGGTGGAAGAAGATCGGGGCGGAGAAGAGGACCGAGTCGAACCGGTCGACGACGCCGCCGTGCCACTCGGGCGCGGAGCCCCGCCCGCCCCAGTTGTTCTCGCCCCAGTCCTTCTCACCCCAATGCTTCTCGCCGCGATCGTGCCCGAGGGCGGCCATGACGAGGCTGCCGACGACCCCCGTGACCGCGATGGCGAAGGCCATGGCGGCGGCCTGCACCGGCGTGAACGGCGTGATCCAGAAAAGGAGCGCGCTGATGGCGGTGGCCGAGAGCACGCCGCCGACGACGCCCCCGGCGGTCAGGCCGGGCGACAGGTGCGGGGCAATCCTCCTGCGCCCGATCCGCCGTGACCAGACGGCGCACAGCACGCCCGGCATCTGTGCGACGACGACGAGGAAGGCGATGAGCATGAGGCCGCGCCCCTCGTAACCCTCGATCTCGAGCGTCAGCAGCGCGGGGATGTGGCTCACACAGAAGACGCAGATCATCAGCGTCCACTGCATCTCCGCGGCCCGGATGAGGAACCCCTCGGTGCCGCTGCGCAGGGCCGACAGGATCGGGCCGAGCAGGAAACAGTAGACCGGGACGAAGACCGCGAAGACACCGTACTGCCCCGCCCAGACCAGCCAGTACTGCAGCGGGAGGACGATGAGCACCGCCACGGCCAGCGTCCCGCGGTCGGCCCGGCGCGCGTCGGCCAGGGTCACGAACTCGCGCAGGGCGGTGAGGCTCCAGAGCGCGAAGAGCACGATGATGCCGGTGCGCCCGGCCAGGGAGGCGAGCGCGATCAGGATCGCCATGACCCACCATATCCGGATGCGGGCGACGAGGGCCTCGACCGCCTCGTTGCCGCCGCCCGGCGAGAGGCGCGCCCGCAACAGATGGCCGACGATGCTGGCCGCTCCGAGGAGGCCCGTGACCTGCAGAAGCGTGACGAGACCGGGGGTCACGCGGTGCCCGCCCGCGACAGGTCGAGAAGGGCGTCGCGCGACCGCATGAGGAAGGCGTCCCGCCGCTCGTCCGGGCGGAGCCGCAGGGGCGCGCCGAAGCGGACGCGGCAGAGCAGGGGGATCGGCACGGCCCTTCCCCGGGGCAGGACGCGGTTCAGGTTGTCGATCCAGACCGGCACGAAATCGACGTCCGGCCGGGCCGCCGCCAGATGGTAGAGCCCGGTGCGGAACGGCGGAAGCGCCCGGTCGGTCCGGTCGCGGGGGCCTTCCGGGAAAAGGATGAGCGACCTGCCCGCGTCGAGCGCCTGCGTCATCCGCTCCACCGGGGCGGCGCGCCTGCCGGGCCCGGAGCACTCGACCGGCAGGACATCGAAGACCCGCCGTGCGACGAAGCTCCTGAGCCTGCCTGCCAGCCAATAATCCGCGCGCGCGACGGGCCGGACGCCGGCGCGCAGCCGCGGCGGCAGGACCGTCCAGATCAGGATGAAATCATGGGCTCCGGCATGAAGGTTGGCACCGCCATGAAGGTTGGCGCCGGCATGATTGGCGTAATAGACGCGCAGCCCCGGCACCGGCCCCACCCCGTTCCAGTCGGCGCGGACGGCGGTGACGAGCCGGACGAGGACCTCGATGGCCCCGGCGCAGGCGCCGGCGGCAAGGCGGATCAGCAGAGGGCGCATGGCGGGCGGGGTCCGGTGAGGGCTCGCGGCACCCCTAGCCGACCCTCCGGCTCAGGAACAGGTCTTCGCGCCCCGAAGGCCCCCGAGACCCGCGCCGCGCCCGCAGCCGGCCACGTCCTCGGGCAGCACCTGGCCCCGCCGATCGAGCGGCACCATCGGAGCCGCGCCAGCGTCATATTTTGACCATAGACCGCCGCGCAGCCCGGTCTCGTAGAGCAGGCCCTGCCGCTTGGCTTCGTAGTAATAGCCCCGTGCGTACCAGCCGACCGCTTCCTCCTCGACGCCGCCCGACAGGATCCAGGCGCCGCGCAGGTAGCGGGTGGCGTATTTCAGGTGGGTGTCGGCGTCGAGCAGAGCGGTATTGTCGCCCCGGAAGTTCACGCCGCGCGCCGTTGCGGGCAGGATCTGCATCATGCCCCAGTAGGGACCGTTGCGGGCCCCGGCGCGGTAGTCGCTCTCGCGCTGGATGACGCGGTGCATCAGGCTGCGCGGCACCTGGTAGTAATCCGCCCATTTGTTGACGAGGGCGCGCGTGCCCGGCGTCTCGCCGGCGTGGAGCCGCAGGGTGGCGGGTATTGCGCGGGTCACGTCGGGCGCTCGGGGCGCGCAGGCCGACAGGATCAACACCAGCGGCAGCAGAAATCGGATCATCTGGCATTATCCCCGGCCATTTCCATCGGGGTTCGGAGTAGCCAACGCGGGGTCAACAGGGAAAGCCCCCACCCGACCGGTCGGCGAAGCTCCGCCCATCGGGAGGCTTCGGCGCGGCTTGAAAGCGCCCGCCCCATGCGTCACCCCGGGGCCATGAGGGATGTCGTCCACCGTCTCCAGGCCCTGGCGCTGCGCCTGTTCCTGCGCCTGATCGCCCTGCTGCCGCTGCCCGCCCGCCGGGCTGTCGTGGGGCGGCTGACGGAGGTAATCGTGCGCCGGTCGCCGCTGCGCGCCCGGGGTCTGGCGAACCTGAGGCTGATCTGGCCCGACCGCGACGAGGCCGACTTGCGGAAGATCATGCGAGGATCGGGGCGCAATATCGGCCGGACCCTGACGAACATCTGGTTTCCGGATAATTTCGCCCGCGAGGTCGCGGGGATCGTCCCCGAGGGGCCCGGTCTCGACGCGTTGCGCCGCGCGAAGGCCGAGGGGCGCGGCGCGGTCATCGTCTCCGGGCATTTCGGCCAGTGGGAGGCGATCCGCCACCTGCTCAAGCGCGAGGGGCTGGAGACCGGGGCGATCTACCGCGCCAACAACAACCCGCACTACGACCCGATCTTCCGCAAGGGCATCGAGGGCGGCGGCCTGCCGATCATTCCGCGCGGCACCGCCGGGTCCCGCGTCTTGCTGCGCCACATGCGCGCGGGCGGCTTCGTCGCGCTGCTGCCCGACCAATACGTCTGGGAGGGGACGTGGCTCGCCTTCATGGGCCACCCCGCGCTCACCTCGCTGGCGGCCGCCGAGCTGGCGCTGCGCTACGACGCGCCGCTCCTGCCCGCCTTCGCGCCCATGGAGGACGGCCGCCTCCGCGTGGTGTTCGAGGCCCCGATAGCACCCTCGGACCCGGAGACGATGATGCGGGGGGTGAACGCGCGCCTGTCGTCGTGGGTGACGCGCCATCCGTCGCAATGGCACTGGCTGCACCGGCGCTGGAAGTATAGCCGCAAGAACGCGAAGGGCCGCGAGACGGCCCTGCGCTAGGAGGGCATCCATGTTCCTGAGCATCTTCGACATCTTCAAGCCGGGCATCGGTCCGTCGTCCTCGCATACGATGGGCCCGATGGTGGCCGCCGCGCGCTTCCTCGCCGCCCTGCGCGGCGGGGCGGAGCCGGAGCCGGGGTCGGGCGCGCCGGCACGGCTGACGGTGACGCTGCACGGCTCGCTCGCCTGGACGGGCAAGGGCCATGCCACCGACCGGGCGGTGATGCTGGGACTGCTCGGCTTCGAGCCGGCCACGGTGGACATGGACGAAGCCGAGGCCGCACTCGCCACCCTGCGCGAGGCGCGGCGCGTGACGCCCGCGGGCCTGCCCGAGATGGCCTTCGACCCGGAGGCGGATGTGGTGTTCGACTGGGGCCCGCCGCTTCCCGGCCATGCCAACGGCATGGTGTTCCGCGCCTTCGACGCGACGGGAAACCTGCGGATGCAGGAGACCTATTACTCCGTCGGCGGCGGCTTCGTCGTGACGGAGCGCGAGCTCTCGGACCCGGCCGACCTGCGCGAGGCCAAGGAGGAGAAGGGCTTCCCGTTCCCCTTTGGCACGGCCGCCGAGATGCTGCACATGGGCCGGTCGTCGGGCATGAGCATCGCCCGGATGAAGTGGCGCAACGAGGTGATCCTGACGCCCGAGAAGGACCTCGGCGCGCGGCTCGACACGCTCTGGGCGACGATGGACGGCTGCATCGAGCGGGGGCTGGCGACCGGCGGCATCCTGCCCGGCGGGCTGTCGGTCAGGCGCCGGGCGCAGGCGATCCACGCGCAACTCCTCGAGGAGGCGGGGCGGAACCTGGCGCAGCCGCATGTCGTGAACGACTGGCTGTCGGTCTACGCTATGGCGGTGAACGAGGAGAACGCCGCGGGTGGCCGCGTCGTCACCTCGCCCACCAACGGCGCGGCGGGCGTGGTGCCGAGCGTGATCCGTTACTACCGCGACCACTGCGTCGGGGCCACGCCGGAGGGCATCCGCACCTTCCTGCTGACCGCCGCCGCCATCGGCGGGCTCGTCAAGCACAACGCCTCGATCTCGGGGGCCGAGGTCGGCTGCCAGGGCGAGGTCGGATCGGCCTCGGCAATGGCGGCGGCGGGGCTCTGCGCGGCGCTGGGCGGCAGCAACGAGCAGGTGGAGAACGCCGCCGAGATCGCGCTCGAGCATCACCTCGGCATGACCTGCGACCCGGCGGCGGGTCTCGTGCAGGTCCCCTGCATCGAGCGCAACGGCCTGGGCGCGGTCAAGGCCGTCTCCGCCGCCTCGCTCAGCCTGCGCGGCGACGGCACACATTTCATGCCGCTCGACAACTGCATCGAGGCGATGCGCCAGACGGGGCGCGACATGTCCGAGAAATACAAGGAAACCAGCCAGGGCGGCCTCGCCGTCAACCTGCCCGAGTGCTGAGGGGCCGGAAGGGACGCCGCCGGCGCGCCGCCCCCGGGCATTTCAGGTGGCAAACGGCGGTCCTTTCCGTCGGAGTGATCCCGCCGGACGCTCCGCCCCCTCGACCCGCGATGATGCTCCCGGTCGGTGCGGGCGGCAGCGCGTGCGTGGCGCGCCCCTCTGATCTGCGGCCCCTTACCCGTCCGGCAGGCCCCGCGCATCCTTTTCCCGGCCACCGTCGTCGAGATGACTCCGATGCAGGGTTCGACCCATGCCCCCCGAAATGACTCTCACCGCCCGGACGCGCGTCTGCGGCCCGCGGCATCGTCCGGTCAGGCCCCGGCGCGCGTCAGCGGCGCGGGCGCATCGTGTCGCCCGGCAGGAGCGTCGGGGTCAGCTCAACCCGCCGGTCGTCCTCCGCCCCGAACCCGTGGTCCCCGGTGATGATCTGCGCCGCGATCCGTCCGGCTTCGCGGCGCCGCGAGTCGACCGTGGCGAGCCGGCGCGGCAACCCGTCGAGCAACGTGAAGGCATTGAAACCCGCGAGACCCAGCCCGCCGCCGACGTCGAGCCCCTTCTCGAGGCAGTAGAGAAGCCCGCCCGCTCCCGTCAGATCGTTGGTGTAGAACAGGAAATCGAGGTCCGGCGTCCGCTCCAGCATGGCGGCGGTCATCTCGCGACCCTTGGCGAAGCCCGACCAGCCGGAATAGGCCATCCGGTCCGCGATGGCGACGCCTGCCTCCGCCAGTGCCCGCTCCAGCCCCTCGATGCGCTTGCGGGCGCGGTGGTCGCCATCCATCTGCGTGCCGAGGATGCCGATGCGCCCGTAGCCGCGCGCCGAGACCTCCTCGCCCACCTGATAGCCCGCGCGCAGGTGGCTGATGCCGACGGCGGCGTCGACCGGCTCGCCGTCCACGTCCATCACCTCGACGACCGGCACGCCGCAGTTGGCCAGCATCGCACGGCTCGCGTCGGTATGCTCGAGCCCCGCGATGATGACGCCGGAGGGCCGCCAGCTCAGCATCTCGAAGAGGACGCGCTCCTCCTTTTCGGGATCGTAGTTCGTGGTGCCGACGACGGGTTGCAGCGGCGTGTCGCCCAGCACCTCCTCGACTCCTGCGAGCATTTCGGGAAACACCAGGTTCGACAGGCTCGGAACGATGACGGCGACGAGGTTCACCCGGTTCGATGCCAGCGCCCCGGCGATCTTGTTGGGCACGTAGCCGAGCCGCTTGGCCGCCTCGATCACCCTGGCGCGTGTCCGCTCGCTCACGTCGCCCCGGTTGCGCAGCACCCGGCTCACGGTCATCTCGCTGACCCCGGAGGCCTCGGAGACGTCGCGGAGCGTCAGATGCTGATGGCGGTCTTTGCGGCGCGTCAAGGCGGACTCCGGATGGGGATAACCCCCGATAGCGGCGCGGGGGAGTGTGGACAAGCCATGCCCCCGGACGCTATTGCCGCCGCATGGCCCCGTGGCGCTATCGGATCGGTGACATCCTTCCGACCGGCTGCGGGCCGAGGACGTTGGAAGACCAAAGGCCCCGTGGCTCAACTGGATAGAGCAGGCCCCTCCTAAGGGTCAGGTTGCAGGTTCAAGTCCTGCCGGGGTCACCAACCGCCGCCCGCCGCAAAACCCGGTCAACGAGAACTGGCCTGATGCCGGACTCAGGCCGCCTCGTCGGCGCGCTCGGGGCGCAGGAAGACCGGCCGGTCTTCGGTCGAGCGGTCGGCCCGGTAGGCGTAGCCGCCCGCGCAAAAGGCGCGCAGGTCCGCCGGGTCGGACAGGCGCGCCTCCGCGACGAAGCGGGCCATGGCGCCACGGGCGCGCTTGGCGAAGAAGCTGACCACCTTGGGGCCGCCGGGCCCGTCCTCGAGAAAGTTGGGCGTGACGACGGGCAGGCGGAGTGAGGTGCGGTCGACGGCCCGGAAGTATTCCTGGCTGGCGCAGTTCAGCAGAACCCGCGCGCCTGCCTCCCCGGCATCCGAGTCGAGCTGGCGGGCGATCCGGTCGCCCCAGAACGCGTAGAGCGTCTTGCCGCGCCGGGTGGCGAGCCGGCTGCCCATCTCGAGGCGGTAGGGCTTCATCGCGTCGAGCGGGCGCAGCAGGCCGTAGATCCCCGACAGGATCCGCAGGTGCGTCTGCGCGTGATGCAGCGCATCCTCCGACAGCGTGGCCGCATCGAGGCCGGCATAGGTATCGCCGGCGAAGGCGAAGATCGCGGGCTTTTCGGGCACGCTGTCCCAGTCGCGGAACCGGTCGCGGTTGAGGCGGGCGAGGGGCTCCGAGATGCCCATCAGCGCGCGCAGCCCGGCGATCGACTGGCGCCGGGCGGAGGTCAGGAGCCGCGCCGTCTCCTCGGAAAAGCGCGGTTCGGTCGCCGCATGCGGCACCGGCGCGAGGTCGAGCTTCTTGGCGGGCGAGAGGACCGTCAGCATGGCAGGGCTCCGGGGTCGGTCGTCTGTCTTGCGGGCATCGCTTTTCTCGCGGGCATCACGGGCGATCAACCTTCGCGCAGGACGCCGAGGAAGGCGTCGCCGAACCGCTCCGCATGCCGCTCCCCCAGGATCCGCGCGAGTTCGCCCGCATCGGCGCGCGCCCGGGCGACCTTGGCGAGCTGCGACGACGAGCAGGACATCGGCTTGTCGTTGCCGGTCTCGCCGCGCGCGAGGTCGTTCTGCACCGTGAGCAGCCGGTCGAAGATCGCGCCCTCGGGCCGGCCCGCCATCTTGCGGCGCGCGGGGTGGACGGCCTCCGGCGCGGCACCGTTCACGACCGACAGGAAGGTCGCGCCGTAGCGCTCGAGCTTGGTGGCACCGATGCCGGAGACGCGCGCCATCGCGTCGAGCGTCGCGGGCCGGGTCTCGGCGATCTCGATCAGCGTCTTGTCGGTGAAGACGACGTAGGCCGGCACCCCCTGCGCCTCCGCCAGCGCCCGGCGCTTGGCTTTCAGCGCGGACAGGAGCGGCGCGTCCTCCTCGCTGACCAGTTGCTTGACCGCGGGCCGGCGCTCGCCGCGCACGACGGTGTCCTTTCGCAGCGTCACCGACTCCTCGCCGCGCAGGATGGGGCGCGCCGGGTCGGTCATCCGCAGCGCGCCGTGGCGCTCGGCGTCGGGGCGCACGAGGTCGAGGCCCATCATCTGCCGGAAGATCGCTTGCCATTGCGGTTTTCCCACATCGCGGCCGACGCCCCAGGTGGGCAGCGCGTCGTGGCCGAAGCGCTTCGTCTTCTCGGTCTGCGTCCCGGTCAACACGTCGATCAGGTGGCCGGTGCCGAAGCGCTCCTCGGTCCGCAACATCGCCGAGAGTGCCTTGCGCACCTCCGTCGTGGCGTCGAAGAGCGCGGGCGGTGTCTCGCAGAGGTCGCAGTTGCCGCAGGGCTTCGGCGTCTCCCCGAAATACGACAGCAGCGCCACCCGGCGGCAACCCTGCGCCTCGGCAAGCCCCAGAAGCGCGTTGAGGCGTCCGTGGTCGGCCATGCGCATCTCGGGCGGGGCGGTTCCCTCGTCGATCTGGCTGCGGCGGTAGCGGATGTCGTCGGCCCCGAACAGCGTCAGCGTGTCGGCGGGCGCCCCGTCGCGGCCGGCGCGGCCGATCTCCTGATAATAGGACTCGATGGATTTCGGCAGGTCGGCATGGGCGACCCAGCGGATGTCGGGTTTGTCGATGCCCATGCCGAAGGCGACGGTGGCCACGACGATCAGCCCGTCCTCCTGCTGGAAGCGCCGCTCCACCTCGCGGCGCTCCTCGGCGTCCATCCCGCCGTGGTAGTGACAGGCCGCGTGTCCATCGTCGCGCAGCGCGCGGGCCAGAGTCTCGGTCTTGGCGCGGGTGCCGCAGTAGACGATGCCGGACTGGCCCTTGCGGGCGGCGGCGAAGGTCAGGATCTGCCGGCGCGGCGCGTCCTTGGGCTGGAACGCAAGGGTGATGTTGGGCCGGTCGAAACCATGCAGG
>JBBQDX010000186.1:0-8949 GCA_038320125.1 Rhodobacterales bacterium | reverse complement strand
GCGCCGATGCCGAGGCGCTCCTCGCCGCGATGGGAGCACCCGCCTCCGCGCAGGTGATGCGCGGGGCGGACGACGGCTGGCATCCGGGCCGGTCGGGCCGGATCTGCCTCGGGCCGAAGAAGGTGCTGGCCGCCTTCGGGGAAATCCATCCGAAAGTGCTGAGAGCTCTCAACGTGAAAGGCCCGGCGGTAGGCTTCACCCTCTGGCCCGACGCCATCCCCCTGCCGCGCGCCCAAGGCGCCGCCCGCCCGCCGCTGGTCCTGTCGGACCTGCAGGCGGTCGACCGCGACTTCGCCTTCGTGGTCGATGCGCAGGTCGAGGCGCAGGCGCTGGTGACCGCAGCCCGCGGGGCCGACAAGGCGCTGATCGCCGACGCCCGCGTCTTCGACGAGTTCATCGGCGGGTCGCTCGGGGCGGGCCGCAAGTCGCTGGCCCTGACCGTGCGCCTGCAACCGGTGGCGGCGACGCTGACCGACAGCGACATCGAAGCGGTCTCGGCGAAGATCGTGGAGAAGGTGGCCAAAGCGACGGGTGGCGTCCTGCGGGCGTAGGGTGCGTGATTCCTACGCACCCTACGCCCGCCGGTCAGATGATCTCGTCCTCGTCGAAGAGCGGGTCGTCGGCGATCTGGCTGCTCAGATCGTCCATCACCGTCTCGGCGCGGGCCACGGAGGCGACGCGGGCGAGGTGGAACACCGCGTCGCCCTCGTTGACCACCGGCATCACCGCGCGCCCCACGATCACCCCGTCGAAGGGGGCCACGATCTCCTGCTCCTGCCGGCCGAAGGGGTCGGCGACGGCGGCCAGAACCGCGCCCTTCTCCACCACGTCGCCATCGGCGCGGTAGGTGCGCAGCAATCCGCCCGCCGGCGCGCGCAGCCATTTCGAGGAGGTGCAGACCTGCGGCCTCGCCCCCGCCGCCGCGATGCCGCGCCCGCCGACCAGCCCCTTGTAGCGCAGCACCCGCAGGATGCCCGCGACGCCGGTGCGCACCGAATATTCGTCGAACCGCAGCCCTTCGCCCGCCTCGTAGAGCAGCACGTCGCGCCCCATCGCCTTGGCCGCGCCGCGCAGCGAGCCCTCGCGCAGCGGCGACTGCAGGATCACCGGCGCGCCGAACACCTGCGCCAGATCGAGCATCGCCGGGTTGTCGGGCGAGATCCGGATCTGCGGCAGGTTGATGCGGTGGATCGCCGCCGAATGCAGGTCGATGCCGAGGTCGCATCGCGCCACCACCTCGTGCAGGAAGAGATGCGCCAGCCGCGCGGCCAGCGAGCCGCCGGGGGAGCCCGGAAAGCAGCGGTTCAGGTCGCGCCGGTCGGGCAGGTAGCGCGAGTGGTTCATGAAGCCGAAGGCATTCACGATCGGGATGACGATGAGCGTGCCCTTGATCGACCGAAGGCTGGATGCCCGCAGAAGGCGGCGCACGATCTCGACCCCGATGACCTCGTCGCCGTGAATGCCCGCGCTCACGAAGATGCAGGGCCCCTCCGTCCTGCCGTGGATCACCTCCACCGACATCGACACCGGGGTGTGGTCCGACAGGTGGCTGACGGGCAGTTCGACGCATTCCCGCGTGCCCGGCGCGACCGTGCTTTCGCCCAGCGTGAAGCCGGGCCGCGGCATCAGCCCTTGCCCTTGGTCTTGGTCGCCCCGGGCTTCGCCACCTTCACGAGGTGCTCGATGATGAGCCCGGCGATGTCGATGCCCGTCGCCTTCTCGACCCCCTCGAGCCCCGGCGAGGAGTTCACCTCCATCACCACCGCGCCGTGATTGGCCCGCAGCATGTCCACGCCGCAGACCGAAAGGCCCATGGACTTCGCCGCCCGGATGGCCGTCGAGCGCTCCTCCGGCGTGAGCTTGACGACCTCCGCGGAGCCGCCGCGGTGCAGGTTCGAGCGGAACTCCCCCTCGGCCCCGGTGCGCTTCATCGCGGCGACGACCTTGCCGCCGACGACCAGCGCCCGGATGTCGGTGCCGCCCGCCTCCTTGATGAACTCCTGAATCAGGATGTTGGTATTGGTCGCGCGGAACGCCTCGATCACCGACTTGGCAGACCGGTCGGTATCGGCCAGCACGACGCCCAGACCTTGCGTTCCCTCGAGCAGCTTCACCACCAGCGGCGCGCCGCCGGCGAGCTTGAGCACCTCCTCGGTCTGCTTGGGGTCATGCGCGAAGGTCGTCACCGGCAGGCCGATGCCGTCGCGCGCCAGAAGCTGCATCGAGCGCAGCTTGTCGCGCGACCGGCCGATAGCGACGCTCTCGTTGAGCGGGAACACCCCCATCATCTCGAACTGCCGCAGCACGGCGAGGCCGTAGAACGTGATCGACGCGCCGATCCGGGGGATGACCGCGTCGAAGCCTTCGAGCTTCTCGCCGTTGTAGTACATCTCGGGCCGTCGGCTCGCGATGTTCATGTAGCAGCGCAGCGTGTTGATGACATGCATCTCGTGGCCCCGCGTCTCTGCGGCTTCCTTCAGCCGCCGGTGGGAATAGAGGTTCGGGTTCCGGGCCATCATTGCGATTTTCACAGCGCGATCCTTCTGCGCCCCTCGGGCGCGCTTGCAGGTTGCCCGCCGGCCGGCAGGGGTCGGGCTTCCCGCCCGGCGACGTTCACCCGGCGGGTATGTACCGCGACGTTGTGACGACTGAGCGCGGTGCGCCCGACGATCATCGCAAGCCGCATGTTCGAGCGGTCCGTCAGCGACAGGTCGATCCGCCAGCGATGTCCCGCGATCAGCAGGATCGTGCGGATCACCACGCGATGCTCGGGCACGCCGCTGGTGTTCTTGATGGCGCGGGTGTCGTGGATGGGGTGCTCCGTCATCACCCGCGATTTCGCGGCCTCGTGCAGCACCCGGAACCGCACCCAGGGCGCGCCGTCGCGCTCGAACCGCTCGATCCGGTCGGCATGGAGCGCGGAGGTCCGCGCGCCGGTGTCGATCTTGGCCTTGAGGTCCGACAGGTTCAGGGCGGGCAGGCCGACCCGCTCGGTCCAGCCGACGACGATCAGATTCTTGGGCGGCATCTTGCGTCCGTATAGCGCGGTTGTCCGCAACATGCCCGCAACATGCCCGTTGCGCCCTCCGAAGGAAAGGCGCCGGCGGACCATGCCGCAAGGCCCCGGGGCGCGCCGTCAGGCGTAGTCGCGCCGGTCGTCGATCACCTTGCCGTCGTCGGGCAGGGTATCCACCCGCGCCACCCGCCCCTTCAGCTTGAGCACCGAGGCCACCGATGCCGCCCATGCCCCCTCGTCGCCGCCGTCCGCCTCGATCGCGACGTCCATTGCATCCATCTCGCCCTGCCGCGTCACGGTCACCCGCGCGGCGCGGATCTCGGGATGCCGCGCCACCAGTTCGGCCACCTGCTCGGGACGCACGAACATGCCCTTGATCTTCGCCGTCTGGTCGGCGCGCCCCATCCAGCCCCGGATCCGAACGTTCGTCCGGCCGCAGGGCGACGTGCCCGCCAGCATCGCCGAAAGGTCGCCCGTCGCGAAGCGCAACAACGGATAATCGGGGTTCAGCGTCGTCACCACCACCTCGCCGACCGCGCCGGGGGCCACCGGATCGCCGGTGCCGGGGCGCACGATCTCGACGATCACGCCCTCGTCGACGATCATCCCCTCCATCGCCGCGCTCTCGTAGGCCACGTTGCCCAGATCGGCGGTCGCGTAGCATTGCAGGCAGGCGATCCCCCGGTCGGCGTATTCCGCGCGCAAGCTCGGAAACAGCGCCCCGCCCCCCACGGCGGCCCGCGTGAAGGAGAGCACCTCGCCCAGCTCGTCCGCCCGGTCGAGGATCACCTTGAGGTAGTCCGGCGTGCCGGCATAGGCGGTGCAGCCGATGTCGCGTGCCGCCTGCACCTGAAGGTCGGTCTGCCCGGTGCCGGCGGGCAGCACCCGCGCCCCCACGGCCCGCGCGCCGTTCTCGAAGATCATGCCCGCGGGCGTCAGGTGGTAGCCGAAGCAGTTCTGCACGGTGTCTGCGGGCCCGATGCCGCAGGCGTGCAGGAACCGACCCATCCGCCACCAGTCGGGACCGATACCGCCGGGCTCGTAGATCGGCCCCGGCGACTGGAACACATGCGCGACATCGCCCACATGCAGCCCGCCGAACGGCGGCTGCGCCTTCTGCCGCCGCGACAGGTCGGACTTTCGCAGCACCGGCCGTGCTGCCAGCGCCTCCAGCCCGACCCCGAGGAGAGCCTGCAACGCGGCGTCCTGCGCCGCCAGCCGCGCGTCCGTCGAACGCGTCTCAAGGTCGTCGAAATGGCTCATGCCTGTCCTCGCTCTGCCTTATTTGCGCCGAAGGGCAACCCCCCGATCCGCCCCGCCCGTCCAGCCGCTCGGCGCGGCGCGCGGCGGACTGGGGGAAGGAGGCTGCCGGCGCCTTCGCCGGACCCGATCGTCCGCCCCCCGGTCCGGGTCCGATGGTCGCGCCGGTCGTCATGCCGCACGCAGCGGATAGCTGGCCAGCGGTTCGTAGACCGGTCCCGCGGGCGTCAGCGTCGAGCTCCAGAGGACCGCGAGCCGCGCCGTCTCGGGCTCCATGTCGGCCGCGCCCAGACCCGCCACCGCGGCCGGCAGCCGCGCCATGGCGGGCGGCGCGCTGGCCGGAAAGCGGACCAGTGTCACATGCGGCCGGAACCGGTCGCGCGGCAGGCCGATGTCGGCGGCCCGCGCCGCGCGGCGGATGCCTTCGCGCAGCGCCGTGAGCTCCGCCGTGGGGGCCACGTCCAGCGCCACCAGCGTCGCCCGCCCCGCCGCGAAGGCCGCCCAGGCCACGGGCCTCAGCAGCGCCGCCTTGAGCCGACGCGCCTCCAGCACCTCGTGGAACGCCTCCAGCATCGCCTCCGGCTTATCGTCGAGGAAGGCCAGCGTCAGGTGCAGGTCCTCCACCGGCACCGCCCGCCCGCCAAGGATCCGGCCCTGCGCGCGCAGCAGCGGCAGGGTCCAGGTTTCCGGGACCGGCAGACCGATGAACGACCTCAAGAGAGCCACCGCTTGCGCCTGCGGTAGCTGCGCACGTCCCGGAACGACTTCCGGCCCTTGTCTGACATACCGAGGTAGAACTCCTTCACGTCCGGATTCTCGCGCAGGTCCTTCGCCGGCCCGTCCATCACGATCCGCCCCGACTCGAGGATGTATCCGTAATGCGCGAAGCGCAGGGCGACGTTGGTGTTCTGCTCCGCCAGCAGGAACGTCACCCCCTGCTCCTCGTTCAGCCGCTTCACGATGTCGAAGATCTGCTCCACCAGTTGCGGCGCCAGTCCCATCGACGGCTCGTCGAGCAGGATCATCCGCGGCCGCGCCATCATCGCCCGCCCGATGGCGCACATCTGCTGCTCGCCCCCCGACGTATACCCGGCTTGGGACCTCCGCCGCTCCCGCAGGCGCGGGAAATAGGCATAGACCATCTCTAGGTCGTCCGCCGTGGCCCGGCCGCCATCCGTGCGCGTATAGGCTCCGGTCAGCAGGTTCTCCTCGATGGTCAGGTGCTCGAAGCAATGCCGCCCCTCCATCACCTGCACCACGCCGCGTGCCACGAGGTCGGCGGGCGACAGGTCCTGGATGCGCTCGCCGCGGTAGAGGATCGACCCCTTCGTCACATCCCCCCGCTCGCTGCGCAGCAGGTTGGAGATCGCCTTGAGCGTCGTCGTCTTTCCCGCCCCGTTGCCGCCCAGAAGTGCTGTGATGCCGCCCTCGGGCACCGTGAGCGACACGCCTTTCAGCACCAGGATGACATGGTTGTAGATCACCTCGATGTTGTTGACCTCCAGCAGGGCATCGCCCACGCTGTCGGTCCTCGCCGTCACGGCCTCCGCATCCAGCATCGCAATTCTCCCTCGCCTTGCCGCCGCCGCCCGGGTGGTGCGGCAGGGGCCATCGGCCTGTCCTCAGCCGTCATGACTTGATCCCCCGGCCCGCCGCACGAACGGGCCGGGGGGATCCTTCAGATCACTCGGCCATTTCCGCACAGCCCGGCGTGATCCCGGCCTCCGCCGCGTAGGCCGCCGAATCCTCGGCGATCAGCGCGTCGATCACCTCGCGGTCGGAGTCGATGAACCCGGTCAGCGGCTCGAACCGCCCGTCGGAGGCGTTCCAGCGCTGCACGAGGCCTTGACCCGAGCCGCCGTGGTTCTGGCAGGAGCCCGCGAACTCGGGTCCGATCTCCGGGGCCCCCAGCTCCTCCATCCGCGCCGCCGTAATCTCCAGCGCCTCCAGCCCGTCGCGCATCTGCGGCGGCGTGATGTCGGTCACGCCATGGATCTCCTGCGCCTTGGCGATCGCCTCCGCGGTGAGCATCGCGGCGTACATCCCCCGGGTGTAGAGCACCGACCCGATGTTGGAGCCGTCGCCCGCCGCGAGGCCCGCGTCCGCCACGTTCGCCCGGATCTCGTCGAAGACCGGCAGGTCGGGGTTCAGCGTGTTCATGTTGAGCGACAGGTAACCGTCTGCTCCGGCCCCCGCGGGCATCACGTCATGCTCGGCACCGGCCCACCAGTTGCCGATGAACTGCTCCATCGGATAGCGGATGTTGACCGCCTCCTGGATGGCGGCCTGGTTCATCACGCCCCAGCCCCACATGATGACGTAGTCGGGCCGGTCGCGCCGGATCTGCAGCCATTGCGACTTCTGCTCCTGTCCCGGCGGCTCGACGGGAAGCTCCGTCAGGCTGAACCCATGCTTCTCGGACAGGGCCTGCAGGGTGCGGATCGGCTCCTTGCCGTAGGCCGAATTGTGATACACCAGCGCGATCGACTTGCCCTCGAGGCTGTCGCCGTTCTCCGACAGCAGGTAATTTATCGCCACCGAGGCCGCGTCCCAGTAGTTCGCGGGATAAGTGAAGATGTTGTTGAACACCTCGCCGTTCACGGCGGACGTGCGGCCATAGCCCAGCGTGTGCATCGGGATGCCGTCGGCCGCCGCCTTGGGGATCAGCTGATAGGTGATCCCGGTCGAGAGCGGCTGATAGACCAGCGCCCCTTCGCCCTTGGTCGATTCGTAGCACTCCACGCCCTTCTCGGTGTTGTAGCCCGTCTCGCATTCGATCAGCCGGATCGGCTCTCCACCGATGCCGCCATCGCGCTCGTTCAGGAGCGTGAAGTAGTCCTGATAGCCGTCCGAGAACGGGATGCCGCCGGCCGCATAGGGTCCGGTGCGGTAGCTCAGGTCGGGGATCACGAGGTCCGCCATCGCGGGCCCCGTCGCTGCAAGCGCGGCCACTGCCGCCAGTCCGTATCTCATCATCGCCTCGTTCCTCCCTTGGATGTCCGATACTCTCCGACGGGGTGTTCCCCGCCGCCTTCTGGCCTGCCGCTCAATGCGGGAACGGCCACAACCTCAGCTTCTCCTTCGTCAGCCGCCAGAGCTGCGCCAACCCGTGCGGCTCGACCACGAGGAAGAATATGATCAGCGCTCCGACCACCACGAGGTTCAGATGCGAGACCACGTCGGTGGGCCAGCCCAGCATGTCGACCCCGATCAGCTTGAGCGCCACCGGCAGCAGCACGAGGAACGCGGCCCCCGCGAACGACCCGAAGATGGAGCCGAGCCCGCCGATGATGACCATGAAGAGCACGAGGAAGCTCTTGGTGATGCCGAAGGCCTCGCCCACCTCGACCGCGCCGAGGTAGACGGTGAAGAACAGCGACCCCGAGATGCCGATGAAGAACGAACTGACGGCAAAGGCCGAGAGCTTGGCGCGCAGCGGATTCACCCCGATGATCTCGGCGGCGATGTCCATGTCGCGGATCGCCATCCACTTGCGCCCCACCGTGCCCCGCGTCAGGTTCCGCGCCACCCAGGCCAGAACCAGGACGAAGCCGAGGCAGAAGAGATAGACCACCGCCGGATTGGTGTTCGGCCCGGTGACGAGGAACCCGAAGAGGCTGCGCTCCGGCGCGTTGATCTGGCCGCTGGCCGAATAATTGTAGAACCACGGCACCTTGTTGAAGAGCCAGACGAGGAAGAACTGCGCCGCAAGCGTCGCCACGGCAAGGTAGAACCCCTTGATGCGCAGGCTCGGCAGCCCGAAAAGTGCGCCCACCGCCGCCGTGATCAGCCCCGAGAGGATCGTGATCGAGATCATGTCGAGCCATGGAAACGCCGTCATCAGCTTGTAGGAGGAATAGGCCCCCACCGCCATGAACCCGCCGGTGCCGAGCGACACCTGTCCGCAGTAGCCCACGAGGATGTTCAGCCCGATGGCCGCAATGGCATAGATCAGGAACGGGATCAGAAAGGCGCTGGCCCAGTAGCCGTTGACGAAGAACGGCACCACGACCGCCGCCACGACGAGCAGCGTCCAGTACCCCCAGCGGTCGAACCGGATCGGAAACGTCTGGTTGTCCTCGGCATAGGACGTCTTGAAGTCGCCCGCCTCACGGTAGAACATCAGCGATCGCCTCCAAAGATCTGCGACAGCGACGTAAACTCATTGATTTCCGAAACAACAAAAAACGAACTAATATCAAAGCTTGGGCGCAGCAGCAAAAAAACTTTGCACTCTTGGATCATAGGGTTTGCAACGAATCGCTGAGCGAGTTCGACACGTGATATAATTCGCTGTTGTTCGGAGTTGAGATTGCTTCGGCTGTCAACATCAGAATTCTGCTTATAGCTGAGAGAAGCTGTATTGCCGGGTAACCGTTTGGCCAGAAAGTGAGGATAGGCGGGATTGCTTAGAGGTTCGATGTATGGGGGAACTAGCAAAGCCTCTTGATCGACACAGATTGAGTCAGCTGCAATTCGAGATTCATCGCCAACCTTAAGATCAGAGAGAATAATAGAGCCTGCTTTCTCTCTTAATTCTTCCCAGCTAAGATCGACCCGAAATCCCTCTGCTAAGGCGGATGCTGTGAAAATAACAGCAATCGTGAAGATACACGCGATCTCGAACTTTCTAGACCCGCTCAATGATCTTCTCCCCAAACAACCCCTGCGGC
>JBBQDX010000185.1:0-8971 GCA_038320125.1 Rhodobacterales bacterium | reverse complement strand
TCGTCAGCTCCTCGCGAATGGCTGCCAACGCCACCTTGGCCTTGAAATCCGCAGAATAGCGTTTCCGTTTTGTCATTTCAGGTTAGTCCTTCGTCAGTTGCTATAGCTTAGCAACTGGTCCGAAATCCCGCGACCACCTCTTAACCCGGTCCATCGTGTCGAACGTGGCTTGTCCGGCGGCGCTGCGCTCGAACAGGCGGGTCGTCAGCAGGAATACGAGACCAAGGGCGAACGCCGGCCAGAGTCAGGGATCGGTCAGCGTGCGTGTGATGGGTGCGGGCCCGGCGCCCATGATGTAGGGCGCAAGCCAATTCACGTCGGTCGATGCGGGACCAGGTGCAGGGAAACTGCACTCCCGAGAAGCGCGGCGCATCCAGTTCTGCGGTGCGGCAGGGAGAACAGGAGGGGCGTCTTTCTGCGGAGGTCGCGTCGGCTACCCTCGCAGCCTCGACCCGAACTCCGCCCCGCTACGGCTGCGCCTCCCGAACGTGGACCGCACAGGTCCACGAGGTCGGTCATGTGCTGGGCCGCCCAGATCGTGAGGGTGTGCTGGGCGGATCCGGTTCGGGGCGCTATGACGTCCGCCATGTCGCGGGCCGTCTGGCGCTGCCGGTCCGAGCCTTCCGCAAGGACGGCTATCAGCACATTCTCGAGCGCGATCACGCGGACACGCAGGAGCACAAGCTCGGCATTCGTCATGTCCGGCACGTCCAGATGCGCCTCCCGCGCCGCCGCCGCGATGGCGCCGCCTTCGTTGTCCCACCGCGACAGCGCCTTCAAGCGAAAATCGGGCGAGCTATGGGTAAGATCGGGATCGGGCATCAATTCATCCCTATGAAGGCAACGTCCATGATGTGGAAAACGCTCACCGGTAGCCAACTCCGCTGACGTAGTCGACCAACTGCTCCTCCTCGTGCCGGACATCGCCCAGCAGGACGCGGAGAATGGACCGCGTGGTCAGCAACCCGAGGGGTCGATTGGTCTCGTCCACCAGGATGATGTTCTTGAGATTTCGCGTCTTCATTTTCAGGGACATCTCCTGCAAGAGGTCACTTCCGCGACAGAGTACGACGTTGCGGATCATGACCGAGGACACCGGGCAGCGACAAGCGGCACCTTGGCAAACGCTCATCTGCCTGACAACGTCGGTCTCGGTGACCACGCCCTGCACGATACCATCGCGGTCGTGCACGACGACGATGTCTGTTTCGCTCGCCAGGAGTTTCGCGGCGTCGATCAGCAGGGCCTCGAGGGCAACGAGCACCAGCCTCGCGCGGGCCGCCGCGGGAACGTCATCGACGAGCATCGCCTTACCTTCCTGCATGTGACGTTCGGCATGCCTCAGCCATTGTCGAGTGCGGCACCGCTGGGGGTGACAGCCTCCGGGACTTGATCGGTCGGTTCCTGCAACTGCGTGAAGATTTCGGGATCCTCTTCGCCTTCGACAAACAGGTAGCCCGCAAGTCCGCGCTCGACCCGCGAGAGGGCATGATCGACGAGGACGTAGCGGCCCGGAACCTTACATTTGATCTCCACGATGCCCGACCCACCCGGCGCGACCTTGATCGTCTGCACGCTCTCGATCGGCGGGCTTACCAGCGATCCTTCGGGGTAGATCCGGTCAAAAATCTCGCCGATCACATGGAAGGACGACATGTAGTTCGGCCCGCCGACGCCGAAGTAGATGCGGACCGTTTCCCCCACCCGCGCCCGCAAGGGATAATGTTCCGTCAAGGCGCCGACATGGCCGTTGAAGACGATGTATTCCGCCCGCTCATCGAGCAATTTATCCCAGCTTTCGGTCAAAACGCCTGACGTGCCGATAGGCTCCTCGGTGTAGATCTCACCCTGCATGACGTAGAACTCTCGGTCCACCGGCGGCAGGCCGCCCTCGGGTTCGACCAGGATCATCCCGTACATGCCATTGGCGATATGCATCGCGACCGGCGGCACGGCGCAGTGGTAGACGTAGAGACCCGGGTTCTGCGCCTTGAACCGGAATGACGCGGATTGCCCAGGCTGCACGGTCGAAAGCTCGGCCCCGCCGCCCGGCCCGGTTGCCGCATGAAAGTCGATATTATGCGCATACCAGCTGTCTTCGGCGTTCCGGATGTTGACGACGACATGATCGCCGACGCTCCCCCGCACCATCGGACCGGGGACGGTCCCGTTGAAGGTCCAGAAGCGATAGGTGCTGTTGGTGTCCAGATGGGCCTCGACCTCGATCGTCTCGAGGTTCACTTCCACCGTTGCCGGTTCGGTGCGATCGATGGGCGGCGGCACGTTCGCCGGGTTCTCGGCGATGTCGGCCATCTCCGGGTGAGACGGGTTCACCGAATAGATCCGGTCGCTCATTATTCCGGCATGACCGAGATGCGTCGAGGGTAGCGGCGTTGTTGGATGCTCCGCCAGAGCGGGGGGGGCGCCGAGCACTCCTCCGAGGGTCAGCCCAGCCGTGCCGGCGAACATGGATCGCCGGCTTACACCCTTTGGCCTGCGAAACGGTATCTGCGATTGTTCGGCGTTGTCGTGGATGTCATCTTGCATGGCTCATCTCCTGTTGACTGGCTAGGGTGTGCCGCAGGATGTCCTTCGTCGGCGCTCTCAAGCGGCGCATCGAGCGGCGGGTTTTCGGGAACGCGACGCCAGGATCCGGAGTTCCGAAACCTGGCAGCGCGTGTTCACCCAAAGGCCGACCGCCCGATATCACGCGGGCTCGTGACCGGAATGGTGCAAAAAGGCGTCTGCGTGCATCGCGCCGTGCAGCTTGTGGGAAAAGACTTGCAGGCTGAGCATGGCCTCGCGGGCTTTCGCGATGTCGTGGGGATCGTGATCCTGCAATCTCGTCATATGGTCAAAGCGGTGCGAGAGTTGTATGCGCAATTCGGCCGTCAGGGCATCGATCAGCGCATCGGGCGAGCCGGTTTCGATCGCCTTCTCCGCCACCGGGATGAACGGTCCTTCGTCGAGGCCCGCCGGTTTCAGTCCGGTGCAGGCCGCACCTTCACCCGCGCGGTGCACCCTCACGACCGTCTCCAAGAAGTAGAGCTCTGCCACCTCGCGCGCTGACGGTGCTGCCTTGCGGGTCTCTTGCACCTTGTCGAACGCCACACGCACCTCGGCCTCGCCAGTCCGGGGCACGTAGGCCAGAGCGATGTCCACGTCGTCCGCCTCAAGTGCCCTTCGGGCGGCAATGACGACGGGTCCATCCATGGTGTCGCAATGTGGAAGCATGGGGGTATCCTTCCGTGAGCGGCCGCGCCGGTCGACTGGACGGTTGGCCAACTGGCACCGATTATCCCCCAGTATCGCCGATCGGTCGGTCTGCTGCACTGATCCACGTTGGTGTCCCGAGCGACCGCCCTGATCGGGCGAAGGGCTCGTGCCTGAGGGCGCGGATCGAGGGCGCGGAACGCAGAACAGCGTCGCCGTCAGAGCCGCCGTGAAGGGGCATTCGCCGTGTCATTCATCACGGGACCATCGCGGCGAATATCGAGCCGACCGCCGCAGTGGCCGCCATCGCCGCAGCTCCCCAGAACGTCACGCGAACCATCGCGGGCGCGATCGGTGCGCCGCCCGTGCCAGCCGATATTGCGCCCAGGAGCGCAAGAGACACCAGCGAGACCGCAGTTGTCGTGCCAACGATCCAGCCAGAAGGTGCGACAATGAACGCCAATAGCGGGATCGCGGCTCCCGCAGTAAACGCGGCCGCCGAGGAAAGCGCCGCCAGAAGCGGCCTCGCCGCAGCGGTGTCGGTCAAGCCGAGTTCGTCCCGGGCATGCGCGCCAAGGGCATCGTTTCGGGTCAGTTGGCGCGCAACCTGCAATGCGAGCGCGGGGTCGAGGCCGCGGCCCTCTTAGATGTCCGCCAGCTCCTGAAGTTCCTCTCCGGGCTCGGCTGCAAGTGCCTCACCCTCCCGCTTCAGGTCGGCGCGTTCGGTGTCTGATTGCGAACTGACCGAGACATACTCTCCGGCTGCCATCGACATGGCTCCTGCGACCAGCCCGGCCGTTCCGGCCAGCAGGATCTCCGTCTGTCCTACGGCACCCGAGGCCACGCCGACGATCAGGCTGGCGGTTGACAGGATGCCATCGTTCGCCCCCAGCACGGCCGCCCGAAGCCAGCCGATCCGGTTGACGAAATGATGCTCCTCATGGGTGGGCTTGCTTGTCATTCAGGTTACAAAGCCGGATCTCGACTCCACATTTTTCGAGAGGATGACCCAGTTCATGGTCTCATATGTTGACCTGGATCAATGTAGTGACGGCCAAACTCCACGATTGTCCGGCGATGCCCACTCTGGTCCGGCCGCCAACACCATCGTGATATTCGACCGGCGACTGGATCTGCCTGTTACGCAGGATCCGTCGGATATGTGGCGACTGCGACAATCGAAGGAGCATCCGGCGATTCCGGGGCGCCATCGATCCCGAGCGGCGCGCCGGATGGGTTAGACGGCGACCTTTGCCGCCCGCGAACACCCAGACACGATCTGGGTAATCCGCGAGAACATGCAGTCGAAAAAGGCTTGAGCTTCCAGTCACTGGAAGGCGCAAGCTGCGGCGGGACAATGAAAGGTTGGCAGGACATGGAGCACGATCATTCTCACGCGGCGTCCGACATTCCGGCGGGGAGCGAGACGGCGAAGGACCCGGTCTGCGGGATGACGGTTGCGGTCAAGCCCGATGGGCGTCACGCCGAGTTTCAGGGCGAGACCTTCCATTTCTGCTCGGAGAAGTGCCAGACGAAGTTCAGGGCGGATCCGTGGTTCCATGCCTCGGGCCGGGCCGCAGGGCAGAAGAAAGCCGCTCCGGCCAACGTCCAGTACACCTGTCCGATGCATCCCGAGATCGTGCGGGACGCGCCGGGGGCCTGCCCGATCTGCGGCATGGCTCTGGAGCCGATGGTGCCCACGGACGAGCCGAGCGAGGAGCTGACCGACTTCACGCGGCGGATGTGGATTTCCGCCGCCGCCGCGGTGCCGCTCGTCATCCTGACGATGGGCGAGCTGGTGGCGCTGCCGGTGCGCGACTGGATCGGGCACCAGACGGCGAGCTATCTCGAGTTCGTGCTGGCGACGCCGATCATCCTCTGGGCCGCCTTGCCGTTCTTCCGGCGCGGCTGGGATTCGATCGTGAACCGCAGCCCCAACATGTGGACGCTGATCAGCCTCGGCGTGGGGGCGGCCTATCTCTACTCGATCGTCGCGACGTTCCTGCCCGGAGTGTTTCCCGAACAGTATCGGATGGGCCACGGCGTCGGGACCTATTTCGAGGCCGCGGTGGTGATCGTGACGCTGGTCTTCGTGGGCCAGGTGCTTGAGTTGCGCGCGCGCGAACGCACCGGCGACGCGATCCGGGCGCTGCTGGACCTCGCGCCCAAGACCGCGCGGCGCATCCTCCCGGACGGGTCGGAATATGATGCGCCGCTCGAGAACATCATGGAGGGCGACCGGCTGCGCGTGCGGCCCGGCGATGCGGTTCCGGTCGACGGGACGGTGATCGAGGGCCGCTCCTCTCTCGATGAAAGCATGCTGACCGGCGAGTCGATGCCGGTGGAAAAGGGTCCTGGCGATGCGGTGACCGGGGCCACGATCAACAAGAACGGCTCCCTCGTGATCGAGGCGGGCAAGGTCGGGTCCGATACGGTGCTCGCACAGATCGTCGCGATGGTGTCGAACGCGCGCCGCTCGCGCGCGCCGATCCAGGGGCTGGCGGACCGGGTCTCGGCGGTGTTCGTGCCGACCGTGGTGGGCATCGCCATCGTCGCCTTCGTGGTCTGGATGATCTTCGGGCCGGAGCCCGCGCTGGTCTTCGCCATCGCCTCGGCGGTGTCGGTGCTGATCATCGCCTGCCCCTGCGCGCTCGGGCTGGCCACACCAATCTCGATCACCACGGCGGCAGGCCGCGGGGCGCAGGCGGGCGTGCTGATCAAGGACGCCGAGGCGCTGGAGCGGATGGCGGGCGTCGATACGCTGATCGTCGACAAGACCGGCACGCTGACCATGGGCAAGCCGGAGCTGACCGATACGGTGGCGCTCGGGGACCTGCCGGAGGCGGAGCTGCTGTCGCTGGCGGCGGCGCTTGAGCGCGGCTCGGAACACCCGTTGGCCGAAGCGATCGTCGAGGGCGCCGAAGCGCAAGGCGCCCCGCGACAGCAGGCTGCGGATTTCGAGGCGGTCACCGGCAAGGGGGTGCACGGCAAGGTGGGCGGACGCAGCGTGGCGCTCGGCAACGCGGCGATGATGCGGGAGATGGGGCTGGACACGGGCGCCGCCGAAGCCAAGGCCGACACCCTGCGCGCGATGGGCAAGACGGCGATGTTCATCGCGGTCGAAGGCGCGCTTGCCGGCATCGTCGCGGTGGCCGACCCGATCAAGGAGAGCACCGCGCAAGCCATCGAGGAACTTCACGCCCAGGGGCTGCGGGTCATCATGGCGACGGGCGACAACGAGCGCACGGCGCAGGCGGTGGCGGGCAAGCTCGGCATCGACGAAGTGCGCGCGGGCGTCCTGCCGGAGGCCAAGAAGGACCTCATCGACCAGTTGCGCCGCGAGGGCCACAAGATCGCGATGGCGGACGACGGGGTGAATGATGCCCCCGCGCTGGCCGCCGCCGATGTCGGCATCGCCATGGGAACGGGTGCGGACGTGGCGATGGAGAGTGCCGGCATCACCCTGCTGGGCGGCGACCTGATGGGCATCGTGCGGGCCCGAAAGCTGGCCCGCGCCACCTTGCGCAACATCAAGCAGAACCTGTTCTTCGCCTTCGCCTACAACGCACTCGGCGTGCCCATCGCGGCGGGGCTGCTCTATCCCGTCACCGGCCTCCTGCTCTCGCCGATGATCGCCGCGGCGGCCATGAGCCTGTCGTCGGTCTCGGTCATCACCAACGCCCTGCGGCTCAGGCGGATCGAGCTGTAACTCCCAGCAACTGAAAGATCACCGAGATGTCTCTTCTCTTTTCAACCCATGCTCTGTCCGCGGCCCTTCTACATCATCCTCGACGCAGGCTGGCGAGCGTGGCGCTGGTGGCCCTCCTGTCGCTTCCCGCTTTGAGCATGGCGGAGACCGCCGGAGAAACAGGGCAGGTATTTACGGCGGATGAGGCCAGCAATTCGGTCAGCCGGGTCGATCTGGCGACCGGAGCCGTCACGACAGTGGCCCTCGCAGTCGTGCCGCACAATGTTCAGATCGGTGTGGATGGAAAGCGCCTGTTCGTGGTCGGTGCACCCGTCGATGACGCGCAAGGCGGAGGTCATGGCCACGCCGGTGCCGTCGGCCAACTGCTCATTCTCGACCCGCTCGCCCTCGACGAGCCTGCGACCGAGATCCCGGTCGGCGATCACCCCGCTCATGTCGTGACCGATCAGGAAGGACGACGCGCCTTCGTCACCAATTCCGGTGACGATACGTTGTCGGTCGTCGATCTGGATGTGGGTACCGTGGTCGCAAGCATTCCAACCGGCGACTATCCGCACGGGCTGCGGCTTTCCCCGGACGGCAGGCATCTTCTGATCGCAAATCTCGAAGATGGCACCGTCTCTCTCTTTGACGCGCAAACGCTCGCCGAGGTCGGCCGTGTCGTTGTCGGCGCAGCGCCGGTTCAGGTCGCATTTCTTCCAGACGGCAGCCGGGCCTATGTGTCCCTGCGCGACGATGATGCGGTGGCGGTGATCGATATGACGTCTTTGGAAGTCACCGATCGCATCGCGGTGGGAGACGGGCCGGTCCAACTCTACGCCACGCCGGACGGAACCGGCATCTTCGTGGCCAGTCAGGGAACGGACGCCGCGCCGAATGACGAGGTGTCGGTGATCGACGTGGCCAGCGGTTCCGTCGTCGCCACCGTGACGGCGGGCATGGGCGCGCACGGAGTCTCGATCAGTACCGATGACGCCTTGGCTTTCGTGACCAATGTAAAAGACGGGAGCCTGACCGTGATCGACACGGCAACGCATGACGTCCTTGCTACACATGTCGTCGGGTCCGGTCCAACCGGAGTCACCTACCTCGAGCAGTAGGAGCAGCACTCTTGAAACGCCGATCAACTGCCCAGATAAAGTTTGCCCGTGCAGGTAAAACGGCGGATGCTTTGGACCGAAGTGACCGGCAACTCGGTCTTGCGCGCAGAATGGCGGGGTATTCGCGGACATACCCCCGGATTTGCCGTGGCCATGCGCCTGCGTGCCGGTCCATTGCGACAATGGAAATCGAACGAATTCTTGGGAGGGTGTTGATGCAGGGAAAAACAATGACGGCCAGAACGACGCTGCATAGTTCCATCCCCCCCACCAAGCATTCAGCTCCGTTTGCTTGCTGGTGATCGCGTGACTTTCCCGGCAGCCCGTCGATGATCGGACATTCGGGCCCGGTGTCGCCGTGGCAATTCTCGACTGGATGACCGTGCCTCTGTCGCGGCCCGGTCAGTTCCACGATCTTGTGGTCGATCTCGCCGTGGTTCTCGGTGCCGATCGCCTTCACATCCGCGATGGCGCGGTCGCGGTGGGTGTAGAGGGAGAGCGGCAGGCTGCACTCCTCGACTGAGAAACCCAAGCTGCGGGATCACTGGACGAAGCGGAGCCGGTGGACGTCGTCACTGGAACAGTCCCAATACCCGTTCGCGCCCCGATCGGCGGTCAGGAAGTTGATGTCTTCCTGATAGCCAATCGTCTTGAGCGGCAGGCTCGATCTCTGGGCGGCGGCTCCGACATTCATGGCGGCGTCTCCGAAGCTGTCTCACAACATATGGAGCTTCCGGTCGCTAGGTGTTCAGTCCCTTTGTGGTGGCATTCTGCCGACAGCGGCTGAGAAGGATGCTCCATGGGACAGATACTGCATGGCAGCGCCAAGACCACGCACGCCGTCCGAGCGGCGATACAGCGATCGCAAGCTTCGGTCACGGAGCTGGCTGAGCGTTACAGCCTCAACGAGAAGACTGTTCGGAAGTGGCGGAAGCGGACCTCCGTCGAT
>JBBQDX010000184.1:0-9023 GCA_038320125.1 Rhodobacterales bacterium | reverse complement strand
GTCTGCCCGAGGACGTGATCGCTATCTGGGAGACGGCGATCCCCGAGCTTCTGGCGGATCCGGAATACAAGGCTGCCTACGAGGCTGCCAACCTGCGGCCCGAGTTCATCCCGCACGCGGAATACGTGACCTTCATCGAAGATTTCGCGGTCGAGACGGAGACGTTCCTGAAGGAGTCCGGGGTCATCGAATAGGACCGCGCGCGGTGCGGCGGCCCGCCACGGGCCTCGCGCCCGATCCGCGGCAAGGGGAGGTGACGCGGTGCGGATGCGCGATTTGATCGGCGGACTTGCGGCTATCGCGATCGGCGGGGGGTACTGGGCAATGGCCCTGTCGATCCGTTCGAGCGCGCTCGACGACACCGTGGGGCCGGCCGGCCTGCCCAAGGTCCTGGGGGGCGCGATGGTGGGGCTGGGCCTTCTGCTCTGCCTGAAGGCGGCGTTCGCAGGGCGGCGGACGCAGTCTTCGGGTCCTGTCTCGGACGAGGCGGCAACGGCGGAGGGATCGGGCATCGGCCTGCGCGGCATTCTGCGGGTGGGCGGTCTCGTCGCCATCGCGGTGGGCTACCTCCTCGTGGTGCGCTGGCTGGGCTACCTGCCCAGCATCGCGCTGCTCATCGCGGCGGTGACGCTTTACGGAGGGGCCCCGCCGACCTGGCGGGTTTTCGCGATCGCGGCGGGCGGCGCGGTCCTCTACTGGCTTCTGTTCGTGGTCCTGCTGGGCATCCCGCTGCCCCCCGGCCTTTTGGGATGAGCGCATGATGGACATGATCTCGCAGGCGCTCGACGTCCTGACGACGACGCCGGCGGGCCTCTTCGCCATCGCCGGCGTGGCCTGGGGCATCCTCGGCGGCGCGCTGCCGGGGCTGTCGCCCTCGATCACGATGGCGCTCCTGCTGCCCTTCACCTACAGCCTAGACCCGACCTCCGCGATCGTGCTCCTTGCCTCGACCTATATCGGCGCGGAATACGGCGGCTCGATCCCCGCCATCCTGATCCGCACGCCGGGCACCAACGCGGCGGCGGCCACGGTGATCGACGGGTTCGAGATGAACCGCCAGGGCAAGGCGGGCCTCGCCCTCGGCATCTCGCTCTATTCCGGGGTGATCGGCAGCCTGATCGGCCTTGTCATGCTCGTCGGGCTGAGCGAGCCCCTCTCGGCCGTGGCGCTCTCCTTCCGGCCGCCCTCCTACTTCGCGCTCGGCATCCTGGGACTGAGCGTCATCGCCTCGCTCTCGGGCGGTTCGCTGGCCAAGGGGCTGATCGCCGCCATATTGGGCCTTATGGTCGCCACGATAGGGACCGATCCGGTCACCGGCGGCAACCGCTTCACCTTCGGCACCGCCGACCTCCTCGCGGGCATCGAGCCGGTCCTCGTCATGGTCGGCCTCTTCGCGGTGAGCGAGCTCTTCGTGCAGACCGCCGAGGGGGTCAGGCAGATCCACATGGAGAGCCGCGCGCGGATCGAGTTTCCGTCCCTGCGTCTCGCCCGGCGCCTGATCCCGGCGCAGCTGATCGGCGGCGGCATCGGTACCTTCGAGGGGGTGATGCCCGGCGCGGGCGGCACCGTCGCGTCTTTCATGTCCTACAACGAGGCGCGCCGCTGGTCGCGGCGCAAGGAGGAATTCGGCCACGGCTCTCCCGAGGGTATCGCGGCGCCGGAGACGGCCAACAACACCGTTGCCGCCACCGCCATCATTCCGCTCCTGGCCTTCGGCATCCCCGGTTCGAACTCGACGGCGGTCCTGCTCGGTGGGTTCCTCATCCATGGAATCACGGTTGGGCCGATGATCTTCGTGAACTCCGCCTCCACGGTCTATGGCCTCTATGGCGGGATGCTCGTCGCCTCGATCTCGCTCCTCTTCATCGGGATCGCGATGATGGGCCCCTGCATCTGGCTGGTGAACCGGCCCCGCGCCTATCTTAACGCCTTCATCCTGGCGCTGATCTTCTCGGGCGTCTTCTCGATCCACCAGAGCCTCTTCGACCTTGTCCTCGTGCTGATCGCGGGGCTCGTGGGCTTCGCGATGCGGATTCTGAAATTCCCGTTCCTGCCCACCGTGCTGGGCCTGGTGCTGGGCTACCTGATCGAGAGCAACTACCGCCGTTCGCTCGTGCTGTCGGGGGGCGATCACGCGATCTTCCTGACCGACCCGATTGCGCTCGGCTTCCTGATCGTCGCGGCGATCTTCATCCTGGGCTCGCTCGGCCAGCCGCTCTGGACGCGCTGGCGGGCTCAGCAGGCCCGGCGGGCCTGACCCCGACCGACGCGAGGAGATGCCCATGTCCGATCCCACACTGTCGATGCGTCTGGCGCAATGGGGCGCCGGCCTGCGGCCCGAGGACGTGCCGCCCGGCATGGTCGATTGCGTCGAGCGCATCCTGATCGACGTCTGCGGCCTGTGTTTTGCCGCGCGGGGCACCGACTACGTCCGCGCGGTGTGCGACGCGGCCGAACCTGGCGCGCATGTCGCCATTGGCCACGCCGCGCGGTTCAGCGCCGCCGATGCCGCGCTGATCAACGGCACCGCCGCGCATGGGGAGGATTTCGACGACACGTTCGAGGGCGGTCCGGTCCATTCCGGCGCGGTGATCGTCCCCGCGATTCTGGCCATCGCCGAGCGCGAGGCCCTGTCCGGCGACCGCGTTATGCTGGGCCTCGCGGCGGGGATGGAGCTGCTCTGCCGGCTGGGCCTCGCCGCGCCGAAGGCGATTCACCGCGCGGGGTTCCATCCGACCGCCGTGCTGGGCTCGATGGCCGCGTCCTTCGCGGTCGGGGTCGCGACGGGCGCGGACGAACGGGGCCTGGCCGACGGGCTGGGCATCGCCGGCTCCACCGCGTCGGGCATCATCGAGTATCTGGGCGACGGCAGCTGGACCAAGCGGATGCATGCCGGCTGGTCGGCGCAGGCGGGGATGCGCGCAGCGCTGATGGGGCGGGCGGGCTTCGTCGGCCCCCGCGCGGTCTTCGAGGGGGAGCACGGCTTCTTCCGCGCCTTCGCCCCGTCGATCGACCCGCTCTACGACACGATGATGGCCGATCTGGGCAGCCGTTGGGTGGCCGAACGCATCACCTTCAAGCCCTATCCCTGCGGCACGATGGTGCAGCCCTATATCGACTGCGCCATCCGGCTGCGCGCCGAGGGCGTGCCGGTAGATCGCATCGCCACCATCCGCTGCCGCACGTCCGACGGCTACGTCCACCGCCTGTGGGAGCCCATCGCGCTGAAGCGCCGGCCGCCCACCGATTACGCCGCGAAGTTCAGCCTGCCCTTCGGCATAGCGCTCGGGCTGTGCCGGGGGCATGCGGGCCTGACCGACTTCTCGCCCGAGGCGATCGCCGACCCCGCGCTCCTCGATCTGGCCGCCCGCGTCCACTATGAGGTCGATCCGGACGACCCCTATCCCGCGCGCTTCACCGGGCATGTCGCTGTCGAGACCGCGGACGGCCGGACCTTCGAGGCGCGGCAGGACCACATCCGCGGCGGCACCGACATGCCCCTCGACCGCGGGGAGATCGAGGCCAAGTTCATGGCCAACGCCGCGCACGGCGGCGTGACCGAGGCGGCGGCACGCGAGGCCCTTGTGACCCTGGGCGCGGTCCTGCGCGCGTCCGACAGCCGGGCCGCCATCGCAGCGCTCGCCTTGGGCTGATGTCCCCAGCAACAAGGATCGGACCCCCATGACCGACAGACCCCTTCAAGGCCGGACGGCGCTCGTCACCGGCGCGTCCCGCAACATCGGACGGGAGATCGCCCGGCATCTGGGCCGCAACGGCGCCTCGGTCATCGTCCATGCCGCGCGCGATCGCGACGCGGCCGAGGAGACCGTCGCCGCGGTAGAAGCCGAAGGCGCCTCCGCCGTGGCGGTGATCGCCGACCTCGCCGACCCCGCGAGCGCCGAACGCCTCGCGGCGGAGGCGGAACGCGCCTTCGGCCGGCTTGACATCCTCGTCAACAACGCCGCGATCCGGCCCGAGGCGCGGATCGAGGACCTGACCTACGAGGACTGGCGCGGCGTGATGGCCGTCAATCTCGACGCGGTCTTCCTGCTCTCCAAGGCCGTGCTGCCGCTGCTGCGAGCGAGCGACGCGGCTGCGATCTGCAGCATCGGCGGGTTGACCGCGCACAGCGGGGCCGCGCACAGGGCCCATGTCGTCGCCGCCAAGGCCGGGCTCGTGGGCCTGACGAAGGCGCTGGCGCATGAGTTGTCGCCCAGGGGGATCACGGTGAACTGCGTGGCGCCCGGCCTGATCGACACAGCGCGGACCGGTGCCGCACCCGGGCACCACGACAGCCGCACGAACCTCGTCGGACGGCGCGGGCTGCCCGAGGAGATCGCGGCCGCGGTCCTCTATCTCTGCGGACCGGGCGGGCGCTACGTCACCGGCGAGACGCTGCACGTGAACGGCGGCGCCTACCTCGCCTGACCGCCGCGCTCCCGGCCACCGGAGGCGGCCGGCGCCTGTTATCGAGCTACCGGCTGCCCCTTTTCAGGCCGCGAGCGCCGCGGCGAGCTTGTCCATGTCGGTAGCGGTCTCGAGCGTGGCGACCATGTCGATGATCGCCTCGGCCTTGTCGCCCGGCCAGCGGGCGAACTCGGCACAGCCGCGGAACTTGTCGGCCGCCTCCTCGTAGGTCATCGGATTGGCGGGGGAGCCCTTGCCGAAATCGGCGCGTCCCTCGATCATCCGCCCGTCCTTCAGCGTGATGGCGAGGATCGTCGTCATCTTGGCATAGCCCGCGGCTTCCGCCTCGGGGTGGACGTGGAAGTTCACCCGCTCGATCATTGCCTGCACGTCGTCGCGCAGCACCGTCTCGTCCGTGAACTCCGGCAGGTTCGCACGGCCCTCGAGGAGCAGGATCGCCATGCAGAACTCCATCGAGAACTTGGCCTGCAGCTCGTTTCCGGGCCGGTGATGGATCAGCGCGTTCAGCATGTTGTGGTTGGTGCCCACGTCCATCCGCTCGACGTCCGCCGCGGCGATGCCGTGCGCCGCGATGAGCGACAGCATCTCGGTCATGCCGGGATGGGTGAGCGAGCCCGATGGATGCGGCTTGATCGAGATGCCCGGCTCCGCGAAGGTCCAGGGATCGCCAAGCCTGCCGCGGATCGCGTTCAGATCGTAGCCGCCGCCATGCGCCTGGAAGAAACCGCGCGGCGATTCGAGGATCTTGTCGGTGGCGCTCCATCCGAGCCCGGCCATGTCGCAGGCGACGATCCCGGATTCCGAGGACCGGCCGGCGTGGAACGGCTTCGTCATCGTGCCGAAATTCTCGCGCAGGCCCGCCGACTGGCTGCCGGCGATGGAGAGTGCGCGTTGCAGCGTCTTCCGGTCGAAGCCGCGCAGGCGGCCCGCCGCGGCGGCAGCGGCGAAGGTGCCGCAGGTGGCGGTGGCATGGAAGCCGTGCTGGTAGTGGCGGGGCGAGATCGCCTCCGCGATCTTGCACTCCACATCGACGCCCACGAGATAGGCCGCCAGCAGGTCGCGCCCCGTTAGGCCACGGAGCTCGGTCTCCGCGAAGGCCGCGGGCAGACAGGGGGCGGTTGGATGCGTGAGCAGGCCGTAGACCCGATCCTCCGCCACCGCGAGCTGCGTGTCATCGTAGTCGTCGGCGTGGATCCCGACGCCGTTGGCGAAGGCGGCGAAGCGCGAGGGCACCTTCATGCCGGTGCCGATGATCGTGGCCGCGCCGGCGCCCGCCACGTCGGAGAGATGCTGCTGAACGATGCGGCCCGATGCCGCGACGGAGCCGGAGAGCGCCAGACCGAAGCCATCGAGGATCGATTTCTTGGCAAGCTCGATCACCTCGGCGGGGATGTCGTCGTAGCCGGTCTCGAGCACGAAGGCTGCGACCTCGGCGGTCAGCCCTTCTCCGATCGACGGATCGTTCTGGGGCGTGAAATGGGTCGGGCTGCGCTGTTCCATTGGCATCCTTCGTTGGTTGGCGTTGCCGGGCCGGGCCGGCGGGTTTCGACAGGCGGGGGCGCGGACCGGACCCGGTGCACCCCCCGCCGAGCGGACAGCGGGAAGAAAGCGGCTTCCGCGAAGATTGTCAACAATACACGACGGCGGCCGCGTTCCGCGCCGTCAGGGAAGCGGAGTGGCGCCTCTTGCCGTTTCGCGGATTGCCACCGTTCTGGGTGGAAATTCTGACGGTCGTCTCGCGGTCGAACGCGCGGCGTCGGGAACACACCGGCCGCGACCTGCAATGCACGATTGTCAACAATAGACCTCTGCCCTAACGTTGCTCGGAAACGAGACGGTAGGGGGCAGAATGAGGCGATACACGATTGCGGCCGTTCCTGGCGACGGCATCGGGGCGGAGGTCATCGCGGCCGGGATCGAGGTCCTCGACGCGCTTGCGGAGACCGACGGGACCTTTACGCTGAACTTCGAGGGGTTCGACTGGGGCTCCGACCACTACCGCCGCCATGGCGTCATGATGCCCGAGGACGGGCTGACCCAAATCTTGGGGGCCGACGCGATCTTCTTCGGGGCCGTCGGCGCGCCCGACGTGCCCGATCACGTCACGCTCTGGGGCCTGCGCCTGGCGATCTGCCAGTCCTTCGATCAATACGCGAACGTCCGCCCCACGCGCATCCTTCCTGGCATCGAGAGCCCGCTGCGCGGCGTCGGACCCGACCGCCTGGACTGGGTGATCGTGCGCGAGAACTCGGAGGGCGAATATGCCGGGCAGGGGGGCCGGTCGCATCGCGGTCTGCCCGAGGAGGTCGCGACCGAGGTGTCGATCTTCACCCGCGCCGGGGTGACGCGGATCATGCGCTTCGCCTTCGCGCTGGCCCGGTCCCGTCCCAGAAAGCGCCTGACCGTCGTCACCAAGTCCAACGCCCAGCGGCACGGCATGGTGATGTGGGACGAGATCGCCGCCGAGGTGGCGGGCGAATTTCCCGACGTGCATTGGGACAAGGAACTTGTCGACGCGATGACGATGCGCATGACACTCCGCCCGGAAACGCTGGACACCGTCGTTGCCACGAACCTGCACGCCGACATCCTGTCGGATCTGGCGGCGGCCCTGGCCGGATCGCTCGGGATTGCGCCGACGGCGAACCTCAACCCCGAGAGGCGGTTCCCCTCGATGTTCGAACCGATCCACGGCTCGGCCTTCGACATCACCGGCAAGGGCATCGCCAATCCGATCGGCACGTTCTGGACGGCCTGCCTGATGCTCGATCACCTTGGTGAACCCGCCGCCGCAACCCGCCTGATGGATGCCGTGGAGCGGGTGACCGCCGATCCAGGCTTTCACACCCCGGATCTGGGCGGCACGGCCACGACCCGTGCGGTCACCGACGCGGTCCTGGCCGCGATCCGCACCACGACCGGCAGGGCCGCTCTGCTCGAGGGCCAATCCAAGGAGGAGACATCATGAACGACGCGCGTCCCGTCATCGCGGTTGTGCCGGGCGACTGCACCGGGATCGGCCCCGAACAGACCGCCCGCATCCTCGCCGACGGCCGCCTGGCGCATGTCGCGCGTCTCGTCGTCGTCGGCGACCGGCGCGTGCTCGAACGGGGCGCACGGCAGGCGGGAGTGACGTTGAACCTTTTCGATGTTGCCGCGCCCGGCGATGCCTGCCCCGATGCCGGCCGGGTGCCGATCGTCGATCTGGGCAACATCGATCCAGATAGCCTGCCCGTCGGGCGGGCCGATGCCGACTCCGGGCGGCTGACCGGAGAGACGCTGGCCCGCGCAGTGGAGTTCGCGCGCGCGGGAACGGTCGATGCCGTGTCCTTCGCGCCGCTCAACAAGCGCGCCATGTTCGACGGCGGCTGGCGCTTCCCCGACGAGCACAAGATGTTCGCGCATCTCCTCGCGCACGAGGGGCCGTTCTCGGAGATGAACGTCCTCGAGGGCCAGTGGATGACGCGCGTGACCTCGCATGTCTCGCTGCGCGAGGCGCTCGAGCAGATCACGTTCGACAATATCTGCAAGTCGCTGCGTCTGGCCGACGAGACCATGCGCGGCGCCGGCATCGCGCGGCCGCGCATCGCCGTCGCGGCTCTGAACCCGCATGCCGGCGAGGGCGGCCTCTTCGGCCGGGAGGAGATCGAGATAATCGCCCCCGCCGTCGCGGCGATGGCCGCCGAGGGGATCGACTGCAAAGGTCCGTACCCGTCCGACACGGTCTATCTGAAAGCTTTCGCGGGCGACTTCGACGGCGTCACCGCGATGTATCACGACCAGGGACAGATCGCGACCAAGATGAAGGGGTTCAACAAGGGCGTCACCGTCACCGCGGGCCTGCAGACGGTGTTCACCACGCCGGCGCACGGCACGGCTTACGACATCGTCGGGCGCGGCGTCGCCGATACCGGCGCATTCGAAGCCGCGATAGCCTTGGCCGCGCGGCTCGCGACCCGACGCAGGGACGCCGCAGTGCAGTCCGTCGGACACTGACGGCTCGGCGCTGCCAAGCGGGCGCGGCAGGAGGCGCGACGGATCGATTCATAAATCGAAACGGATCGAGCATGATCAGGACCGCCCAACGTATCGCCGTGTTCGCCGGGGGACGGTATCGGTAAGGAGGGGTCCCGGCGGCGAGGCTATCGGCACACGGCGTTGAGGGTGTGACCGCCCCCCGCGGCATCTATTGTGTCAAGGTGGGTCAGCGACGATCCACGGGAGGGAGCGGTCATGTCGGAGATTATCACGGTCGGACTCGATCTGGCGAAGAACGTGTTCCAGGTGCATGGGGCGGACGGCTCAGGGCGAGCGGTACTTCGTAGGAAGCTGCGGCGCGCGCCGGTGCCATTCCCGACGATCTCCATTCACGAGTCCTTCTCGCATCCGACCTCGATGTTCCTGCGCAATCTGATGGCGATGGACACCGAGGAAATGATCCGGGCGCAGCCGATGGACGCGGTCGTGCTGATCGGCGGTTGCGACAAGACCGTTCCCGCGCAGCTCATGGGGGCGGCCAGTGCCAACGTGCCGGCCATCCAGCTCGTCACGGGTCCGATGATGACCGGCCGCCACCGCAGCGAGCGTGTCGGCGC
>JBBQDX010000183.1:0-9102 GCA_038320125.1 Rhodobacterales bacterium | reverse complement strand
GGGAGAGGGCGCGGACATCGTCCTGACGCCCGAGGTGACGAACTGCGTCTCCTCCGACCGGGTGCATCAGAGGGCGGTGCTGCTGCCCGAGGCCTGCGACCCGACGCTGGCCGCCTTGCGCTGCGCGGCCGCCGACCACGGTGTCTGGGTGCTCGTCGGCAGCCTCGCGCTGCGCACCGACGACCCCGAGGGGCGCTTCGCGAACCGCTCCTTCCTGATCGACCCGGCGGGCCAGGTCGTCGCGCGATACGACAAGATCCACATGTTCGACGTGGTGCTTTCCGAGGCCGAAAGCTACCGCGAATCCGCCGGCTACCGCCCCGGCACCCGCGCCACGCTGGCCGCAACCCCCTGGGGGCCGCTCGGCCTGACGGTCTGCTACGACATCCGCTTTCCCGCCCTCTACCGCCGCCTGGCGCGGGCGGGGGCCGCGTTCCTCACGGTGCCCTCCGCCTTTTCGCCCACCACAGGGGCTGCGCATTGGGACGTGCTGCTGCGCGCCCGCGCGATCGAGACGGGTTGCTTCGTGCTCGCCCCGGCGCAGACCGGCACGCATCCGGCGGGTGCGGGGCGCAAGCCGCGCAGGACCTACGGGCATTCCATGGTCGTGGACCCCTGGGGCGAGGTGCTGCTCGATGCGGGCACCGAACCGGGGGTCTTCCTCGTCGATCTCGACCCGGAGCTGGTGGCGACGGCACGATCCCGCGTGCCCTCGATCGCTTCCGAGCCGGGCTGGGACGGGCCATGAGCGCAGCCCCCCCGGACGACGCCGACAAGCTCGCGGTCGCGCTCTTCTCGGAGATGCTGACCGCCGATCAGTTGGTCCGCGCCCGCCTCAGCCGTGCCCTGCCCAAGGGGATGGAGCTGTCGCATTTCATCGTGCTGAACTACCTCGCGCAGACCCCGGTGGAGCGCAGCCCGGCGGAACTCGCCCGCACCTTCCACCTGACGCGGGGAGCGATGACGAACACGCTGGCCAAGCTTGAATGGGCAGGTCACATCCATGTCCGCCCCGACTGGGACGACGCCCGCCGCAAGCGCGTCTCCATCGGCCCGTCGGGCATCGCCGCGCGGGAGGCGGCGCTGGCGGCGATCCGGCCGATCATGGCGCAGGCGGTGCGCGAGATCGGCGAGGCGCGGACGCGGGCGGCGATCCCGGTGCTGCGCGAGATCAGGGTCAGGTTCGGCGCGGACGGCCTGCGCTGACCGGTCCCAGCCGGGGTCCGTCAGTCGCGACGCCGCACCATGAGCTGCGTGCCCTCCATCCGGGTCTCCAGCCGCTTGATCTCGCCGACGAGGTCCGAGAGCTTGCGCCGCCCGTAGGTGCGGGTGTCGAAATCGGGGACTTCAGCCATGATCTGGCTGCCCAGTGCGCCCATGGCGTACCATTCGCCGTCCTGGTCCATCCGCTCCATCGCCCGCAGGATCAGCGGAAGCGCGTCGAGGGCCTGGCGCTTGGTCGGCGCGTTGGCGGTCGGCGTCGCGGGCTCGTCCACGAGGTTCTCGATCTCGATGAAGCGGTTGCAAACCTTGCGCAGCGAGACCGGGGCCTTGCCCTCGCCGATGCCGATGACCTCCAGCCCTTCCTCGCGGATACGGGCGGCAAGACGGGTGAAGTCGCTGTCCGAGGAGACCAGCACGAAGCCGTCGAACCGCCCTGAGTGCAGGATGTCCATCGCGTCGATCACGAGGCCGATGTCGGAGGCGTTCTTGCCCTTGGTGTTCGCCGTTTCCTGATGCGCGACGAGGCCGAGCTCCAGCACCTTGTCTGCCCAGCTGCGCAGGTGCCCGCCCGACCAGTCGCCATAGACGCGCCGCAGCGCCGGCTCGCCCAGCCCGGTGATCTCCTTGAGGATCGGGTCGGCGAACTTCGCGGGAATGTTGTCGGCGTCGATCAGGACGGCGAGGAGGGGGCGGTCGCGTTGCGGCATTGTTCGGTCTTTCATAGGGTCACCGGGCGCCTCGCCCGGCGGATGCGAGGGGTCAAGCCTCCTCGACGATGTCGACGCGGCAGACCTCGGCCAGACCGTGCCGCCCCAGAAGGAGCTCGGTCGCGGCAACCGCGTTGCCGACCATCGACCGGCGGCACCTGAAGTCGATCGTATCGGTTGCCACGGCGATCGTCTTCTCGTCGACGTGATAGTGCGGTTCGGACCATGACAGACGGCAGAGGTCTTCGCCGAAGTTGCTGAACCGCGTCGTGTCGGGCGTGCCGGAATGCCAGACGATCCTTACGATCTGCATCAGTACACCACCACGCTGCGGATGCTTTCGCCGGCGTGCATCAGGTCGAAGCCCTTGTTGATGTCCGAGAGCGGCATCGTGTGGGTGATCATCGGGTCGATCTCGATCTTGCCGTCCATGTACCAGTCGACGATCTTCGGCACGTCCGTCCGGCCGCGCGCGCCGCCGAAGGCCGTGCCGCGCCAGACGCGGCCGGTGACGAGCTGGAACGGGCGGGTGGAGATCTCGGCACCGGCGGGGGCGACGCCGATGATGACGCTCTCGCCCCAGCCCTTGTGCGCGCTCTCGAGGGCCGTGCGCATGACGTTCACGTTGCCGGTGGCGTCGAAGGTGTAGTCCGCACCGCCCTTCGTCAGGTTCACGAGATGGGCCACGAGGTCGCCGTCGACCTGCGACGGGTTCACGAAATGGGTCATGCCGAAGCGCTCGGCCATCGGCTTGCGGTCAACGTTGAGGTCGACGCCGACGATCTGCTCCGCGCCCGCGAGCCGCAGGCCCTGCACGACGTTGAGGCCGATGCCGCCCAGGCCGAAGACGATGGCGGTCGAGCCGATCTCCACCCTTGCGGTGTTGATGACGGCCCCGACGCCGGTGGTGACGCCGCAGCCGATGTAGCAGATCTTGTCGAACGGCGCGTCCTCGCGGACCTTGGCCAAAGCGATCTCCGGCAGGACGGTGTGGTTGGCGAAGGTCGAGCAGCCCATGTAATGCAGGATCGGATCGCCATCGAGGGTGGAGAACCGCGAAGTGCCGTCGGGCATCAGGCCCTTGCCCTGCGTGGTGCGGATGGATTGGCAGAGATTGGTCTTCGGGTTCAGGCAGTAGTCGCACTCCCGGCATTCGGGCGTGTAGAGCGGGATGACGTGATCGCCCTTCTTCAGCGAGGTCACGCCCGGGCCGACGTCCACCACGACGCCGGCGCCCTCGTGCCCGAGGATGGCGGGAAACAGCCCCTCGGGGTCGTCGCCCGAAAGCGTGAAGGCATCGGTGTGGCAGATGCCGGTGGCGCGGAGTTCGACCAGCACCTCGCCGGCTTTCGGACCCTCGAGGTTCACCTCCATGATCTCGAGCGGCTTTCCGGCCTCCATGGCGACGGCGGCGGTGGTTCTCATGGCATTCTCCCTGCGGTTGCGCGGAAGGTGACGCATGCGGACGGGCGGTGCAACCGGCGGTTCCGGCCGCGCGACGCCGGACGTCCCTTGTGCCTCAATCTGCCGGCGGCGGCGCGAGCGATCCGCGCAGCCGCAGGTCGGCGGTCAGCTCGACCGAAGTGGCGAAGGCCTCGCCCTGCACCATGCGGATCAGCGTCAGCGCCGCCTCGGTGCCCATCTTGCGGTGCGGGACATGCACGGTGGTCAGCGCCGGATCGGTGATCTGCGCCAGCTCAAGATCGTCGAAGCCGGTGATCGACACCCTGCCCGGCACCGCGATCCCCATCTGGCGGGCACGGCGCAGCGCACCGACGGCGAGCACGTCGTTGCCGCACAGAACGGCGGTCGGCGGCGCGGCGCGCGACATCAGGGCCTCGAAGGCGGCGCTGCCGTTGTCGATACCGTAGGGCGTCTCGATGACCGGCAGCGGCGCGTCCGCGAGGCCCGCCTCCGCCAGCGCGTCGCGGACGCCGTGCACCCGCGCCGCCGCGCGGTCGTTGCCCGCGGTCGCCGCCGAGATCATTCCCAGCCGCCGGTGACCGAGGCGGAGAACCTCGCGCGCGAGCGCCTGCATCGCGGCGCGGTTGTCGAAGCCGACGGAGGGGCGCGCGACGCTGCGGTCGAGCGCCCAGCAGACGAGGGCGGGGATTCCGCGCCGGTCGAGGAAGCGGTGGATGCGCTCGTCGCGGTCGTGCCCGATCAGCAGGAGCCCGTCGGCACCGCGCGCGACCAGCGTCCGGATCTGTTCCTCCTCCTCCTCGGGGCGATAGGACGAGGCGGCGACGAGCAGCGTGAAGCCCTGGAGGCGCAGGGCGCTCTGGAAGGACTGGAGCGCGCGGGCGAAGATCGCGTTCTCCATCGTCGGAATGATGGCCCCGATCGTATGGGTGCGCCGCGACGCCATCGCGCGGGCGCCGAAGTTCGGGGAATAGCCAAGGTCGTGGACGGCGGCGATGACGCGGGTCCGGGTCGCCTCGGCGACGCGATCGGGAAAGTTCAGCGCCCGCGACACCGTTGCCGTCGAAACGCCCACCAGCGCCGCGACATCCTGCAGCGTCGGGTTCGGCAGGCGCCCGGCGGGGGGCGGGCGCGTGGCGGGCGGATCGATCATCACGGGCCTGTCTGACATCTAATTGCGTCGCCGCACAGTAAAAGGCTTGCATTCATCGCCATGCAAGGGCTTACATCGCCCAAGTCGGAATCATGTCGTGACGGGAGGAGACGCGCGTGGTGGCCCTGATGGTGGCGGGAATCCTGTTTCTGGTGTTCGTCTTGAACGTGGTGCTGGGGTCGATCTCCAATGCCGCGTTCCTCGGGAATGTCGGAGAGATGCTCGTCCTTCTGGGGACCGCCGTGGCGTTCGTCGTGGCCATTCTGACAAGGGAGGCGGCCGCGCGACGAGACGCGGCACAACGACGTCCATAGGGAGGACACGCATTGGCTCATGAGATCGACGACCTGAAATCCGCGGCGCGCCGCAATTTCCTCAAGCTCGCCAGTTCCGGCAGCGTCACCGCCGCCGTCATGGCCGGGGCCGCCGGCACGCTGTGGTCGAGCGAGGCCTCGGCGCAGACCGCCAACGAGGAGCGCGACCGCGAGGCCGCCGCCGAGCACGTGATGACGCTGGGCACCGAATACGTCCTGACAGCCGACCGCAGCTATCCGCTGATGCAGCTCGACCTCAAGGAGAACATCCAGAACACCAGCGGCGGACGCGTCTACGTCCGCCTCGCCTTCGGCGGCCAGCTCGGAACGGCGGGCGAGCTGGTCCAGAAGGTGCAGTCGGGCACGATCCAGGGGGCGCAGCATTCCCTCTCGAACTTCGCCCCCTTCGCCTCGGCCATCGACCTCATCAACCTGCCGTATTTCTGCGGCTCGAACCAGCGGTTCACCAACCTCGTGTCCTCGGACGCCTGGAAGAACGAGGTGCACCCCAAGGTCGAGGCCTCCGGCTTCAAGCCGCTCCTCTACATCGTGATCGACCCGCGCGTCGTGGCGGTTCGCAAGGGTGGAAGCGGCCCGATCCTGGCGCCGACGGACCTCGCGGGCGTCAAGTTCCGGGTGCCGGGCAGCCAGATGCTCCAGCAGTACTACCGCCTCGTCGGGGCCAACCCGACGCCGGTGGCCTGGGGCGAGACGCCCTCGGCGATCCAGCAGGGCGTGGCCGATGCGCTCGACCCGTCGGTCGGGGCGCTCTACGTCTTCGGCTTCAAGGACATGCTGTCCCATGTCACCTTCACGCAGGCAGTGCCCGACAGCCAGATGTATTCGATCAACCTAGAATGGTTCAACGCCCTGCCCGACGACATCAAGGAGTCGATGGAGTTCGCCGCCGAGATCACGACGCAGCAGAATCTCGCCAAGGTTCCCGCCGCCCGCGCCTTCGCACAGTCGGAGATGGAGGCGGCGGGCGTGGAGTTCCATACCCTGACCGAGGACGAGCTGGCGGTCTGGAAGGAAGCCGGCGGGTATCAGCGGCCCGAATGGGACCAGTTCAAGACCGACCTTGCCGGGTCCGCCGAGGCCTTCGCCGCGCTCGAGGAAGCCGCCGGGACGCAGGGCCGCCTGATCGTCAACGACGCCTGATCGCGCCTCGGGTCCGGGCGGCAACGCGCCACCCGGACCCTGCCCCATCGTGGAAGGAGGCGACGGAATGCTCCGCAACATCGACGACAATCTGGAACGCTGGGCGCTTCTGGTGTTCTACACCATGCTCGTCGGCACCATGGCGATCGAGGTCGTCCGCCGCGAGGTGTTCTCCTACTCCTCCATCTGGGGCGAGGAGGTGGTGCGCTATTCGTTCATCTACCTCGCCTGGATCGGCGCCGCGGCGGCGGTCAAGGAACGCGCCCACATCCGGATCGACGTGCTGTTCCACTACCTGCCGCCGCGCGGCAAGGCGGCCCTCTACATCTTCGGCGATCTGGTGATGTTCGGCGTTGCCCTGCTCGCGCTCTACTGGTCGTTCGACACGGTCGAGGTCAGCTTTCGCTTCGGCTCCGTCACCGACGGGCTCCGGGTATCCAAGGTCTGGGCCCTGGCTGCCGTTCCCATCGGTTTCGGCCTGATGGCGTTCCGTCTCATACAGTCGTTCCTTCGGGACGTCCGCGACCTGCGCCAGGGCCGCGACGTCTTCGAGGGCAACGTCCTTTACGACTGAGGATCCGCGATGCTCTGGCAGCAGCTCGAGGGACAGACCATCCAGCTCGGCTGGTCGTTCTACGGTCCCGTCATCCTCTTCGTCGTCTTCTGCGCCCTCGGCGTGCCGGTCTGGGCCACCATCGGGGCCAGCGCCGCGGCGCTGATCTGGTGGTCGGGTGCGGTGCCGATGTCGCTGCTGGGCGAATCGCTCTTCTCGGGCATCGACGCCTTCGCGCTGACGGCCGTGCCGCTCTTCATCCTGACGGGCGACGTTCTGGTGCGCACGGGCCTGTCGCGCAAGTTCCTCGACGTGGCCGAAGCGCTCACCTCCTGGGGCAAGGGCGGCTTCGGCTCCGCCACGGTGCTGGTCTGCGGCATGTTCTCGGCCATCTCGGGCTCCGACGCCGCGGGCGCCGCCGCGGTCGGGCGGATGACGATCCAGCGGCTGGTGGAGTCGGGATATCCGCGCCCCTACGCCTGCGCGCTGGTGGCGGCGGGGGCCTGCACGGGCATCCTGATCCCGCCCTCCATCGCCTATATCATCATCGGCCTCGTCCTCGGCATCTCGGCCTCGACGCTGTTCATCGCGGCCCTCATTCCCGGCCTCCTGATCCTGGTGTCGATCCTCGTCACCAATACCGTCGTCAACTACCGCCATGGCTACGAAGGCGGCGGCGGGCTCGGCCTGGGCGAATGGCTGGCGCAGCTCGGCCTGGCCCTGAAATCCGGCTGGTACGCCTTCATCGTGCCCGGCGTGATCTTCTACGGCATCTTCTCCGGGCAACTGACGCCCACCGAAGCGGGGGCGACGGCGGTGGTCGTCACGATCCTGCTGGGGTTCATCCTCGGGACGCTGAGGCTGTCGGACTTTCCCTCGATGCTGGTCAGTTCGGCCAAGGTGAACGGGGTCATCCTGCCGATCATCGCCTTCTCGCTCCCCCTGGCGCAGGCGCTGGCCATCATGGGGGTGCCGCAGGGCTTCGTGACCGCCGTCACCGGCCTGACGCAGGATCCGACCCTCCTGATCCTGCTGATGATCGGCATTCTGATCGCGGCGGGCTGCGTGATGGAGACGACGCCCAACATCGTCATCCTCGCACCGCTCCTGAAGCCGCTGGCCGACAACATCGGCATGAACGACCTGCAGTTCTGCGTGATGATGATCACCGCGCTCGGCGTCGGCTTCATCACGCCGCCTCTCGGCCTCAACCTCTTCGTCGTGTCCGGCATCACCGGCGAGTCGATCCTGCGGATCGCCTGGCGCGCCGTGCCCTTCGTGTTCTTCATGCTGATCGTCGTCCTGCTCATCGCCTTCGTCCCGGCGATCTCGACATCCCTGCTGTGAGACCTCTTCAGATAGGAGCCGCGCGATGGCCCGAGACTACCTCAAGAAAGCGACCCTGACCTCCAAGTCGGACGCCGGCGACACCCACAGGATCGTCCAGGGCATCCTCGACGACATCGAGGCGGGCGGCGACGCGAAGGCGATGGACTACGCGGCGAAGTTCGACAGATACGACGGCCCCATCCTGCTGACCGAGGCGGACATCAAGGATGCCTCGGCCAAGGTGCCCGAGAAGCTGAAGGCCGACATCCGCTTCGCCCACGACAACGTCCGCCGCTTCGCCGAGGCGCAGAAATCGACCCTCGGGGACGTCGAGGTGGAGATCGTGCCGGGCCTCGTCGCGGGCCAGAAGATCATCCCGGTCGACGCAGCGGGCTGCTACGTGCCCGGCGGGCGCTACAGCCATATCGCCAGCGCCATCATGACGGTGACGACGGCGAAGGTCGCGGGCTGCAACCACATCGTCGCCTGCTCCCCGCCCCGGCCGGGCGTCGGCGTGAACCCGGCCATCGTCTATGCGGCCCACATCTGCGGGGCCGACACCATCCTCGCCATGGGCGGCGTGCAGGGGGTGGCGGCGATGACGTTCGGCTTGTTCGGCCTGCCAAAGGCCAACATCCTCGTCGGCCCCGGCAACCAGTTCGTGGCCGAAGCCAAGCGGATCCTCTTTGGCCGCGTCGGCATCGACATGATCGCGGGGCCGACCGACAGCCTGATCCTGGCCGACCGCACCGCGGACGCCGACATCGTCGCCGCCGACCTGGTGGGACAGGCGGAGCATGGCTACAACTCGCCGGTCTGGCTGGTCACCGACGACCGCGCTCTGGCCGGGCAGGTGATGGATCTCGTCCCCGGCCTGATCGACGACCTGCCGGAGACGAACCGCGACAACGCCTCCGCCGCCTGGCGCGACTATGCCGAAGTGATCGTCTGCGCCGACCGCGAGGAGATGGCCGCCACCTCCGACGCCTACGCGCCCGAGCACCTGACGGTGCAGGCCGCCGACCTCGACTGGTGGCTGGAGCGGCTGACCTGCTACGGATCGCTGTTCCTCGGCGAGGAGACGACGGTGGCTTTCGGCGACAAGGCATCGGGCACCAACCACGTCCTGCCGACCGGCGGCGCCGCGTCCTATACCGGCGGGCTTTCGGTCCACAAATACATGAAGGTGGTGACCTGGCAGCGGGCCACGCGCGAGGGGGCGAAGCCCATCGCCGAGGC
>JBBQDX010000182.1:0-9103 GCA_038320125.1 Rhodobacterales bacterium | reverse complement strand
CCCGCCGCGCGGCGGGTCTCATGCGGGCCGTCGAGCGCCGAGCGCCCTGGGCCGTCGCGACGGGACGCCGGAAGCAGAAGGCTCGCATCAATAACAGTAAGCCTTCCAGTAGGAAGGGTGCACCAATGAGCGTCCTGCCCGCCAAGGCTCCCTCGCGCGGTTGCCGCGACACCCCGGTGCTGCGCGAACGCGGCCAGCGCGAGGTCTTCTGCGGCCTCACCGGCAGCGTCTGGCTGCACCGCAAGATGCAGGACGCGTTCTTTCTCGTCGTGGGCTCGCGCACCTGCGCGCATCTGCTGCAATCGGCGGCGGGCGTGATGATCTTCGCCGAGCCCCGATTCGCCACCGCCATCCTCGAGGAGGGCGATCTGGCCGGAATGAACGACGCGCAGGACGAACTCGACGCACAGGTCGTGCGCGTGCTGGAGCGCCGTCCCGACATAAGGCAGTTGTTCCTCGTAGGGTCCTGCCCGTCGGAGGTCATCAAGCTCGATCTCTCGCGCGCCGCCGAGCGGCTGAGCGCGCGCTATGCCCCGTCGGTCCGCGTGCTGAGCTATTCCGGCTCGGGCATCGAGACGACCTTCACGCAAGGCGAGGATGCCTGCCTCGCCGCGATGGTCCCGGTCCTGCCGGACACGGACGCGCGCGAGCTGATCGTCGCCGGCGCGCTGCCCGACGTGGTCGAGGACCAGATGCTCGGGCTGCTGGCGGATCTCGGCGTGGGTCCGGTCCGCTGCCTGCCCGCGCGGCGGCGTGGCGACGAGATCGGCATCGGCGCGAACACGGTCTTCGCGCTGGCCCAGCCTTTCCTCGGAGACACCGCCGAGGCGCTCCAGCGACGCGGCGCGCGCCATGTCGCAGCGCCCTTCCCCTTCGGCGAGGCGGGCACCACCGCCTGGCTGCGCGCCATCGCCGACGAATTCGGCGTGGACGACGCCACCTTCGAGAGCGTCACCGCCGCCCCCCGCGACCGCGCCCGGCGCGCCATCGCCCAGACCTGCGAACCGCTGACGGGCCGCTCCGTCTTCTTCTTTCCCGACAGCCAGCTCGAGATCCCGCTGGCGCGGTTCCTGACGCGCGAATGCGGCATGACCGCGATCGAGGTCGGCAGCCCCTATATCCACGACGCCATCGTCGGCCCGGATCTCGAGGCGATGGCCCCGGGCCCGCGCATCTCCGAGGGCCAGGACGTCGACTTCCAGCTCGACCGCGCGCGGGCCGCGCGCCCCGACCTCACCGTCTGCGGCCTCGGCCTCGCCAACCCGCTCGAGGCCGAGGGGCTGACGACCAAATGGGCGATCGAGCTCGTCTTCACGCCGGTCCATTTCTACGAGCAGGCGGGCGATCTCGCCGGTCTCTTCGCGCGTCCGCTTCGCCGCCGCGCGGCCATCGCGGGCCTCGCGCCCCGTCTGGAGGCCGCGGAATGAAGCTCGCGGTCTGGACATACGAAGGCCCGCCGCATGTCGGCGCGATGCGCGTGGCTACGGCGATGCGCGGCCTGCACTACGTCCTGCACGCGCCGCAGGGCGACACCTATGCCGACCTCCTGTTCACCATGATCGAGCGGCGCGGCGCCCGCCCGCCCGTCACCTACACCACCTTCCAGGCGCGCGACCTCGGCTCCGACACCGCGCAACTTTTCCAGGATGCCTGCCGGGATGCCTACGAGCGTTTCCGCCCGGAGGCGATGATCGTCGGCGCGTCCTGCACCGCGGAACTGATCCAGGACGATCCGGGCGGCCTCGCCGAGCGGATGGACCTGCCGGTCCCGGTGATCGCGCTCGACCTTCCCTCCTATCAGCGGCGCGAGAACTTCGGCGCCGACGAGACCTTCCACCAGATCGTCCGCGCGCTGGCCCGGCCCATGGCTCGCACCGCGCGGGTCAGCGCCAACATCCTCGGGCCGACGGCCCTCGGCTTCCGCCACCGTGACGACATCGAGGAGCTGACCGGGCTTCTGTCGGAGCTCGGTGTCGACCTGAACGTGGTCGCCCCCTATGGCGCGACCCCCTCCGACATCGCCCGCCTCGGCGCCGCCCACTTCAACGTCCTCCTCTACCCCGAGACCGCCGAGAGCGCCGCGCGCTGGATGGAGCGGGACCTCGGCCAGCCCTATACCCGCGTCGTCCCGATCGGCGTGGGCGCCACGCGCGACTTCGCCGCCGAGGTGGCCAGGCTCGCCGGCACGACCGCCCGGCTGGACGAGAGCCGCCTGCGCCTGCCCTGGTATTCGGCCTCGGTGGACAGCACCTATCTCACCGGCAAGCGCGTCTTCGTCTTCGGCGACGGCACCCATGCGATGGCCATGGCGCGAATCGCCAAAGAGGAGATGGGCTTCGAGGTCGTGGCCCTCGGCTGCTACAACCGCGAGATGGCCCGCCCCGTCCGCGCCATGGCGAAGGAAATGGGGCTCGAGGCGCTGATCACCGACGACTACCTCGAGGTCGAGGCGGCGATCGAGGCTCTGGCGCCGGAGCTGATCCTCGGGACGCAGATGGAGCGCCATACGGCCAAGCGTCTCGGCATCCCCTGCGCCGTGATCTCGGCCCCCGTCCACGTCCAGGATTTTCCGGCCCGCTACAGCCCGCAGGTGGGCCTCGAGGGCGCCAACGTGATCTTCGACACGCTGGTCCATCCGCTCGTCATGGGGCTGGAGGAACATCTGCTGCACATGTTCCGCGACGATTTCGAGTTCCACGACGCCGCAGGCCCCAGCCACCACGGCGGCCTGCCAGCGCCAGCGCCCGCCGCGGCCGAGCCCCTGCCCGCCGAGACCGGAGCCGCCAAAATCGGGGCCGTCAAGACCGGGACCGCCTCCGGCACCGTCATCTGGCTCGAGCCCGCCGAGCGCGAGCTGCGCAAGGTTCCCTTCTTCGTGCGCGGCAAGGCCCGCCGCAACACCGAGATCTTCGCCGCCAGCCGGGGTCTTTCCGAAATCGGCGTCGACACGCTCTACGAGGCAAAGGCCCATCATGCGCGCTGAACCCCACATCGTTCCCGATCCCGCGTCCGCGCCCTACCGCGTCGTGGTCCTCACGCTCGACCGGCACGCCGCCGGCCCCGCCGCGCGCGTGGCGGGGCGGCTGTCGCGCGATTTTCCGGGCCTGACGTTCGATCTGCATGCCGCCGCCGAATGGGGCGAGCGGCCCGAGGCGCTGGCGGATGCACGCGCCGCCATCGCGGGCGCCGACATCCTGATCGTGACGCTCCTGTTCCTCGACGAGCATGTGCGCGCGATCCTGCCCGACCTCACCGCGCGTCGCGCGCAATGCGACGCGCTGGTGGCGATGGTTTCGGATGCGGAGATCGTGCGGCTGACGAAGATGGGCGATCTGGACATGTCGCGCCCCGCCTCGGGCGTCATGGCGCTCCTCAAGAAGCTGAAGCCCAAGCCCTCGAATGGCGGCCGCGGCGCGGGGGCGTCGCATATGCGGATGCTGCGCCGCCTGCCCCGCCTGCTCAAGCTGGTCCCCGGCCGGGCGCAGGATCTGCGGCAGTGGTTCCTGTCGATGCAGTACTGGCTCGGCGGCTCGGACGACAACGTCGAGAACCTCGTGCGGGCGCTGGTCTCGCGCTACGCGGCCCGTCCCGCCTGGCACCGCGCCGCCGCCGCCGCCCCGATCGAATATCCCGAGGTGGGGCTCTACCATCCCGACCTGCCCCGTTCCGGCATCGCGCTGAACGCCACCGACCTGCCGCGCGTGGAGGGGGCCACCGGCACCGTGGGCGTGCTGATGCTGCGCTCCTACGTGCTCTCGGGCGACACCGCGCATTACGACGCGGTGATCCGCGCGCTCGAGGCGCGGGGACTCGAGGTCGTGCCCGCCTTCGCCGGCGGGCTCGACGGGCGCCCGGCCATCGGCGCCTACATGGACGCGGGGCGCGTCGACGCACTCGTCTCGCTCACCGGGTTCAGCCTCGTCGGCGGACCCGCCTACAACGACGCGGAGGCGGCCGCCGAGGTGCTCGGCGCGCTCGACGTGCCCTATCTGAACGCGCAGCCGCTCGAGTTCCAGACGCTCGGCCAGTGGTCCCGGTCCGCGCAGGGACTGGGCGCGGTCGAGGCGACCATGCTGCTGGCCCTGCCCGAGATCGACGGCGCCGTGGCCCCCACCGTCTTCGCCGGTCGCCACGGACCGGATGGCTGCACCGGCTGCGCGCATCGCTGCCGTCAGACCGCCGGGTCCGCCGGCGAGGCCAGCACCATGGCCCCCTGCTTCGAGCGGGTGGACGTGCTGGCAGGCAAGGTGGCGCGGCTCACCGCCCTGCGCGCGAAGGCCAACGCGGACAAGACCGTCGCCATCGTGCTCTTCGGCTTCCCGCCCAATGCGGGGGCGGCGGGCACGGCCGCCTATCTCGACGTCTTCGCCTCACTGCACGCGACCCTGACCCGCATGCAGGCCGAAGGCTATGACGTCGCCCCCCCAGCCACCGTCGAGGATCTGCGCAGGGCCGTCCTGTCGGGCGGTGCCGCCTACGGGCAGGAGGCAAGCATCGCCGCCTACCTCCCCGCCGACCGTCTGGTGGCCGAACTCGCGCACCTGTCGGAGATCGAGGCGGCCTGGGGTCCGGCGCCGGGCCGGGCGCAGTCCGACGGGCGCGGCGTCTACGTCCTGGGCGCGCGCTTCGGGAAGGTCTTCGTCGGCCTCCAGCCCGCCTTCGGCTACGAGGGCGACCCGATGCGGCTGCTGTTCGAGCGCGGCTTCGCCCCGACCCATGCCTTCGCCGGCTTCTATCACTGGATCAGGACCGACCTCGCGGCGGACGTGATCCTGCACTTCGGGATGCATGGCGCGCTCGAGTTCATGCCGGGCAAGCAATCGGGCCTGTCGGGCGCGGACTGGCCCGACCGGCTGATCGGCGGCATGCCGAACGTCTATCTCTACGCCGCCAACAACCCCTCCGAGGCGACGCTGGCCAAGCGCCGCTCGGACGCCGTGACGGTCACGCATCTGACGCCGCCGCTGGCCTCCGCCGGCCTTTACAAGGGTCTGGCCGAGCTCAAGGACAGCCTCGCGCGCTGGCGCGGAATGGCCCCGGCGGACCCGGCGCGGTTCGATCTGGGCGCGCTCGTGGCCGAGCAGGCGGCGGCGGTGGACATGGACGCCTCGGATCCGGGCGCGCTCTGGGCGCAGCTGATCGAGGCCGAGGCCGCGCTGATCCCCGAGGGGCTGCACGTGCTGGGCCGGGTGCCCTCGCCGGAGGCCCGCGCCCGCATGGTGGCGCTGATGGATGGCGCGGATTCCGCCACGCGCGCCCGCGTCGAACTGCTGCTGGCGGGCGATCACGAGTTGCCCGGCCTGATGCGCGCCCTGTCGGCCCGCTTCATCGCGCCCGTTCCCGGAGGCGACCTCGTGCGCAACCCGGACGTCCTGCCCACGGGCCGCAACATACACGCCTTCGATCCGTTCCGCATGCCCACGGCCTTCGCCATGCGGCAGGGCGCGGCACAGGCGGCGCTGCTGCTCGAGGCTCATCCGGAGATGCCGCGCTCGGTGGCGTTGGTCCTCTGGGGTTCCGACAACATCAAGTCCGACGGCATGCCGATCGCGCAGGCGTTGGCGCTGATGGGCTGCACGCCGCGTTTCGACGCCTGGGGGCGGCTCGCGGGCGCGGAGCTGGTGCCGCTCGAGGTGCTGGGCCGGCCGCGCATCGACGTTGTGGTGACGCTCTCGGGCATCTTCCGTGACCTGCTGCCCCTGCAGACGAAGCTTCTGGCCGAGGCCGCGCTGATCTGCGCCGAGGCCGACGAGCCGCCGGAGAAGAACAACATCCGCGCCCACGCCCTCGCGCACATGCAGACGGTCGGCTGCGACCTTCGCACCGCCGCGCTGCGGGTCTTCTCGAACGCTGAGGGGGCCTATGGGTCCAACGTCAACCAGCTCGTCGATGCCTCCGCCTTCGAGGACGAGGACGAACTCGCGGACGCCTATCAAGCGCGCAAAGGCTTCGCCTACGGGGCCGACGGGCGCGCGGCGCCGCAGCCCGAAGTGCTGGCCGCCGCACTCGCCGGCGTGGATTTGGCCTACCAGAACCTCGAGTCGATCGAACTCGGCGTCACCACCGTGGACCATTACTTCGACACGCTGGGCGGCATCGCCCGCGCCGCGCGCCGCGCCAAGGGCGGCGCCACGCTCCCGGTCTACATCGGCGACACCACGCGCGGCGCGGGCAAGGTCCGCACGCTGGCGGCACAGGTGGCGCTGGAGACCCGCTCGCGCAGCCTCAACCCCCGCTTCTACGAACCGCTCCTGAGCCACGGTGCCGAGGGCGTCCGCCAGATCGAGGCGCAGGTGACCAACACCGTCGGCTGGTCGGCCACGACGGGGCAGGTCGACCCCTGGGTCTACCAGCGCCTGAGCGAGACCTTCGTGCTCGACGCAGCGATGCGCGAGCGCCTCGCGGCCCTCAACCCGCAGGCCTCCGCGCGCATGGCGGGGCGGCTCATCGAGGCGGCGGGACGCGACTACTGGGCCCCTGACGCGGAAACGCTCGCGGGGCTCCATGCGGCAGCCGATGCGATCGAGGACCGGCTCGAAGGAATTGCGGCCGAATAGGCCCGGGAAAGGGATGGACATGGCACTCGACACAGCACCAAGGCTCAGGGGGGAGGACGGCGAGGGATCCGTCCAGGTGGCTCAGGACGAGGCTGCCCGGATCGACGGGGCCAAGGTCTTCGCCGTCTACGGCAAGGGCGGGATCGGCAAATCTACGACCTCGTCGAACCTGTCGGCCGCCTTCGCCAAGATGGGCAAGCGCGTCCTCCAGATCGGTTGCGACCCCAAGCACGACAGCACCTTCACGCTGACGGGCCGGCTCGTGCCCACGGTGATCGACATCCTCAAGGAGGTGGACTTCCATCCCGAAGAGCTTCGGGCCGAGGATTTCGTCTTCGAGGGCTGGGGCGGCGTGCGCTGCGTCGAGGCCGGCGGGCCGCCCGCCGGCACCGGCTGCGGCGGCTACGTGGTTGGCCAGACGGTCAAGCTCCTCAAGCAGCACCACATGCTCGAGGATACCGACGTGGTCATCTTCGACGTGCTGGGCGACGTCGTCTGCGGCGGCTTCGCGGCGCCGCTGCAACACGCCGACCGCGCGCTCATCGTCACCGCCAACGACTTCGACAGCATCTACGCGATGAACCGGATCATCGCCGCGGTGCAGGCCAAGTCCAAGAACTACAAGGTGCGGCTCGCCGGCTGCATCGCCAACCGCTCGAAGGACACCGACGAGGTCGACCGCTACTGCGCGGCCGTGGGGTTCAACCGGCTGGCGCACATGCCCGACCTCGACGCGATCCGCCGGTCGCGCCTCAAGAAGAAGACCCTGTTCGAGATGGACGCCGATCCCGAGATCGAGGCCGTCCGCGCCGAATACCTGCGCCTCGCGGCGTCGCTCTGGAACGGGACCGAGCCGCTCGCGCCCGCGCCGCTGCCCGACCGCGAGATCTTCGAGATGCTGGGATTCGATTGATGGACGGGTTGACCGCCTCCTCCAGCTACGGCGCCACACGGTCGCGGGTGGAGACCTATTTCGACCGCACCGCCACCGACGTCTGGGCGCGGCTCACCTCGGACGCGCCGGTTTCGGGCATCCGCGCCACGGTGCGCGCGGGGCGGGACGCGATGCGGGCGCAGCTTCTGGCACGGCTTCCCGCCGACCTGACCGGCGCGCGCATCCTCGATGCGGGCTGCGGCACCGGCGCGCTGGCCGTCGAGCTGGCCGCGCGCGGGGCGCAGGTGGTGGCGGCCGACATCTCGCCCGCGCTGGTCGACATCGCGCGCAGCCGCTGCCCGGCGGATCTCGCGTGCCGGATCGAGTTTTGCGCGGGCGACATGCTCGACCCCGGGCTGGGGGCGTTCGACCACGCGGTGGCGATGGACAGCCTGATCTACTACACCGCCGCCGACATCGCGCGCATCCTCGGCCGCATGGCCCCCCGCCTTGGTGCCTCGATGCTCCTGACCGTGGCGCCGCGCACGCCGCTCCTGATGGCGATGTGGCGCCTGGGCAAGCTGATGCCCCGCGCCGACCGCGCCCCGGCGATGGTCCCGCACGACCCCGCGCACCTGTCGCGCGCGCTGCGGGAGGCGGGCGTGCCCGGCACGCTGACGCCCCTCGAGCGCATCCATTCCGGCTTCTACATCTCGACCGCGCTGGAGTACCGGCCGTGATCTTCCGCGCGCGCCATCTCCGACAGCTCACAACCGGGATGCTGCCCTTCGCCGACGCGGCCAGCGAGGGGCTGCCGCTGACGCAGCTGCTGCGGCTCTCGCTGTTCCAGATCAGCGTCGGAATGGCCTCGGTGCTGCTGCTCGGCACGCTCAACCGGGTGATGATCGTCGAGCTGAAGGTCGCCGCGGTCGCCGTCGCGCTGATGATCGCGATCCCGGTGCTGGTCGCGCCCTTCCGCGCGCTCCTGGGCTTCCGCTCCGACACGCACCGCAGCGCGATCGGCTGGAAGCGCGTCCCCTATCTGTGGTTCGGCACGCTCTGGCAGTTCGGCGGCCTCGCGGTCATGCCGATGGGCCTCGTGCTCTTCACCGGCACGCAGGCCGTCGACGCGCCCCATGCCGCCGAGCTCGGCGCGGGTCTCGCGTTCCTGCTGACCGGCCTCGGCATGCACATGACCCAGACCGCGGGGCTGGCCTTGGCCGCCGACCGCGCCTCCGACGAGACCCGCCCGCGCGTCGTGGCCCTCCTCTACGTGATGTTCCTCATCGGCATGGCGATCGCCTCGCTCGTCTTCGGCGTGCTGCTGCGCGACTTCAGCGAGCTGCGGCTGATCCAGGTCGTGCAGGCCGCCGCCGTGGTGACGATCGTGCTCAATCTCGTGGCGCTCTGGAAGCAGGAGAGCGTCCGCCCCTCCACTGCCGAGGAACGCGCCGCCCCGCGGCCCGCCTTCCGCGACGCCTGGACCGACTTCGCGTCGGGCGGCGACGCGGGCCGGCTTCTGGTCACGATCTTCGCGGGCACGATGGCCTTCAACATGCAGGACGTGCTCCTGGAGCCCTACGGCGGCGAGATCCTCGGGCTCTCGGTCTCCTCGACGACGCTGCTGACGGCGATGTGGTCGGTGGGCGCGCTGGCGGGCTTCGCGCTGGCC
>JBBQDX010000181.1:0-9118 GCA_038320125.1 Rhodobacterales bacterium | reverse complement strand
CGCGCCGTGGGAATCTCCGGTGATCGACGGCAACTTGGTCTTCGCCAATCTGTTCGAGGTCGAAGGCGAGGACATCGCGACCATAGGCCGTAATGGCCTTCATCCCGTGATCTGGATGACCGAAGGGGAAACGCTCGACATCTGGATCACCAACCGCGATGACCTCCCCCACGCCTTCGCGGTCACCGGCATGACATTGCGCGAAGATCCAATCTACAAGAATCAGACCGGGAAATACACCATCGCCGGGCTCCCGCCGGGAAGCTATCTCTATTTCGATCCGTACAACTTTCCGGTGAACCGTATCCTCGGCCTCAACGGCGCGCTGATCGTCCTGCCGCGCGCAGGCACGAAGACGCCCGCGGGCTCGCCCATCCCCTACAATTATGACCAGCAGACCAAGGAGGTGCGCGCGCTCTTCGACGCGCTCGGCCACGGTGAATTCCCAGGCAACAAGTGGGACCCGGACCCTGGGCTGGATGAAAATCACCCCCGCGATCTGGTGTGGGTCACCTCGGACTTCGACTCGGGTCTCGCCCGGCGCATCGCGAACAAGGAGTATGTCGACGGGAGCGTCTGGGACTCCTCGTTCACGCCGGACTATTTCGCGATCAACGGCGTGAGCGGGTTCGACACCGCGGGGCACAACGATCTGCCCGACGATAAATTTTCCTATTCCGGGCTGATTGAGCCGGAGGGCTACGAAGGCCAGCCGGCGATGATCCGCACCCTCAACGCGGGGCTGTGCACGCATTCGCTGCACATCCACGGCAACGACGTCTTCGAACTCACCGAGACGGACGACGAGGGCGCCGTGGTCGTTCGCGATAACATCTTCGCGCTCGACGTGTGGGCGATGCCGCCGATGGAGCGCAAGGACATATTGCTGCCGTTCCAGAGACCGCTCGATGCCCCGGTCTGGCCTCCGAAGCAGGAGCCGTTCCCGATGCGCTACGTGATGCACTGCCATTGCGAGATGGCGAACACCGCCGGCGGCGGCAATTACCCGCAAGGCTTGGTCACCCACTGGGAGCTGCTCGGCACCTACGAACAGTATAAGATCAAGAAGGGGCTCCTCTGATGGCCGATGATCCATTCGACTATGAGGGCACGGGAGCCGGAGACAATCCGATCTCTTTCTCGACCTATGGCTGCCGGGTCTTCAAGGAGGATCCGGAGACACCGGACAAGCTCAGGCCCGACGTCGTGATCCGGCGGGAATTCGATAGCGGGAAGCTGACGGCGCCCGATGGCCGCGATATCGATTTCTGGGGGTTCATCGATCCAACCAGCTCGAATCCCGCTTTCCGCAGCGCCGTCTATCCCTCGCCGCCGATGCGCGTGCGGCAGGGGCAGCTCGTTCATACCCAGTTGAAGTCGAGGAAGGGACCGCACACGATCCACCATCATGGCATCCTGCCGACGACCTTCAACGACGGCGTCGGGCATGTCTCGTTCGAGGCCGGCGAGTACACTTATCAGTGGCGGCCGCACCAACCCGGCACCAACCTCTATCACTGCCATCGCAACACGGTGCTGCATTTCGAAATGGGCATGTTCGGTCTCCTCATCGTCGACCCGAAGGAAGGTTGGGGCTGGCTCACGAGCAAGGGGCCGCGCTACAATGTGGAGAAGTTCTGGGTTGCGGACGATATGGACCCGCGCTGGCACGACCTCAGCCACGACGATGGACTCTGCGGCGAGGACGTCGGCCTCAATCGCTTCGAGCCCAAATATTTCTTGCTCAACGGCGTGTTCAACAACCGCACGAATACCCACCGGGACACGGTCGTGACCGCCCGCGTTGGCGATTCGATCCTGATCCGGCTGGTCAACGCCAGCTACTCGGTCCTGCGGGTGACGCTCGGCGTCGCCGCGGAAGTGCACGCCATCGACGGCACCACGTTGGGAATGAACGCGTGGAACCGTCCGTTCACGATCCCGGCCAACGAGCCGTTCGATCTCACTTCGGCCCAGCGCCGGACCATGATCATCAAGCCCACCCAGGCCGGGGAGTTTAGCGCCAAGATGGAGTTCCTCCACTGGATCACGGGCAAGGTCCAGCACAAGGGCAAGGGCGTGATCAACACGAAGATCGTTGTGACCTGAGGACGTCATCTCTGGGCCGGGTGCGTACGCTCGCGGTAAGACGCATATTGCTCAAACCGGCGATCAACTCCAGTTCGGCGAGGATCGCCCGCGGCCGGTCGAAGAAGTCGACGACGGTTGCCGCGGAATCGCGAGCCACCGAAACGAAGTAGGACGATCCTTCCGGAATCTTCGGCAAGTCTGGGTTAGCATCGAAGAATAGGACAACCTTCACGAGTTGGCGAAGGAGATCGGGGCGTGTCACCGTTCCTTCCGTCGCTTGCATTGCACGACGCCGCACGGGCGTTCAGCAACAAGGAGGATCACGTCCTTGACTGCATCAGCGCCGTGAATTGCCGGGTTGCGCAGGATCGCTGCATGTCAGCGGTCCACCCCACCCATGACGGCGACACGGAAGTTCCGTGGGCGGTCAGGCGGCGGCGAGGCGCACCCTGTTACGACCGGCTCTCTTCGCTTGATAAAGCGCACCGTCGGCCGCGGAAAACATACCGTCAGGATCGTGTGTCCCCTGATCGTCAGCGGACGCGATGCCTGCCGAGGCGCTCACGCTTAGTAGCCTCCCGTTGCAGAGGAATGGGCGCGAAAGGAGTGAGAGGCACGCCGCGACTCGCTGGTTCAGATGCTCTCCAGGCGGGTCGCTCAGGAGAACCGCGAACTCGTCGCCTCCGATGCGAGCAATCATCGCCGCGTCGACAAAATAGTCAGCGAGCCGTGTCGCTATTATCCTAAGGCACAGATCGCCGGCGCAGTGGCCATTTTCGTCATTGATCAGCTTGAACCCGTCGAGGTCGAACAGCACGATCGCACTGACCGGAAAGGTGGCGCGGGCCGCGGCGGAAGCGTCCAGGAAGCGGGTTTGGAAGACGCTACGGCTGGCAAGGCCCGTAAGCGCATCATGCTCGGCTGACTTCCGTAGCAACTCCAGATATTCCAGCTCCTGCGTGACATCTTGCTTCATCCCATAGAGGTGAGTGGGACGCCCCTCGCAACGCACTACGCTGGCCGTAATTCGGATCCAGCGCTGACCACCGTCTGTTCGAAGTATCTTTGCATCCATAGAGAAGCTGTGTCTGCGGGCGATTGCGTCGGCGCGGAGGCGCTCCAACTCCGCGCGAGATTCGTCACTGTAAAGTGCCAAGGTATCTTCACGGCGGATCCTGGTGCCCCGAGGAAAGCCGAAGACGTCAAAAACGCCATTTGTCCAGGTGAGCACGTTCGTGTTGAGATCGCACTCCCACGCGCCGACGCGCCCAAGGTCTGCTGCGCGCTCGAGCAGCCCTCCGCGACCAGCCGCAACGCGGCCGGTGGGAAGCGATTTGCGCAGCAACGCACCCAGCGAGTGGATGCGCGAACGAGCAGATGCGATCCGACCGGAAGCCATTTTGGTCAGGCGGCCCGGGACTGGGGCACCGCGAATACGACGGTGAATATGATGGCGGCCTCTTCTGAAATGCCGCTGAACGCGGCTGTTAAGCTTTGGCGAGACAGGGAAGCCGGCCCCAAGTGGGAACGATCCGCGAACGTTGACAGGAAGCGCTTGCTGAATCCTTACGCTCGTGTCCGAAATGGATCACAAGCGGGAGGACGTCCGCAATGGGTGGGAAACGGACGTCACAGTTTAGCGCGCCAGACCCAGCTTTCACTCGAGGGCAACTCGTTGGTGCTTGGCTCGCCAACGGTTGAGGCAACCCGTTCCTTGCCGAGAAGCCTCTGGGCCAAGACCCAGAATTGCGCTTCGTCGGTATCATCGTCCCACACGCAAGTTCGAGAGAAGCCGCATCGCCCAGCGGCGGATTTGAGCGGAGCCAAAGTTGCTTGCGGACCCACTCATCTACAAGCCGAGCATATTGCCGGGTACTGAGAGGAACAGACCGATCAATACGGCTGGGAAATGCGAATTCGTCCAGTCCGCCGCCGCGCCGTTCGGGCCACGCGAGAATGCTGGTGCGTGCCGGTTCGAGCAGCTCGAACTGAACCGGCCGCCTCGTTTTCTGCTGGCGGCTCTCCACTTTTGCCGACGTAGGAAGGGTCATGCGCGATGGCGATGAACCCGCGCTCGGCAGCAGCACCAATCGACATCCGCAGTGCAGGACCGGGTGACCGATTTCGAAGGGGCAGGCGTCGCCGGCGGCGACCTGTTGCTGGCTGCGGCTGCCGTCCTTCCCCATCTTACGCCTAACTTTCGGCGGAGCGAGTGCGATGCCGGCTTTCGGAAGCGTGGTGGGGACTGCGGGCGACGGCCTTACCGCGCTCCGTTACGCCTTCGTGGGCGGCGACACGATCGTCTTCGCCGATTCGGATGACGAAGTCCGCCTAACGACCTCGCTCCCCTCGCCCATCAGCGGGCGCCAATCGGCGTGAACTCTCGCTTTGAGCTCGGATCTTCGCGAACTCCGACGTAGCTTTCCACTTCGGCCAAACGCGACTGTTCGCAAGCCGGTTACCGATCGCATAATAAAGTTCGGTTTCCTGCGCGGCTCCACGCAGGTCCCAAGTTGGCGACCAGCTGTCGCAGGTCTGGTGGTAACAATTGCTGGTGAACGTATCGAGCCAGCGTTCCCCGGCCGGTCGCCCACCCTTGGCGAAGTCGTAAGCGCCCGCCAGTGCCATGCTGAGCAGGACGGGTACGCCGCGCCGGGCAAGGGTGAAATGGTCGGCGCGGTAGAACAGGCCGCGCTCGGGATGGCCCTCGTCGGTCACATAACGTCCCTGTGCCCGGGCACCCTCCTCAAGATAGCGCTCCATCTCGCTCTGGCCGCGACCGATCAGGACCGTGTCTCGCGTCGCCCCCGCCCACTGGAGCGTGTCGAGGGTCAGATTGGCGACCATCTTCTCGTGCGGGTAGAGAGGGCGCTGAGCATAATATTCGGACCCCAACAGGCCGCGCTCCTCGGCGGTCCAGGCCGCGAAGACCAGGCTGCGCTCCGGCCGCGGCCCGGCCGCGAACAACCGCGCGATCTCGACCATCGCGGCGAGCCCGAGCGCGTCGTCGGCCGCCCCAGGCCGGACCGTTCGGCCCTGCGCGTCGGGAGCGCCCACTCCATAAGCGTCCCAGTGTCCGCCATAGCTGACCGTTTCGTCGGGATATTTGGCGCCGGTCAATTTGCCGATGACGTTTTGACTGGTGAGCCGCGTCAGGGAGACCGGCACGTCTGCCGAGAATGTCGCCTTGAGCGGGATCGGCCGGAATGCCGCACTTCGGGCCTGCTTCTTCAGTGCCTTCAGGTCATGACCCGCGCGCTTGAACAGGTCGGACGCAACCGCTTGCTGTATCCATCCCTGGAGGAGCACCGGTTGCTGCGCGGCCTGGCCAAGAACGATATTGAAGTTTTCGCCGGCCGCGCTCTGGACCACGTTCCAGCCATATCCAGCGCCGGCGGTATCGTGGACAATCAGCGCAGCGATGGCTCCGCGCCGTGCAGCTTCCTCGAATTTATAAGTCCAGCGTCCGTAGTAGGTCATCGTCGCACCGCCGAACTTCCCCGCGACTGGCTCGCCCTTCAATGCTTCGAAGTCGGGGTCGTTTACCAGGAACAATGCGACCTTGCCCTTGAGGTCGACACCCTTGAAGTCGTCCCAACCGCGCTCGGGTGCATTGACGCCGTAGCCGACGAAGACGATCGAAGCCGCTTCGATCCTCGCATGGTCGACGGCTCGGATAGTGCTAAGATAGATGTCACCAGGAAATTGAAGCGGGCTCTCGGCGGAAGCTTGCCGGAACGAGAAGCGCGCCGGTGTGCCAAGCTTGGTGCGGATCATGGGCACGGTCTGGGTCCAGCCGCCGTTCTCGCCGCCCGGTTCAAGGCCTGCCCTGCGGAATTGCTCGACAAGGTAAGCGACTGTTCGCTCCTCGCCGCGAGTTCCCATCGATCGCCCTTCAAATTCGTCGGAAGCGAGCACGCGCGTTATTTCTGACATGCGCTCCGTGCTGATCCGTGCTGAGGCGGAAGGCGCTTGCGCCATTGCCTGCCCCAATTGACTGCCTAACAGCATCGGCAGAACGGCGATGACGTGTACGAGCTTCATGCAAACTCCCCTTGCCTCGGCAACATCCGCTTGAGCCAGGATTCGTTCGTCGGTCTTTTGGTGCGTCAAGGCAAGACTGGTTGGCCGCTTCTGGGTGTTTCGCGGCGCTTCGCGCTTCCCCTGGACCGCGCCAAGGTTAAGGGGCTCTACTGGCTGGAAGCGGAATGACCGGTCAGTCTGGGAGAACGGCGCCGACCCGCCGAACACGTCGCGATGCAACCCACAAGCAGAGAACCACTCGCCCTACTGCACGCTGGCGCTGACCGACGAAGCGGCGCTGAACGTGAAGGTGCAGCTCCTGGTCTTGTTGCCATTGCTCGAGCAGGCGCCCGACCACACCACGTCGCGGCCATTGGTCGCGCTCAGCGTGATCGAGGCTCCGGTCGTGAACGATGCCGCCTGGGTGCCGGGAACGGAAACGTTGATTCCCGCCGGGCTCGAGGTAACGCGCTCGCCGCTGCGCCCGCTGGCCGTCACCGTCAAGGTTGCTGTCCCGCCCGGCGGTGGCGGGGGTGGCGGGGGCACCGGAGTGACCGTGAGCGTGGCCGTTCGGCTGGTACCTTCATACGTCCCGGTGATCGTGACATTGGTGTTCGCGCCGACGGTGCTGGTACTCACGCTGAAGGTGGCGCTAGTCGCCCCCGCCGCCACGGTGACGCTGGCGGGAAGGCTGGCCACCGCCGGGTTGCTGCTGGACAGCGCCACGTCGGCGCCGCCGGTTGGCGCGGCACTGGTCAATGTCACGCTGCCTTGCGAGGGTCCGCCCCCCGTCACGCTGGTCGGGTTCAGCGTCAGGCTGTTCAGGCTGGCTTCCGGTGGCGGCGGAGGCGGCGCCGTGCCTTGCGGCATGAAGCTTCGGACCGCCGAATATGGCCCCGCCGTGCCGGCCGAGTTGATTGCCAGCACCCGCCACCAATGCTGCGTGGCAGCCAGCATGGGCGCCGTGAACGCCGACGGGGAAGCAGTCTCGTCGACGACCGGCGAGGAGAAATTGCTCGAATCGTCGATCTGGATTCGGTAGTTCGCGGCTCCGGTGACGGCGTCCCAGTCGAACCCCACGGGCTGTGCCGGCGTGGCTCCGTCGGCAGGCGTCAGGAGCGTCGGCGCGGCCGGCGGCGCGAGGGCCTGCGGGGTGAAGCTACGGACCGCGGAGAAGGGGCCTGCGGCGCCGGCGGAGTTGACGCCCCGCACTCGCCACCAGACCTGCGTCGTGGCGAGCGTCGGCGCGGTGAACTGCGACCCGAACACCGTCTGGTCGACGATCATCGGCGAGGAGAATGTGCTCGAATCGTCGATCTGGACCCGGTAGTTGGCGGCGTCGGTGACGTCCGACCAGTCGAGCGTCACCGGCTGTGCCGGCGTGGCGCCGTCGGCCGGGCTCAGGAGCGTCGGCGCGGTTGGCGTCGTTGGAGCCGGGCCGCTCGACGGCGTGAAGCGCCGGGTTGACGAATAGGGACCCGCCACACCGGCCGAGTTGATCGCCCGCACCCGCCACCAGTGGCGGCGGACGTTGAGGAAGTAAGGCGCGGTGAACGTCGACGGCGTGACGATCCGGTCGAAGATCAGCGGCGACGCGAAGTTGCTCGAATCGTCGACCTGGATCCGGTAGCTCGTCGCATTGGCCACGTCCGACCAGTCGAAGGTGATGACCTGCGTCGGCGACGCATCCTGCGCCGGGCTGATCAAAGTCGGCGCGGCCGGGGTCGGTGGCGGTGCCAAACCGGTGGTGTTGAGCAGCACCCACAGCCCAGCCTGCGCCCCGCCGATGGCGAGCGCGAGGTCGGGCTTGGTGTCGGCGTTGAAATTGCCCCCGACCATCCCGACCGTGCCGATGCTCGATAGCGGCGGCGGGACTTCGTACATCCGCTGCGCCTGGAAGGTGCCGTTGCCATTGCCGTTGCGGATCGCGAACAGCCCGTTCTGGCCGAACGCGAACCCGTAAGCGAGGTCGAGCAGGCCATCGCCATTATAATCGGCGACCACCAGCTCCTGCGGCACGTTCAGATTCGGATCGGTGTAGATCAGCGGGGCCTGGAAGGTGCCGTCGCCATTACCGTTGAGGATCGCGAGCCGGCTCCCGTCGGTCGACAGAGCAATCACCAAATCCTGGAACGTGTCGCGGTTGAAATCGGCGACATCGATGTCCGATCCCTCGGCGGTGTTCGGCGTCGGCACCAGCGTCATCAGCTCGAGCTGGGCGAACGTCCCGTCGCCGACCCCCTGGAACCGGTAAAGCCGCGCGCCGCTGGCCGAGATTGCGAGGTCCTTGATGCCGTCGCGATTAAAGTCGCCGACCGCGATCTTGTTCATCCCCTGGCCGGCGTCGATCACGCGCGTCGGCTCGAACGTGCCGTTGCCAATGCCCATCAGGATCGACATCTTCGAGACGTGGAAGCAGCCTGAGCCGTAGCAATTATAGCCGTGCGCGATGACGATATCCTGGTTGCCGTCATTGTCGAGGTCGGTCACCACCGCCGTCGCCGCGTCGCCCTGCGCCGTGTTGGGCAGGTTCACCGGCGGCTGGAAGGTGCCGTTGCCATTGCCGAACAGCAGCCCAAGCCCGATGTCGGCCTGGTTGATCGTCACCACAAGGTCGAAGCGCCCGTCGTTGTTGAGGTCGCCGCCGGCGATCGTCATGGCATTGCCACCCACGGGATAGGTCGCCTGCGCCCCAAACGCGCCCGAGCCGTTGTTGAGCATCACGCCAGCGGTGGTCTGTGTGGCGGTCCCGGCAAGGTCCATATGCCCGTCGCCATTGAGATCGGCCACAAGCGGATCGAACAGCCCGACGTGAGTCGTTTTGGAGAAAGTCTGCGCCGCCGCGGGCGCGGAAATCGCAAGGCCAGCGGCGAGGATGGCGGAGAAAAGCCGAGCACGTCCGGACATGGGGCGTCCTTCCGTAGAGCACCCCCCACGGCCAAAAGTAGTGCGCGCGAAAAGGCGAAACGTCAAGAATTTCGGCTGTAGCGGCCCGCTTACTGGG
>JBBQDX010000180.1:0-9125 GCA_038320125.1 Rhodobacterales bacterium | reverse complement strand
CGCGCGCGCTGGCGCGCGGTTATCTGGCGGCAGGCATGGGGGCGGAGGCGCGGCAGGTGCAGCGGGTGGTGGCCGACGAGTCCCCGGATGCGATCGCGCTCGCGGCCGCGTTCGATGGCGGGCCGCGTCCCCGAGGCACCGCGCTGGATCCCGCCTGCGGCCCGGCGACGACGCTCGCGGCCCTGCTCGACGCGGACCCCGTCACGGACTGGAACCGCGCCGATCACCGCGCGCTCGTCGGGTTGATGGACGCGCTGCCCGCCGCGCGATGGCGCGATGTCGAGCCACGCTTGCGCGCGGCCCTGACGGCGCTCGGGGCGGAGCACCTGCTGACCGGTCTTCATCCGCCCGCCACGCCTCCTGGCGCCGACACGCCCCACGTCGCTCCCACCGTCCTCGCCGCCGGCACCGATGCGGCGGCGGTCGAGGCCGCGACCGCGCTGCTGGCGGATGCGAACGCCCGCGGCGCCGCCGCCCCGGAGTCGCATCTCGTCAACGCGATGGCGCTGCGACGATCGCTGCCCGAGGGCGACCTGGCGCAGCGGCTCGACCGGGCGGTCGCGACCGCCCTCGTCCTCGCGCGCCACCCGTCGGAGGCGATCGCGATGGCGCGGCAGGGCATCGTTGCGCCCTCGACCGTCCTGTCGGATGCCTTGGCGCATCTGCCGCCGGCCGAGGCCGCAGAATTCGCCGTGCGCCTGCGCCCGATGCTGCGGGACGATGCCGCCGGCCTGCGCCGGGTCGATGACCTGCTCGCCGGTCTGGGGCTGGTTCCACCGTCCGGCCGCAGGGGCGGCAACCCGGTCGAGCCCGCCGCCGCGGTCACGGAGGTCATCGAGGCGCCGGACCCCTGGCTCGCCCGGGATCTGACCGCGCTCACCGCCGCGCCGCAGGCCGACTGGACCGGCCGCAACCGCCTGGCCGGGGCCATCGTCGCCCGCAACGGGACCGCCCTGCCGCCGACCGACCTCGCCCGCGCGGACCGCGTCCTCGAGGACAGCCGCGCGCTCTCCGCCCTGATCGCCGACCTGCTTTCGGAACCGGCCTCGTAACCGTCCGTTAACCGCTCTGCGGCTAGGCAGGGGCGACCGAGACACCCGGGACGGATTGCCGCCATGAAAGCCATCTTCCAGCCGACGATCCTGCTGGCGCTCGCGCTCATGGCGGTCATCCTGATGATGATCCTGCCGATGCCCTCCTGGGTCCTCGACATCGGCCTCTCGATCAGCTTCGCGCTGGCGATTCTCATCTTCACCACCACCCTCTTCATCGAGCGCCCCCTCGACTTCTCGGCGTTCCCGACGATCCTGCTGGCGTCGCTGATGCTGCGGCTGTCGCTCAACGTCTCCTCGACGAAGCTCATCATCGGCGAGGGCCATACCGGCACCGATGCGGCCGGCCATGTCATCGAGGGGTTCGCCAACTTCGTCATGGGCGGCAACATCGCGCTCGGCCTCGTCGTCTTCGGCGTCCTGCTCATCGTCAACTTCATGGTCATCACCAAGGGCGCCACCCGGATGGCCGAGGTCGGCGCGCGATTCGCGCTCGACGGGATGCCCGGCAAGCAACTCGCGATCGACAGCGACATGGCGGCGGGGGCCATCGACCATGCGGAAGCCAAGCGCCGGCGCGAGACGGAGCTTGCCGAGACGACGTTCTTCGGCTCGCTCGACGGCGCGTCGAAGTTCGTCAAGGGCGACGCGGTCGCGGGCCTGCTCATCACCATGCTGAACCTCGTCGTGGGCCTCGGGTCGGGCATGATCGCGCACGGCATGCCGATCGGCGAGGCCATCGAGACCTATGCCATCCTGACGGTAGGCGACGGACTCGTGTCGCAGGTGCCGTCGGTCATCATCTCCATCGCCTCGGGCCTGCTGTTGTCGCGCGGCGGCGGCAAGGGGGCCATCGACAAGGAGATCGTCGCCCAGATCGGCGGCCGTCCTTCCGTCCTGCTGACGGTCGCCTTCATCATGATGGTCTTCGCCGTCGTCCCCGGACTGCCCTTCGTGCCCTTCATGGCCGGGGCCGTGGCGCTGGCCGGTGCCGCCTACTGGCGAACGCGTCAGATGAAGGCCGCGACGGCCGACGAACCGGTGGCCGACCGCGCGCTCGAACCGGTGCGCGAGATCGGCGACGTCCTCGCCCTCGACGACATCTGCGTCGAGTTCGCGCTCGACCTCGTGGACCTCGCGCTCGATCCGTCGAACGGGCTCGAATCGCGCGTGACCGGCCTGCGCGACCACATCGCGCGGCAGTTCGGCATCATCCTTCCCGAGATCCGTCTGACCGACGACCAGGGCCTCCCCTCGGGCACCTATGTCATCCGCATCCAGGGGGTCGAGGCGGCGCGCGACCGGCTGGAGCGCGACCACGTGCTGATGCTGATGGGTCCGGGCACGCCGGAGCAGGTGCCGGGCCGCGCGGTCAAGGAGCCGGTCTACGGCGCGCCCGCGCGCTGGATCCCCGCCGCCGCCGCCGCCGACCTCCTGGGCGAGACGATCGTCACGCCCGGCGAGGTGCTGGCGACGCATCTGCTCGAGGTGATCAAGTCGAACTTCCCGCGCCTCCTTGGCCTCAAGGGGCTGCAGCGCCTGCTCGATGCCTTCACCAAGGTCTCCTCGCCGGAAAAATCCGTGGCCAACCGCCGCCTGCTGGAGGATCTCGTGCCCTCGAAGGTGCCGCCGGAACTGCTGCTCGCGGTCCTGCGGCTCCTGCTGGCGGAGCGGGTGTCGGTGCGCAACCTGCCCGTCATCCTCGAGGCCATCGCCGAGCGGCGCGACATGGGGCTCGCCCCGGAGGATATCGCCGAGCACGTCCGGCACCGCCTCTCGGCGCAGATTACGGCGGAGCTGAAGCGCGCCGACGGCACCCTGCCGCTGATCCAGCTCTCGCCCGACTGGGAGGCCGCGTTCGAGCGCCATCAGCTCGACGGGGCCGGTCCGCGCGGCGACATCGCCCTGCCGCCCGAGCTCTTCCAGAAGCTGGCGATGGGCCTGGCGGAAAGCATCGGCAAGGCCGCGCAGGAGGGCAACCACGCCGCCATCGTCACCTCGTCGCGCCGCCGGCGGTTCCTGCACGACGTGATGGCCGCCCGGGGCCTGCCCAATCCGGTCATCGCCTACGAGGAGATCGGTTCCTCCGCGACGCCCGCCATCCTGGGATCGATTGCCGCATGATTCCCGCATGATCCCCGCGGCCCTGGCCCTGCAGGACCTCGCCGCCCCCCTGCTCGCGCAAGGGTTTGCGGTCTTCCTGCGGATCGGCGGGCTGATGCTGATGCTGCCGGGCCTCGGCGACCGGATGATCCCGGTGCGCGTCCGCCTCATGGTCGCCTTCGCGCTGACCGCCGCGGTCGCCCCCTCCGTCGATCTTCAGCCCGAGGTGACGGCCGGTCTGATCGCCACCGAGGTGACGATCGGCCTCGCGTTGGGCGCGGTGCTCCGCTTCGTCGCGCAGGCGCTGACCATGGCGGGGATGATGGCGGCACAGCTCACCTCGCTGGCGCAGCTCTTCGGGGGGGCGGAGCCGTCCTCGGCGATGGGCAACCTGCTCAACATGGCGGGGCTGGCCCTGCTGATGGCCTCGGGCCTGCCGCTGATGGTCGTCGACATGGCGATCCGCAGCTATGACATGCTGCCGATGGGCGCGGTGCCGCCGGGCGACGACCTGGCCCGCTGGGGGGTCGCCCGGGCGGCGCATGCCTTCGCGCTGGCCTTCGCGCTGGCCGCGCCCTTCGCGCTGGCGGCGCTCGTCTATAACGCCGCCATGGGCGTCATCAACCGCGCCATGCCGCAGCTCATGGTCGCGATGGTGGGTGCGCCCGCGATCACCTTCGCGGCGGGCGTGTTGCTGGTTCTCGCGTCCCCGCTCATCCTCACGGTCTGGAAGGACGCGATGATCGCGGTGCTGGCCGACCCGGTGCAGGGCGGCCTGCCATGATCGGCCCCTGTCCATGAGCCAGGAAGATGGCGCCGAACGCAGCCATGAGGCCTCCCCGCAGAAGCTGGAGGAGGCGCGCAGGAAGGGCGAGTTCCCCAAATCGCAGGATCTGTCGACCTGGGCCACCTACCTGGGCGCGCTGCTCTGCCTGATGATGCTGGCCCCCTTCGTCGCCGGGCGGATGGTCAACCTCGGCGGCACCCTCCTGCAGGACGCTGACGTGCTCTCTCGCCCGCTTCGCGACGGCACGCCTGGCCGCGCGGGAGCGGTCCTCGCGGCGTCGATGTTCGATCTGCTGCTCTTCATCGCCCCGGCGGCGGTGCTGGTGCTGGCGATGCTGGCGGCGCAGCAGGCCTTCGTGGTCGCGCCGACCAAGATCGCGCCGAAGCTGTCGCGGATCTCGATCCTCGCGAACGCGAAGAACAAGTTCGGGCCGACCGGCCTCTTCGAGTTCGTCAAGTCCGCCGTCAAGATGCTGATCTTCTGTGGTCTCCTGGCATGGTTCCTGACGCGGCACGCCGACCGCATCGTGGCCGCTGCCGCCGAGGACCCGCGGGCCATACCGTCGCTCCTGCCGCAGATGCTGGCGGAGTTCCTCATCGGCGTCGTTCTGGTCTCGGGCACCATCGCGGCCGTCGACTATCTCTGGCAGCGGCATTCGCACCTCGTGAAGAACCGCATGACGCGGCAGGAGACGGTGGACGAACACAAGCAGGCCGAGGGCGACCCCTACATGCGCGCAAAGCGGCGGCAGCGGGCGCAGGAGATCGCGCTCAACCAGATGCTCCGCGATGTGCCCGACGCGACCGTCATCGTGGTGAACCCGACGCATTATGCCGTGGCCCTCAGGTGGTCGCCGCTCGACCCGTCGCCGCCGGTCTGTCTCGCCAAGGGCGTGGACACCATGGCCGCCCGCATCCGCGAGGTGGCGACCCAGGCGGGCGTGCCGATCTTCAGCGACCCGCCCACGGCGCGCGCGCTCTACGCCGGCGTCGAGATCGGCGACCCCATCGACCGGGAGCATTTCGCCGCGGTCGCCGTGGCGGTGCGCTTCGCCCGCAAGCTGGCCGGAGAGGACAGGACATGAAACAGGCTGATCTGCGCCAGTTGACGCTGCTGGCCGAACTGCGCGCCGACCGCTCCGCCGCCCGTCTGGCGAAGATCCAGGGGCTGATAGATACGCTGGAGGCCAAGGCTGCGGCGCTGCGGGATGCGCGCCCCGGGGCCCCCGCCTCCATCGCCGAGGCGGTGATGCGCGACCGCTGGAACCGCTGGCGGGTGCAGCAGACGACGATGCTGAACACGCAGATCGCGCGATTGCAGGTCGTCGCCCAGCCGCAGCGGGAGCTTCATGCCCGGGACCGCGCGCGGACGATGGTGCTGGAGAAGGTGCGCAAGGAACTGCGCGCGAAGGCCAGACTCTAGGCCGCGCCCCAGCCCTCCGCCTGCATCTCCCGCAGGCGCGAGGCGGTGCGCGCGAACTCGAAGACGTCGTCGCCCACCAGCGCCTCGGGTTCTGCCTCCGCCGACACGATGAGCCGGACGCGTCCCTCGTAGAGCGCGTCGATCAGCGTCACGAAGCGGCGCGCCTCGTTGCCGCGCGCACGACTCAGCTTCGGCACCCCGGTTAGCACCAGCACCCGCACCGCGCGGGCCAGCGCCAGGAAATCGCCCGCGCCGAGGGGCTTGCCGCAGAGATCCGCGAAGGAGGCCCGCGCCACGCCCGAGGCGAAGTCCGGCAGCCGCACCTCGCGGCCCTTGACCCTGAGGACCAGCGGCTCCGAGCGCCCGTCCGTCAGCCGCGCCCAGACATCGTCGAGCGCCCCGCCGCCCTCGAACCACGTGGCCTCCCCCGCCAGCCGCCCCTGCCGCCAGTCGGTCGCCGAGGCCAGTTCGTGCACGATCATCCGCTCCTTCACAAGCGCGATGAACGGCAGGAACAGCGCCCGGTTCAGCCCGTCCTTGTAGAGGTCGTCGGGCATCCGGTTCGACGTGGTGACGATGCGGACGCCGCCCTCGAACAGCTTCACGAAGAGCCGGCCCACGATCATCGCGTCGGTGATGTCGGTGATCTGCATCTCGTCGAAGCAGAGCAGCCGGATGTCGGCCACGACGCTGTCGGCGAAGGGAGCCAGCGCGTCGGGCGTGCCGCTGGCGCGGGCCTCGTGCATCGCCGCGTGCATCTCCTGCATGAAGGCGTGGAAGTGGACGCGCCGCGAGGGCACCGGCGCGGCCTCATGGACGAGATCCATCAGCATCGACTTGCCCCGCCCGACGCCGCCCCAGAGGTAGCATCCCATCGGCCCCTCCGGCGCCTTGCGGCGGCCGAAGAAGCCGCGCATCTCCGGTTCCTCCAGGCTGGCGCGGACGCGCTCCAGTGGCTCCAGCGCCGCCTCCTGTGCGGCGTCGGCGTTGAGCGTGCCGTCGGCGACGCGGGCGGCATAGAGTTCGGTCAGGGTCATCCGCGCACCTAGACCCGCTCGCCCCGTCAGTTCAACGCCCCTCGCCGGACGTCGGGGCATTTCGCTGCCCGCACGCACCAGCCGGGGGTTGCCCTCGGGCAATTTGCCGTCATGCTGGCGAAAACACCCCGACAGGAGAGACGCCATGCGCACCGCCTTCGCCCCCGCACCGATCCTGGTGCTTCTGCTGGCCTTGCCGGCCTTCACGCTGACCGCAGAGGCCCAGACGGCGACCGACACCGTGGCCCCCGAGGGGGCGACCGGGCTCGCTACCGAAGCCGCCGCGCCGGTCACTGCCGAAGACTGGATGGTCGCCGCCGCGAACCCGCTGGCGGCCGAGGCGGGGGCCGACGTGCTGCGCGAGGGCGGGACCGCCGCCGATGCGATGATCGCCGTCCAGACCGTCCTTGGGCTGGTCGAGCCGCAATCCTCCGGCCTCGGTGGCGGCGCGTTCCTCGTGTGGTTCGACGCGGAGACCGGAGATATCACGACGCTGGACGGGCGCGAGACGGCGCCGATGGCCGCGACGCCGAAGCTGTTCCTCGACGACGCGGGCCAGCCGCTGGAGTTCTACGATGCCGTCGTCGGCGGCCTCTCCGTCGGCACGCCGGGCACGCCCGCGCTGATGCAGGAGGCGCACCGTCGCTGGGGCCGCGCGAACTGGGCCGTTCTGTTCGATGCGGCCATCGGCCATGCCAAGGATGGCTTCACCGTCTCGCCCCGCCTCGCGTCGCTGGTAGCCGAGGACGTCGACCGGCTAAGCACCCAACCTGCGACCGCCGCCTACTTCCTGCCGAACGGCGCGCCGCTGGTCGAAGGAGTGACGCTCACGAACCCGGCCTATGCCGAGACGCTCAGGACGCTGGCGCGCGAGGGGGCCGCGGGTTTCTACGAAGGCGAGATCGCCGAGGGCATCGTCGCCGCCGTGCGGGATGCCCCCCTGCCCGGCGTGCTCTCGATGGCCGATCTGGCCGCATACCAGGTGAAGGGACGCGCCGCCGTCTGCGCCCCCTACCGGGGCGCGGAGGTCTGCGGCATGGGACCGCCGTCCTCGGGCGGGCTGACCGTGGGCCTGATCCTCGGGATGCTAGAGCCCTTCGATATCGCCGCCCTGGGCCCCGATTCGGTCGAGGCCTGGCGGCTGATCGGCGACGCCTCGCGCCTCGCCTTCGCCGACCGCGGCCGCTACATGGCCGACAGCGACTTCGTGCCGGTGCCGACCGAGGGCCTCCTCGACCCGGCCTATCTCGCCGAGCGGGCGGCGCTTCTGGAGGGCGACGACAGCCTGCCGGAGGTCACCGCCGGCACCCCGCCCTGGGAGCACGCGATGCTGGAGCTCGGCGACGACCAGTCCATCGAACTGCCCTCGACCTCGCATATCTCCATCGTCGACGCCTACGGCAACGCGCTGTCGATGACGACGACCATCGAGAACGGCTTCGGCTCCCGGGTCATGGCGCCGGGCGGGTTCCTTTTGAACAACGAACTCACCGACTTCAGCTTCGAGACCCACGAGGCCGGCGTGCCGATCGCCAACCGGGTGGAGCCTGGCAAGCGCCCGCGCTCCTCGATGGCGCCGACCATCGTGATGCGGGACGGCGCGCCAGTCCTCGTGGTCGGCTCCCCCGGCGGCAGCCATATCATCGGCTACGTCGCCAAGACCATCGTGGCGCACATGGACTGGGGCATGGACGTGCAGGCGGCGGTCTCCCTGCCGCACCTCGTCAACCGTTTCGGCACCTATGACGTCGAGGCGGGGACTTCGGCCGAGGCGCTGACCGAGGGGCTGACGGAGCTGGGGTTCGAGGTGGAAGCGAAGGACCTGACCTCCGGCCTCCACGCCATCGCCCTGGGCGAGACGCTGACCGGCGGGGCCGACCCGCGGCGGGAGGGTGTGGCCATCGGCGAGTGAGGCCGCTCACTCCGGGCGCGTGCAGTCCTCGCCGCGCAGGCAGGACAGCGCGCCCTCGAGGACCTCGGGCGTGGCGTCGAGCACGAACATCGGGCACGGCCCCTCGACCAGCACGTTCGCGTCGTCCCGCCGCTCGATGAACACGAGGACCCGTTCGAGCGGCACGCCACCGCACCACGGCCCGGCGCAGCCGACCTCCACGGTCAGCGGAAAGCTCGCGTCCTCCGTGAAGCCGTCGGCGGCGGCCAACTGTCCGTCGAACCGCGCCCGGACGGAATAGCCCTCGCGGTCGTTCGGATCGTCGCCGACGTCCGGGATCGTCTCCCCGGGCAGAAGCTGGACCCGGCCCACGGCCAGCACGTATTGCGCCTCGGAGGAGTCTGCTTCGGCAAAGCTCGCCTGCACCGACGGGCGCAGGCAGGACAGCGCCTGCGCCTGCCCGGCAAGGGCGGCGGAGAGCAGGGCGGCGGTGGCGATCAGGCGGGGCATCGGCAATCTCCGGGGTGCGGGTTCGGTCGGACGCGAAGGTGGGCCGCGTGGCGCCGACAGGCAATATCACGGCGCGCGAAGGCGATGCGACGCCCGTGCCCGACCGCCCGTCAGAGCAGGTCGAACTGCCCAAGCACGGCGGCGTAGATGTCGCGTTTGAACGGCACGATGGCGTCGAGAACCTCGCGCCCCGGCATCCAGGCCCAGCGGGCGAACTCGCGCTCGTGCGCGTCGAGATCGACCGCGTCGTCGGGGCCGTCATAGGTCAGGTGGAACCAGTGCTGCATCTGCCCGCGATACCGCCCCTTCCAGAGCCTGCCCAC
>JBBQDX010000179.1:0-9145 GCA_038320125.1 Rhodobacterales bacterium | reverse complement strand
GAACCTCGAGGAAAGCCGCCGTCAGTCCGAGATCGCTTCTATCGAGGCTGTCGAGGCGGTGGACGAGTATACCGTCAAGTTCACGCTGGCCCAGCCCGACGCGACGCTTCTCGCGCAGCTCTCCGACCGCGCCGGCATGATGATCTCCCCCACGGCAGCCGCGGAGTCCGGGGTCGATTTCGGCCTCAATCCGGTCTGTTCTGGTCCCTACCGGTTCCGCGAGCGCGTCCAGCAGGATCGCATCGTGCTCGAGCAGTTCCCCGAGCACTGGAACGCCGACGAATATCACTTCGAGACGGTGACCTACCTGCCGATCCCCGACACGACGGTGCGCTTCGCCAACCTGCAGTCCGGAGATCTCGACATGGTCGAGCGGCTGGCCGCGACCGATCTCGCGGCGGCCGAGGCGGCCGAGGGCGTCGAGATCGCACGCGCCACGTCGCTCGGCTATCAGGGCATCACGATCAATGTCGGCAACGGCGAACGGGCGCAGAACCCGCTGGGCGAGAACCCCGAGCTGCGCCAGGCGCTCAACCTCGTGATCGATCGCGAGGCACTGAACCAGGTCGTCTTCAACGGGGCCTTCCGGCCGGGCAACCAGCCGGTCCCGCCGGAGTCGCCCTGGTACGACGCGGAGCACCCGGTCCCGGAGCGTGACGTGGAGCGCGCCAGGGAGCTTCTCGCCGAGGCGGGCTATGCGGATGGCGTCACGATCGACGTGCAGGTTGCCAACAACCCCGTGCAGATGCAGGTCATGCAGGTCATCCAGTCGATGGCCGCCGAGGTCGGCATCAACATCGAGCTCCAGGCCAAGGAGTTCGCAACTATGCTCGACGACCAGACAGCCGGCAACTACACGGCGACCCAAGTCGGTTGGTCTGGCCGCACCGACCCGGACGGTAACCTGCATCAATACGTGACCACCGGGGGCGGGATCAACGATGCCCGCTATTCCGACCCGGAGGTGGATCGGCTCCTGAACGAGGCGCGCGCCACTAACGACACGGCCGAGCGCAAGGAGAAATACGATGCTGCGCGCGCCATCCTCAACGAGGACCTGCCGATCATCTATCTCTACCACCCGGTCTGGATCTGGGCCTATGACGACGCGATCGAAGGCTTCACGCCCTATCCCGACGGCATGATCCGCCTCGCAGGCGTGACCATGTCAGACGCCCAGTAGAACTCCCGGCCGCGCCTTTCCGGCGCGGCCGTTCCCCATTGATAGGTCCTGCGGATGCTCTCCTTCATCGCCCGCCGCATGGTCATCGCGATCCCGACGATCTTTCTGATCTCCGTGTTCGCGTTCGGCCTGCAGATGCTCCTGCCGGGCGATCCGGTGCTGGCCATGGCCGGCGAGGAGCGCGATCCCGAGGTGATCGCGTTTCTGCGCGAGAAGTACGGCTTCAACGACCCGATCCCGGTCCAGTACCTGAACTGGATGCGTGGGGTTCTCACCGGCGATCTGGGCATGTCGCTCAGGACCAACCTGCCGGTGACCGAGCTCATCGCCGCGAAGCTGCCCGTGACGATCCAGCTTGCGGTGATGGCGATGATCTTCGCACTCGTGATCGGCATCCCAGCCGGCATTCTCTCGGCGGTAAAGAAAGGGACGGTGACCGATTACGTGGCCAACCTGGTAGCCCTTTCGGGCCTCTCCATCCCGAACTTCTGGCTCGGCATCATGTTGATCCTGCTCGTCTCGGTAAAATGGGACCTGCTGCCTGCCTCCGGCTATGTGCCGCTTTCGGAGGATCCCCTGCTTTCCATCAAGACGATGCTCATGCCCGCCTTCGTGCTGGGGACCGCGCTCGCCGCGACGCTGATGCGCCATACCCGCTCGGCCATGCTGGGTGTTCTGACTGCGGATTATATCCGCACCGCGCGCGCCAAAGGCTTATCCGAGCGAAAGGTCATCCTGAAGCACGCGCTCAAGAACGCGCTGACGCCGATCGTCACGCTGACCGCGCTGCTTTTCGGCGAGTTGATCGCCGGGGCGGTCCTGACCGAGCAGATCTTCACCATTCCGGGCTTCGGCAAACTCATCGTCGATGCCGTGTTCACCCGCGATTATGCCGTGGTGCAGGGGATCGTCCTCTGCACGGCTCTGGGCTTCATCCTGATGAACATCATCGCCGACGCCCTCTACTTCATTCTGAACCCCCGACTGAGGAAGCAGTGATGGCGCACATAAGCGATCCCGCCACCGCCGATCCGATCCTCTGCGCCAAACCCGAAAATCGAGTCTGGAAGAAGTTCCGCAAACACCGCAGTGCCGTTCTCGGCGGCATCATCGTCACCTTCTTCGTCGCGATCGCGCTCCTCGCGCCGGTCTTGCCGATCCCCGACCCGATCGCAACCGACTGGGCAGCGGTGCGGCAGGCGCCTTCGGCCATCCATCCTTTCGGCACCGACGAGATCGGACGCGACGTGCTTGCACGCCTGATCTGGGGCGCGCAGGCGTCGCTGCTCGCCGGCGTCGTCTCCGTCGCCATCGCCCTCGTCGTCGGCGTGCCGCTCGGCATCGTCGCGGGCTACTTCGGCGGCTGGTCCGACGCGGTGATCTCGCGCTGCACCGAGGCCCTGCTCGCCGTGCCCTTTCTCATCCTCGCCATCGCGCTCGCGGCCTTCCTCGGACCCTCGCTGACCAATGCGATGATCGCCATCGGCATCTCGGCCACGCCGATCTTCATCCGCCTCACGCGCGGCCAGGTGCTGTCGGTGCGCGCCGAGGACTACGTCGAGAGCGCGCGTGCCATCGGCCTGCCCACGCCGCGCATCCTGTCGCGCTACATCCTGCCCAACGTGCTGCCGCCAATCCTGGTGCAGGCCACGCTCACCATCGCCACCGCGATCATCGCCGAGGCGTCGCTCAGCTTTCTCGGCCTCGGTCAGCAGCCGCCCGCGCCGTCCTGGGGCTCGATGCTGAACACCGCCAAGAACTTCCTCAGCCAGGCACCCTGGATGGCCCTCTGGCCGGGCGTGTCGATCTTCCTCGTCGTCCTTGGGTTCAATCTTCTGGGCGATGGTCTGCGCGACGCCCTCGACCCCCGCGAACACTGAAAGGCCACCCATGACCTTCACCACCCGCCCCGAAATCCGCGGCACCTTCGGCGTCGCCACCTCGACGCACTGGATCGCCTCCGCCGTCGGCATGTCGATCCTCGAGAAGGGCGGCAACGCCTTCGACGCCGCCGTGGCCACCGCCATGACGCTCCAGATCGTCGAGCCGCATCTCAATGGCCCTGCCGGCGACCTGCCCGCGATCTTCCACTCCGCCGCGACCGGCAGGACCGAGGTCCTCTGCGCCCAGGGGGTCGCCCCCGCCGCCGCCACGATCGAGCACTACAAGTCCGAGGGCCTGACGCTCATCCCGGGCTCCGGTCTCCTCGCCACGGTCGTCCCCGGCGCCTTCGACGGCTGGCTGCTCCTGCTGCGCGACCACGGCACGATGCGCCTGCGCGACGTGCTGCAACCGGCCATCGACTACGCCCGCGACGGCCATCCCATCCTGCCGCGGGTGGCGGGCACCATCGCGGGGCTCACCGACTACTTCGCCGAGCACTGGCCCTCCTCGGCCGGGGTCTGGACGCCGGACGGCGAGGCCCCCGAACCGAACAGCCTCTTTCGCAACCCCGATCTCGCCGCCACCTACGACCGCCTCGCCACGGTCGCGGAAGACGGAACCCGCGAGGCGGGTATCGACGCCGCGCGCAAGGAATGGGCCGAGGGCTTCGTCGCCGACGCCATCTTCGACTATCTGAAGGACGCCGAGGTGATGGACGTCTCGGAGGCGAAGCATCGCGCCGTTCTCGCGCCGCCGGACATGGCGCAGTGGCGGGCGACCTACGAGCCGACGCTGAGCCACGACTACCACGGTTGGACGATCCACAAGACCGCGCCCTGGTCGCAGGGCCCCGTCCTGCTGCAGACGCTCGCCCTCCTCGAACATCACGACATCGCCGCGATGGACCCTCTGGGCGCGCCCTTCGTGCATACCGTCATCGAGGCCATCAAGCTCGCCTATGCCGACCGCGAGGCCTATTACGGCGACCCCGCGCATACCGACATCCCGATGCAGCACCTGCTGTCGGATGCCTACAACGCCGAGCGCGCGGGCCTCATCGCCGAGACCGCCAGCAACGACCAGCGCCCCGGCCGCGTCCCGGGCCTCGAGCATCTCGCCGACGCCTACATCGAGCGTGCCGCCCGCGACTTCGGGGTCGGCCGCGTTGCCGCCCAGGAGCCCACCATGGCCCATCTGACGGAAAAGCGCGGCGATACCGTCCATCTCGACATCATCGACCGCTGGGGCAACATGGTCGCGGCCACGCCCTCGGGCGGCTGGCTGCAATCGAACCCCGTCATCCCCGGCCTCGGCTTTCCGCTGAACTCCCGCGCCCAGATGTTCTGGCTCGACGAGGGGCTGCCCACGTCGCTCGCCCCCGGCCGCCGCCCGCGCACCACGCTGACGCCGTCGCTGGCGGAAAAGGACGGCACCCGTCTCGTCTTCGGCACGCCCGGGGGCGACCAGCAGGACCAGTGGCAGATCGTCTGGTTCCTGCGCTTCGTGCATTTCGGCCTCGAACTGCAGGAGTGCATGGACGCGCCGCTATTCCATTCGATGCACTTCCAGGGCTCGTTCTTCCCGCGCGAGGCCCGCCCCGGCGAGATGATGATCGAGCCCGCGTTCGGAGAGGCCGTCATCGCCGACCTGCGCGGGCGCGGCCACAAGGTTACCGTCGCCGAGCCATGGTCCGTCGGCCGCCTCACCGCCGCGATGCGGACCCCCGACGGCATGCTCTCCGCCGCCGCCACGCCGCGTCTGATGCAGGCCTACGCGGTGGGGCGATGACCTTCTCGCTCATCGCCCGCGACCCTGAATCCGACGCCGTCGGCCTCATCGTCGCCTCGAAGTTCTTCGCCTGCGGCGCCGTCGTGCCGTTCGTGGGCCGCGACGTGGCCGTCGCCAGCCAGGCGTTCTGCAACCCGCTCTGGGGCACCGAAGGCCGCGTGCGTCTTCTCGCCGGCGAAGCGGCGGACGCCGTGCTGGCCGACCTTGTGTCCCGCGACGAGGGCTGCGCCCTGCGACAGGCCCATCTGCTGGATCGTGACGGCGCCTTCGCCGCGCATACCGGCGACGCCTGCATCGACTGGGCCGGGCACCTGATCGCGGCCGACCATTCCGTTGCCGGCAACATGCTCGCCGGCCCGCAGGTCATCGAAGCCGTCAGCGCCACCTTCACCGCCAGCGCCGCCCCCTTCCCCGAGCGGCTGATCGCCGCGATGCGGGCGGGCGAGGCCGCGGGCGGCGACAAGCGCGGGCGGCAGGCGGCGGGTCTCGTCATCCATCGGGGCGAGGACCACGCCTGGCTCGACCTGCGCTCCGACGACGACGCGGCGCCACTCGACGAACTCCACCGCCTCTGGCTGGTCGCGCAGGAACGCTACGTCCCTTTCGCCACCGCCATGGCGACGCGCGGAAACTTTTCGGGAACGACCTCGCGCGACGGCATCGACGCGGGCATCGCCGCCGACATTGACCGTCGCAAGGCGGAGGGCCGCGCCAGCGCCTCGCGCGCCATCGAGACCGGGCTGTGACGGCGCTCCGCCACCAGATCCTCTCCCTCATCGCCAGCGGCGAACTGCCGTCCGACGGCCGCCTGCCCACCGAACGCGCCCTGTCGGAGCGGTTCGGAACCGGCCGCCGCGCCCTGCGCCAGGCCCTCGACCAGCTCGAGACCGACGGTCTCGTCTGGCGCCGCCAGGGCAAGGGCACCTTCGCGGGCCAGCCCAGCGACCCCACCGGCGTGCTGGCCGCGCGCATCGCCGGCGAGACCGATGCGCTGCAGGTGATGGAGGCGCGGCTCTGCATCGAACCCGAACTCGCCGCCCTCTGCGCCCGGCGCGCCACCGAAGCGGACATCGACCGGATGCGAAGGCTGGCGCAGAGACGGGTCGAGGCGGCCGATCCGGAGGCAATCGAGCTCTGGGACAGCTCCCTTCACCGCCTCATCGCGCAATGCGCCCGGAACCGCCCGCTGCTCACCGCCTTCGCGCTGCTCGACGAGATCCGCGCCAATCCCGACTGGATCGCCATTCGTGCCCGCGCCCGCAGCGCCGCCTCGATGATCGTCACGACGAACGAGCACCAGACCATCCTCGACGCCATTGCCGCCCGGAGCCCCGACGCCGCCCGCGCCGCCATGCGCGACCACCTGTCCACCCGCTTCGCGGCCCTGCGGCACGAGCATCTCGATGCCTGCGGCGAAGCGGCGGAATGACATCGTAGACAGAAGCCGCAGAAACAACTTGCAGAAATAATCCGCAGAACAGGAAGACACGTCCATGCCAATCCGCAACCGCTTCGCCGAATTGCATTCCGAAATCACCGCCTGGCGCCGCGACCTGCATGCCAATCCGGAACTTCTCTACGAGACGCACCGCACATCCAAGGTCGTCGCGGACAAGCTCCGCGCCTTCGGCTGCGACGAGGTGGTGGAGGGGATCGGCCGCACCGGCGTCGTCGGCCTGATCCACGGCAGGACCAACGTTTCGGGCCGCACCATCGGTTTGCGCGCCGACATGGATGCGCTGCCCATTCTCGAGGCCACGAACGCCCCGCATGCCTCCACCGTGCCCGGCAAGATGCACGCCTGCGGCCACGACGGGCATACCGCCATGCTGCTCGGGGCCGCGCAATATCTGGCCGAGACGCGCAACTTCGACGGCACCGTCGCCGTCGTCTTCCAGCCCGCCGAGGAGGGCGGCGCGGGGGCGGAGGCGATGGTGCAGGACGGCCTCGTCACCCGCTTCGGCCTCTCGGAGATCTACGGCATGCACAACTCGCCGCTGTTGCCGCAGGGCGCCTTCGCCATCCGCCCCGGCCCGTTCTACGCCGCCTGCGACAGCTTCCGCATCGACCTGCGCGGCCGCGGCGGCCATGCGGCGCGCCCCCACAATACCGTCGATACCACGCTGGTGGGGGCCGCCGTCGTCATGGCGCTGCAATCCATCGTCTCGCGCGGCACCGATCCGCAGCAGCCGCTGGTCGTCTCCGTCACCTCGTTCCGCACCGAAAGCGAGGCCTTCAACGTCATCCCCGAGCACGTGGCCCTGCGCGGCACCGTCCGCAGCTTCGATGCCGCCGTCCGCGACGCGACCCTCATGCGCATCGGCGAAATCGCGAATCTCACCGCGCAGAGCTACGGCGCGACCTCCACCGTCGCCTTCGAGGACGCCCCCTACCCCGTCATGTCGAACCACGAGGCCGAGACCGTCCACGCCGCCGAAGCTGCCCGCGCCATCGCCGGCGAGGTCGATACCGACGCGCCCCGCACCACCGGCGGCGAGGATTTCGCCTATATGCTGCAGGCCTGCCCCGGGGCCTATATCCAGGTCGGCAACGGCCCGTCCGCCGGGCTGCACCACCCGGAATACGACTTCAACGACGAAATCATCCCGACCGGGTGCTCCTACTGGGTCGAACTCGCCGAACGCAGACTCCCCGCATGACCCGGCTGACGGCTTCTCCCGAGACATGCCACTGGGGCTACTTCGACGCGGGCCGCGCGCCGGTCATGACGGTGCAGAGCGGGGCGGAGGTCACGATCGACACGATCTCCGGCGGCCCCGACATGCTGCCCGGGCCGGGCTTCCACGTGCCCCCCGAACTCCTCGCCCTGCACGCGACCGGGGCCCCGGCGATGCCCGGCCATATCCTGACCGGGCCGGTCGCGGTCGAGGGCGCGGTCCCCGGCGACACGCTCCAGATCGACATTCTCGACGTCGCCCTGCGGCAGGACTGGGGATACAACATGATCCGGCCCCTCGGCGGCACCCTGCCCCACGACTTTCCCGAACGGCATCGCACGATCCTGCCGCTCGACGCCGCGCGCAACGTCGCCACGATGCCCTGGGGCCTGGAGCTGCCCCTCGCCCCCTTCTTCGGCGTCATGGGCGTCGCCCCGCCCCCCGTCTGGGGCCGGATCCCCACGATCGAGCCGCGCGCCCACGGTGGCAACCTCGACCTCAAGGAGCTCGTCGCGGGCTCCACCCTCTACCTCCCCGTGCACGCGCCGGGCGCGCTCTTCTCGGTCGGCGACGGCCACGGCGCGCAGGGCGACGGCGAGGTCTGCATCACCGCCATCGAGACGGCGCTCACCGGGCGCTTCCACCTGACACTTCGCCGCGACATGCCTCTCGCCGCGCCGCAGGCGGAGACGCCGGCGCATCACATCACCATCGGTCTGGACGCCGACCTCGACCGCGCCGCCGAGATCGCGACCCGCGCCATGGTCGCGCTGGTGTCGAGCCTCGCGGGCATCACCCGGGCGGAGGCCTACATGCTCTGCTCGCTGGCCGGCGACCTGCGGATCACACAGTCGGTCAACCGCGAGAAAGGCGTCCACATGATGATGGCCAAGGCGCTGCTGCGCTAAGCCTTCCGGTTCTCCTCCGCCCGGGCTAGCGTCGGCCGCGACACTGTGGAGACCCCCATGACCGACCAGACCATCCGCCCCGGCCTTGCAAGACTGGGCGCCGATATCGGCGGCACCTTTACCGACGTCGTCCTCGAGGTCGGCCCGGCGCGCCATTCGGCCAAGGTCCTGACGACCTATGCCGCCCCCGAGGACGCCATCGTCGAGGGCATGTCCCGCGTCTGCGCCGCCGCCGGCATCGCACCCTCCGCCATCGCCCAGATCATCCACGGCACCACGCTGGCCACCAATGCCCTGATCGAGCGTCGCGGCGCGAAGACCGCCCTCGTCACCACCCACGGCTTCCGCGACGTCATCGAGATGCGCACCGAGAGCCGGTTCGAGCAATACGACCTCAACCTGGTCCTTCCCGAACCGCTTCTGCCCCGCAACCGCCGCTACACGGTGGCCGAACGCATGGATGCCGATGGCGGCGTCCTCATCCCGCTCGACCGTGCCGAGGTGGAAGCCCTCGCCGACGATCTCGCCCGCGCCGACTACGAGTCCATCGCCGTGGGCCTCCTGCACTCCTACGTGAACGACGCCCACGAACGCCTCGTCCGCGACATCCTTGCCGAGCGCCTGCCGGACGCGATGATCTCGATCTCCTCCGAGGTCTCGCCGCAGATGCGGGAATACGAGCGCTTCAACACCACCGTCGCCAA
>JBBQDX010000178.1:0-9179 GCA_038320125.1 Rhodobacterales bacterium | reverse complement strand
TCGACTGCCCGCCCGACCTTCTCGCTCACATATCGCCGCTTGGCTGGGCCCATATCCTGCTCACCGGGGAATATCGATGGCCGAAATCCCGAAGGCCGCCCTTATGATACAATCTGGCCCCCTACCGGACTCGACCCCTATTTGACATTCCGGATTATACGTTGATATCAATATAAAGGTCAATGCGAAGAGGGTCCGATGATGTCAGACGCCCTGAAACCGGCTGCGGAGCTCGCCCGGGCGAAGCCCGCGCACTGGCCGGGCGAGAGCCCCCGGTATCGCGAGGCGCGAACCGCGCTCCTGGCCGAGGAGATCGAGTTGCGCCGCCAGATCCAGCGCGTCGCCGCACGCCGCCGCGACTTGCCGCCCGGCGGCGAGATCGCGCAGGACTACGCGTTCGAGGGCAAAGACGGGCCGGTGACGCTGAGCGGGATGTTCGGCGACCGCGATACATTGATCTTCTACTCGATGATGTACGGACCCGAGCGGAAGACGGGCTGCCCGATGTGCTCGGCCCTGCTCGATGCCTGGGACGGCGCGGCGCGGCATATCGGCAAGCGCGCCGCCCTGGCGATCGTCGCCCGCTCGCCCATCGGGCGCATCCTCGACTACGCGGGCGAGCGCGGCTGGACCGGGCTCGCCTTCTACTCCGACCCGTCGGGCGACTACACCGCCGATTATGTCGACGCGCGCGACGCGGACAGGCCCGCCTACACGGTCTTTCGCAAGACGGACGGGATCATCCGCCACTTCTACAGCGCCGAAGGCGGCATGGATGTCGCCGATCCCGGCCAGGATCCGCACAGCGCCCCCGACATGAACCCGCTGTGGATTCTGCTCGACACAACACCCGAAGGGCGCGGGACCGACTGGTATCCGAAACTGGACGACTGAAGGAGAGAGGCCTTGCGCAAGATCATCGCGGGATTGTTCCAGTCGCTCGACGGCATCGTCCAGGCCCCCGGCGGGCCCGCGGAGGACCCGAGCGGCGGGTTCGCCTCGGGCGGCTGGATCGTGAACCATTTCGACGACACCACGGGGGCCTTCATGGACGAGATGTTCGCGGCGCCGCCCGACCTGCTCCTCGGTAAGGTCACCTACGACATCTTCGCCGCGCACTGGCCGCAATCGGACGAGGAGCCCTTGGCCGGCCGGATCAACGCGGCGACGAAATACGTCATGACCTCCGCCACCGGCGACCTTGGCTGGCGCAACGTGCAGCCCGTCCGCGACATGGCCGGGCTTGCCGAAATCAAGGCGGGCGACGGCCCCGACATCCTGGTCCAGGGAAGCAGCACACTCTATCCGCGGCTTCTGGAGGAGGGGCTGGTGGACCGGCTGTTCCTCATCACCTTCCCGGTGATCCTCGGTCGCGGCAAGCGGGCGTTCGACGGCGCGCCGCCCGGCGCCTTTCGCCTCGTCGAGCAGCGCCTTGGGGAGAAGGGCGCGATCGTCGCGGTCTACGAACCGGCCGGCCCCGTCGTGCCAGGCAGCTTTTGAAGGACGCGCGAGGCGGTCCCCGCCTTGCACAGACACGACCCGGCAAGGGAGAGAGCCCATGAGTTACGTTAGCGGATTTCTGATCCCGGTCCCCGACGACCGCAAGGAGGACTACCGCAAGATGGCGGCGGAGGCGGCCGGGATGTTCCGGGACCTCGGCGCCCTCGAGATCATGGAGGCCTGGGGCGAGGACGTGCGCGACGGCAAGGTCACCGATTTTCGCCGCGCGGTGCAGGCGAGGGAGGGCGAGAGCGTCGTCTTCTCCTGGATCGTCTGGCCCGACCGGGCGACGGCGGATGCCGCCGAGAGGAAGATGGAGGCGGACGACCGCATGACCCCCCCCCCGCGGACGCGCCGATGGACGGCAAGCGCATGGTCTTCGGCGGCTTCGCCCCGATCTTCGAGATGGGGCGGGAGGGGAGATGACGATGCCCCGGACGATCTTCGTCAACCTGCCGGTCGCGGACGTCCGCGCCTCCACCACCTTCTACGAAGCGCTCGGCGCAACGAAGAACGAAAGGTTCTCCAACGAGACGGCCGCGAACATGGTGCTCAGCGACACGATCTCCGTCATGCTGCTGTCCCACGACCGCTGGCGCGACTTCACCTCCAGGGCGATCCCCGACGCGAAGGCCTCGGCGCAGATGCTGCTCTGTCTGTCGCAGGAGAGCCGCGAGGACTGCGACGCGGCGGTGGAGGCCGCCGTGCGGGCCGGCGGCACGGCCGACCCCACGCCCAAGCAGGATCACGGCTTCATGTACGGGCGATCCTACGACGATCCGGACGGCCACATCTGGGAGGTCGTGTGGATGGACATGGCGCGGATGGAGACGGCCTCCGGCGCCTGACGGAAATCCGAGGAAACGGAGAAGGCAGATGACCAATCGCGACGGAACCCCGATCTGGTACGAGTTGATGACCGACGCGCCCGATCCGGCGCAGGTCTTCTACGGCAGGGTCATGGGCTGGACGTATCAGACGCCGCCGGGCGGGATGGAGCGGGATTATCGCACATTCTCCATCGACGGCGCAGGCGTCGGCGGCGTGATGAAGGCCCCCGAAGGGGCAGCTTTCGCGCCGATCTGGGCGGTCTACTTCGGCGTGGCGGACGTGGATGCCATGGCCGCGAAGGTGACGGACCTCGGCGGCCGCATTCACATGCAGCCGCAGGACATTCCCGGTGTCGGTCGCTTCGCCTTTGTCGCCGATCCGCAGGGCGCGATGTTCTACCTGATGCGCGGCGACAGCGACGAGGACAGCACCGCCTTCGCGCCGATGAAGGCCGGGCATTGTTCATGGAACGAGCTGGTCACGTCCGACCAGACGGCGGCGCTCGAGTTCTACGAACAGCTCTTCGGCTGGAAGAAGACCGGGGCGATGCCGATGGGCGAGATGGGCGAGTATACCTTCATCGGCAGCGGCGAGGACACGATCGGCGCGATGATGAATGCCCGCGACCGGGAGGCCGCGCCGTTCTGGAACTTCGCCTTCACCGTCCCCGACATCGACGCGGCGAAGGCGGCGGTGGAGAGCGGCGGCGGCACCGTCCTGCAGGGTCCGATGGAACTGCCCGGCGACGAGGGCGACTGGCTGATCCAGACCCGCGATCCGCAAGGCGCGAAGGTCATGTTCACCGGCAAGCGGAAGGGATGAGGCGATGGACAGGATCAGCACGTTTCTCTGGTTCGACGGCGATGCCGAGGCGGCGGCGGAGTTCTACACCGGCCTCTTTCCCGACAGTCGCATCGTCGAGGTGACCCGCAGCCCGATGGACTATCCCGGCGGCAAGGCGGGCGCGGCGATCACCGTCGCCTTCACCCTCGGGGGGCGCAGCTTCATCGCCATGAACGGCGGGCCGGGGCATCCCTTCACCGACGCGATCTCGCTGTCGGTCGACTGTGCCGACCAGGCCGAGGTCGATCGCTACTGGGAGGCCTTCGCGCAAGGCGGCGAGCCGGTCGCCTGCGGCTGGATCAGGGACCGCTTCGGCCTGTCGTGGCAGGTCACGCCGCGCATCCTGCCGCGGCTTCTGGCGGGTCCGGACCGCGCCCGGGCGGCGCGCGCGATGGAGGCGATGATCGGGATGGTGAAGCTCGACGTGGCCGCGATCGAGGCGGCGGCGGGGTGATGCGGCCGACCGGCACCGGCATCGGCACCGGGACCGCGACCGCGACAGGAGGGGGGACCCACGATGAAGACCAGCGCGCTCACCATCACCGCCTATGACTGGGTGCCCGGTTTCGCGCAGGGAAACGTCCGCGACCTGCGGCTCAGATGGGCCCTGAACGAGGCGGGGTTCGACCACGAGGTCGAGATCCTGGCGCAGGGAGAGCAAAAGCAGGAGAGCAACATCGCCCGCCAGCCCTTTGGCCAGGTGCCGGTGCTGGTGGCCGACGGACGGCCGATGTTCGAGAGCGGGGCCATCGTCTGGCGTATCGCCGAGGCCTGCGACACGCTGCTGCCGCGGGAGCCGGACGCGCGCGACCGCGTGTTCTCTTGGTACTTCGCGGCGCTGAACTCCGTCGAGCCGGAGATCATGATGCTCGCCACGCTCGACTTCTTCGCGTCCGACAGGGACGCAGCCGCTAGGGTCCGGCCGGACGTCCTGGCCGGGGTGGAAGCGCGCCTGAAGAGCCTGTCGGACGCGCTCGGAAGCCGCGACTGGCTGGTCGGCGACGGGTTCACGGTGGCGGACCTGATGATGGCGACGGTCCTGCGCATCCTCAAGCACACCGACATCGTGACGGGCTTCCCGACGCTCAAAGCCTACCTCGCGCGTTGCACCGATCGGCCCGCCTTCGCCGCGGCCCTCGAGGCGCAGGTGCAGCCCTTCCGGGAGAACGCGGCGAAATACGAGGGCGCGGCCTGACATCGACATACAAGGAGAAGGACGACGGAGGCACCGAAACTCCCCACGATCGGCCATTGCCGCTGCGGACAGGTCGAAATGCGCGTCACCGGGTCGCCGCTTCTCACCGGCGCCTGCCATTGCACCGGGTGCCAGCGGATGAGCGCCAGCGCCTTGTCGCTCTCGGTCGCGCTCCCCGGCGACGGGTTCGAGGTCACGAAAGGCGAGCCGGTGATCGGCGGGCTGCACGGCGACGCGGCGCGGCACTTCCACTGCCCGCAGTGCATGAGCTGGATGTTCACGCGGGTGGGGTCGGGCGCGGACGCGTTCGTGAACCTGCGCCCGACGATGCTCGACGACGCCACCCGGTTCGTGCCGTTCATCGAGAGCTACACCAGCGAAAAGCTGCCCTGGGCCGCAACGCTTGCCTTCCATTCGTTCGAGAGGTTTCCGCCGATGGAGGCCTAGGGGGACTTGATCGCCGCCTGTGCCGGCCATGACGGGGAAAGCGAAGACCGGTGAAGGACAGCGACCTTGCGATCACCGCCTGCGACTGGGTGCCCGGTTTCGCCCGGGGCAATGTCCGCGATCTGCGGCTCGGATGGGCGCTGAACGAGGCGGGATCCGACCACGAGGTCGAGATCCTGGCGCAGGGCGAGCAGAAGATGCCCCACAACATCGCCCGCCAGCCCTTCGGGCAGGTGCCGGTGCTGATGGTCGACGGTGTGCCGATGTTCGAGAGCGGCGCCATCGTCTGGCGGATCGCCGAGGCAGCGAGACGCTGCTGCCCGCCGACCCGGCCGGGCCTTCTCGTGGTATTTCGCGGCGCTGAACTCCGTCGAGCCGGAGATCATGATGCTCGCCACGCCCGACGTCCTTGCCCCGGACAAGGAGGCCGCCACCAGGGTGCGACCCGATATGATCGACAGCGTGGAGTTGCGGCTGAAGAGCCTGGCGCAGGCGCTCGGGCCCCGCGCCTGGCTGGCCGGTAATGCGGTCACGGGCGATGCGGTCACGGGCGATGCGTTCATGGTGGCCGACCTGATGATGGCGACCGTCCTGCGCATCCCCAGGCACACCGACATCGTGTCCGGCTTTCCGACGCTGGACGCCTGTCCCGGGCGCTGCACGGACCGGCCCGCCTTCAAGGCGGCGCTGGAGGCACAGTTGCAACCTTTCGCCGAGAATGCCGAAAGATACGAAGGGGCGGCCTGACGACACGCCAACCCTGGTCGTGAACGCCCCGGAACATCTTCCCGAGCCGTCGGCCGATGGCCGCCGCGTCCTGGCAGTTCCCCGGGCCACGATGCGGGCCCGCATGATCCGCCGCATGAGGGCAACGCTTGCGCAGGCGTCTGGGGCGCGGGGGAACCGCGACGCCTTCGGGACGACGGCGGGAAGCGGAGCCGCAGCCGGCAGGAGCCGCGCCCGCAGCGGTCAGTCGTCCGCCTCCGCCGACAGGAACCGGCCGATTCCGGTGAGGCCCTCGACGTTGTCGCACAGGACCTTGAGCAGGACGAGGATCGGCACCGCCATCAGCGCGCCCGGGATCGACCAGAGGAACGACCAGAAGGCCAGCGCGATGAACACCGCGACGGTGTTGATCCGCAGCCGCCGGCCGACGATCGTCGGCGTCACGAGCTGGCCCTCCACCGAGGTGCACGCGAGGTAGGCGAGCGGCGGCAGGAGAGCGGCCCCCACCGTGGGGAACGTCGCGAGAGAGACGATTCCGACGATCACGATGCCCGCGAGCGAGCCCACGTAGGGCAGGAAGTTCAGGATCGCCGCCAGCACCCCCCAGAGGATCGGCGTGGGCATCCCGAGCGCCCACATCGCGGTGCCGACGGCCACGCCCAGCCCGGTGTTGATCAGGGTGATCGTCAGCAGGTAGCGCGAGATCTCCGACTCGATGTCGCGCACGGTGCGCAGGGCCCGCTTCTTGTCCGTCAGCGTCCCGAACGACTTGACGATCTGCTCGGAGAAATGCTCCCCCGACGCGAGCAGAAAGAGCGTGAGGATGATCACGATCAGCGTCGTGGTCACGATCGACAGGGCCGAGCCTGCGACCTGGGACAGGATGCCGGGCTGCTGTACGCTGACCTGCTGGATCTCGGCGCCGCCGCCGGTCGCGTCGTCGACCTGTGCCGCCATCTCGGTGACGCTCGAGATGGGGGCGCGGAACTCGTCGAACTTCTCGCGCACCTCCTGCGCCATTCGGGGGGCGTCCTCGACCAGGTCGAAGAACGGCGTGCCGAGGGCGGCGAAGGTGGCGCCGATCCCGAGCGTCAGCATCAGCACCACCAGCCCCGCCGCGACCCCCTCGCCGATGCCGTGGCGGTGCAGGAACCGCACCAGCGGCGACAGGGTGAGCGACAGCAGGAGGGCGAGCACGACGGGCATGAAGAAGGCCGCCGCCGAATAGAGCGCGCCCGCCACCAGGATGAGGAAGATCCCCATCAGGAGCCGGTTCGACCGCAGGAGCGTCGCGTGAAAGGGGGGCTCTTCCAAGACGGAGGGGGGTGCCAGGACCTCGCCCTGCACCCCCCCTTGCGGGCCCGACGCCGGTGCCGGTGCCGGCGCCGGCGCCGCGCCCTCGTTTCCGATCACAGCCATCTCAGCGCGTGAAGATCAGCGCCGAGTAGGCGCCGACCGACAGTGTTGCAGGGTGCGGCCGGCCGTCGTGATCGCCCTCCGCCGCCTCGAGATCCGCGGCGGGGTGATCGCCGAAATCCGGACTGTAGCCGGACCAGTCGGTGTTGAGCCGCAGGCGCCAGGTGCCGCCCGCGGGCAGGCCGAGGGTGACCTCCTCGGCAGGCTCCGCGCGGAAGTTCAGCACGACGACGACGCCACCGTCCTCGCTGCCGTCATGGCGGTGATAGGCGAGCAGCTTGCGCTCCTCGTCGGCCATGAGGATGTCGACGTGACGCCCCTTCAGCCCGGCGGCATCGCCCGCGCGGTCGAGCCGGAGGCCGATCAGGTCGCGCCAGAGCCGCACGATGCCGTGGAAGTCCTCGGCCTGCGCCCAGTCGAGCGGCACGGTGTCGTCGAACCAGTCGCCCTGCAGGAACTCCTGTCCCTGGAACAGCATCGGGATGCCGGGCGCGGTCAGGACCAGCACCGCGCCGAGCATCGAACGCTTCTGCGCGGCCCAATGGTCCTGCGCGTCCTCGCCGCCGATCTCGGCGGGCACGCGGGCCTTGCCGTTGGCGACCTCGTCGTGGCTCTCGGTATAGACGACGCGCTGGAACGGATCGCCGTTGTAGTCGTGGGTCAGCGCACGGGCGAGCGTGTCCATGCTGCGGGCGTCGTCGTCCGCGCCGATCAGCGTCTCGCGCACCGGATGCACGAAGGCCGCGTCCCACTGCGCGCCGAAGCCCGCACCCTCCTCGCCGGTGCCCGCGGTGATGGCGGGAAGCTGGCGCAGGTCCTCGGCGATGGTGATGCGGCCGGGGAAACGCTCGGCGATCTCGTCGTTGAGCCAGGCCATCAGCGACCAGCCGTCGGCCAGCCGGTCGTCCTCGTTGCCCTCGTCGCCGGTGATCGTACGGATGTAGAGCGTCATGTCGAAGCGCAGGCCGTCGACGCGGAACTCCTCGAGCCAGTAGAGCGCGTTGTCGCGGATGAACTGGCGCACCTCGGGCCGGCCGTAGTCGGGCCGCGTCTCGCCCCAGGGGGTGGCCGCGCGGTGGTCGCCGTAGAAATAGATGCCCCCGGTCTCGCCCTCGCCCCACCCGTCGAAGCGCCAGAGATCGATGTCGGAGGGGCCGAAGTGGTTGTAGACCACGTCGAGGATCACGGCGAACCCGGCCGCATGGGCCGCGCGCACGAAGTCCTTGAAGGCATCCGGGCCGCCGTAGGCGCTCTCGACGGCGAAGATGTGGGCCGGGTTGTAGCCCCAGGAGATGTCGCCCGCGAACTCCATCGTCGGCATGATCTGGATCGCGTTGACCCCGAGGGCCTTGAGGTGCTCGAACCGGTCCACCGCGTCGGCGAAGCCGCCGGGGGCGTCGCCGTCGTTTCTGGGCCGGTTGAAGGTGCCGATGTGGAGCTCGTAGATCACCAGCGCGTTCCAGTCCGGCATCTCGAACCCGTCATCGCCCCCGCCATCGCCCCAGTCGTAGGCGCCGTCGGTGACGATGGCGTTGCCGACCGAATTGGTGACGGCGCGGGCATAGGGGTCGATCCGGCTCACTATGCCGTCGGGGCCCTCGATCCGGTAGCGGTATTCCTGACCCGACGCGGCGGCGGGCAGGTCGGCGTACCAGAAGCCGCCGTCCTCCGGCGTCATCGGGTCGGCGTCCTCCGACCAGTCGTTCCAGTCGCCCGTGACGTGGACCGCGGTCGCATGCGGGGCCCAGACCCGGAAGGCGGTGCCGCCCTCGTGGACGACGGCGCCCATGCCGTCGCGAGCCGCGCCCCGACTTTCGGTTTCGGGCCGCGAGAGGGTCTCTGTATTCATCGTGCAATCCATTGGGGTGCAGGCACCCGCGCAATGCGCGGTGCCGGAGGTGAAACCGGTCTTTTCGGGAGATGTGCCGGTGGGCGTCATCCGAACCACATTCAACGCCGGCGGAACCCGGCGGGTTCCGGGACCGACGATGTCCGGAGGATCCGGCCGGCAGCTGAAGAAGCCCCGCGATCTTCGGCCCGCGATCTTCGGCGTCGTGCTGCCGAACGCCCCGCCACCGAGCATCGTGCAGGCCGCCCTGCTGGCGGGCACCGCCATCCTGTTTGAGCGGGGCCGAGCTTTCTTGGCCTGATCGATCCGAACGTGGTGGGTCGGGGACAGATCATCGGCTCGAACCGGCCCTGCATCCTCGCCGCGAACCGC
>JBBQDX010000177.1:0-9192 GCA_038320125.1 Rhodobacterales bacterium | reverse complement strand
CACCGGCTATCTCGTGGACCATCCCGACGAGGTGCCCGGCGCAATCGCCCGGCTGCCGGACATCGACCGCGCAGACTGCGCACGGCGCGCGCGGTCCCGCTTCGGCGCGGACGCAATGGCCGCAGGATACGAGGCTCTCTACCGGTCCCTTCTGGACGCGAGCTGAGGTCGGGACGACTCCGGGGCCTGCAGCGGACCGCTCCGCTCGCGCGAAATCTGTCCGCCACAGATAGGACTCGAAGAGGGCATTGGACCCCTGCCTCCGCCAAGCGAGCGCATTGACGGACACCGGGCGCCGACCGGCCCGACATAGAGGTCATTCCTCGTATCCTGCGGCTTCCTCCGCCAGTTCCTGCATCACGATCTTTCGCAGGGAGGCTCGACGGAACGGCGACCGGATCTGTCGTGTCGTGGCTTGCATCGGAAAGAAGGCCCGGACCCCCTTCTTCGTTCGGATGCGGAAATCGCGGTACCCGGCGACAAGATGCTCGGAATGCCCGGACAGGCAAAGGGCCGTCAGCCGCACGTCGGTCGGCTTCCGGCCTTCGAGATCGAGTGCCCGCTGCGCGCGCGACACGATATCTCCGAAGCTTCCGATGTCGACGAGGCCGCCGCTGTCGATCGGGCCCTGGGTAGTTCCCTGGTCCGGAGACGCGAGGCTTTCCAGGGCAAGTTCCTCCCGGTCCGTGACGAAAGCGTGGTGTCGCCGCCCGTCGATCGTCAGTTCGGCGCGCAGCATCATCAGATAGATCGGCTCCGCGCCCATGTTGCTGACAGAGCAGCGCGCGTCGTCCCCGATCCCCGCGGAGCGATGGATCAGGATTACGGGTCGTCTCTGCCGGATCACGCCCGTCAACAGCAACTGGAGGTAGATTGACCCAGATGAGGGCCATCACCGCCTGCAGGACCAGCCCCAGAACAGCCTCGTTGCTTTCGAACCAGGACAGCATGCCGTCTCCTCGGATATTCGTTACAAAGCGAAGTTTTGCGCGTCGATCCCAACAAGCCCCCTCACCGAATCTCGGCGCTCGGCGGCCCATGCGCCGGTTGTTCCGCCCCACGGCCCCGGCGGACGCGGCGGCCCCCGGCCCGCAGGTGGGGGAAGGCTCGGGCTCGCCGTTGCCCTGCTCCTGCGGGAAAGGATGACGGACAATTCAGAGAAACCACAGGACGACCCCGGCGCTGATGGAGGCCATGGTCAGGAACGCGGCCAGGATGGTCATGAACATCCCCGAGTGGCTCTCGACGTCATGGTCCTTCATGCGCTTGTGGGCCTTCCGGGAGTTCACGGCGGCCGCCCAGAAGATCAGGATTCCGGCAACGACGAACATCTCGGCGACGATCTTCGCCACCATCGGGTAGTCGGTGTTCCTGAACACGGCCTGGAATCCGAGCGCGATCGCCACGCAGGCCACTCCGGTCCGCATCCAGCCGGCAAAGGTCCTCTCGTTGGCGAGTGCCGTCCGGTCCTCCGCCCAGGCGGTCCGGGTGTCCGCAAGGTCCGTCCTGTCGGGATCGTCGGGCAGATCGGTCGTCGGCATGAGCTCAGATCTCCGGTCCGGGCGGCGGCCCGCCCCCTCAGGTGCATCACGCGACGCATCCGACGACTCGGCCGCCATGCAGAGAGCGGCATCGCAGGGTAACGCGCGCATGGGCCACCTGGTGCCACCTCGAGATCCGGATGTGGACCGGGCGACGCCCCTGGCCCGAGAAAGCCCCGGTCTCGGTTCGGTCGTCAACTCGGAACGGGCCGCTGCAAGGCCGCGCCCGGCTCTGGCTGGCAAATGACCGGCCATCCGGCGGACGGGCCCCGGCCGGCGTCGCACCTGAGGCACCGGCCTGCGCCCTCACGACCGCAGCAGCCCCCGGGCGCGCCCGCGCTCGCGATCTTGGTCATCGGCCCATCGGGCCCCGGCACCTTTCCCGATACGCACCCGGCACCGGGCGTATCGTATCCTCGACAACAGCGCCCCGACATCATGAGCAGCCGGTATAGATCGTGATCCCGGATGGGTTCAGACAGCGAGGGCCACGATCGCGGCGGCGCGGAGCGGCAACCGCAGGAGCTTCGCGCTCGGCCGGGCAGCATCCTGCGCCCCGAGAAGCACGCCCGTCACGTCCGAGGGCAAGGCCACTTCCGCCATCCGGTCGCCGAAATTGAGCGCCACCGCGATCCGCTCGCCCTTCGCGCGACGGACGACGAGGAGGACGTCGCCCTGCACGTCAATCGCCTCGTAGTCCCCCCGGTGCAGCGCCGGATGCGTCCGGCGCAGGCGCAGGAGCGCCTGGTGGAGCGTCAGCATCGAGCCGGGCGCATCCGCCTGCGCGGCCACGGTCCCGTCCGGGCCGACGGTCCCGATCGGCAGCCAGGGCTTGACATCGGGAGCGCAGAACCCGGCCCCACGCCCATCCGTCCACCGCATCGGCGTGCGGCACGGATCGCGGCCCTCGCCCAGACCGGGCATGTTGCGCTCCCAGGGATCGCGCACCCGGTCCGGCGGGATCGGCACATCCTCCATCCCGATCTCGTCGCCGTAGTAGATCGTCGGCGTGCCCCGCAGGCCGGCGAGCAGCAGCACCGCCGCAAGCCGCGCGCCGCCCGGCCCGATGCGCGTCGCGATACGGCTCTGGTCGTGGTTGCCCAGCACCCAGTTCGGCCAGCCGCCCTCGGGCAGCAGGCGCTCGTAGCCGAGGATCAGGTCGCGCAACGCCCCGGCATTCCAGTCGGCGAAGACGAGCGCGAAATTGAACGGCAACTGCACGCCCGAGCCATCGGTGCCGTAATATCGCATCAGCCGCGCAGGCGGCAGGTAGATCTCCCCGATCAGGAGCCGGCCGCCCATCTCGTCGGCCAGCGCGCGCATCGGCTCGACGACGAGCGGCATCACCTCCGGCTGGTCCGAGCTATGGGTCCGGATCACCGCGCCGAAGGGCGGGTCGATGGCCGGTTCGTGGTCGGGATTGACCGGGTCTTCGCGGAACTCCGCATCCTTGACGCAGTGATAGACGACGTCGAGCCGGAAGCCGTCGACGCCCTTTTTAAACCAGAAGCGCATCGCGTCCAGCATCGCCGCGCGGACCTCCGGGTTGCGCCAGTTCAGGTCCGGCTGTTCGGGCAGGAAGGTGTGGAGGTAGTATTGCCCCGTGCCCCCGTCCCATTCCCAGGCCGGCCCCCCCGAGGCGGATTGCCAGTTGGTCGGCGGCCCGCCCTCCGGAGCGGCGTCGCGCCAGATGTACCAATCCCGCCTGCGGTTGTCGTGGGAAGATCGGCTCTCGACGAACCACGGATGCGCCTCCGAGGAATGGTTCGGCACGAAGTCGAGGATGACCTTGAGTCCCCGCCCGTGGGCCGCCGCGAGCAGCGCATCGAAGTCCGCCATCGTTCCGAACAGCGGGTCGATCCCGGTATAATCCGCAACGTCGTAGCCGAAATCCGCCATCGGAGACGGGTAGATCGGGCTGATCCAGACCGCGTCGACGCCGAGCTCCGCCAGATGGTCGAGCCGCGATGCGATCCCCGGCAGGTCGCCGACCCCGTCGCCGTCCGTGTCCCGATAGCTCCGGGGATAGACCTGATAGATCACCGCCTCGCGCCACCATCCTTGCGTCCGCGTCCGCTCCGTCATGTTGTCGCCCCTCCCTTTAACCGCGCGCGCAGATTGCGCCGCGGGGCGGGCGCTGGGAACCCCGGCAGGGGCGATCTCCCTCTTTTCAGACAAGGTCGCGGGGGACGACGGCGGAAAGCGCAGCCGGCGCTGCAATATCCCCGCAAAGCGCCCGGAGTGCCGCAAGCGCGGCCCGCCCGCCGCTCAGCGGCGCTCGCCGCCGACCCGCAACCACCGGTAACCGTGCGGCTCCAGCGTGATGCGGCCGCCGGCGACCCGCGAGGCATCGCCCTCCGCGCTCGACAGGATCGGCAGAAGATCGTCCCCGTCCACCGTCACCTCGGCCCCCTCACCGCTCAGGTCGTGCAGCGTGACCACAACGCCGCCCCGCCATTCGCAGCGCAACGCCAGCACGCCCTCGGGCGCGTCCGGCAGCTCCCAGGCGCCCCAGCCAATCTCGGGACAGGCGCGGCGCACTCGGATCATCCGGCGGACCTTCGTGAGCAGCGATCCGGCCCGGTCGCGCTGCGCCGCGACGTTGGTCTCGTGGAACCCCAGCCGGCCGTCCTCGGCGACGGGGCGCACCAGCTCTCCGGTAGTGCCGCTGAACCCGGCGTTGCGCGCGTCGGCCCATTGCATCGGCGTGCGGACGGGGTTGCGCTCCTCCAGATCGAGCCGCTCACCCATCCCGATCTCGTCGCCGTACCACATCACCGGCGTGCCGGGCAGCGCGAAGAGCAGCGAATGCGCGAGCGCCAGCCGCACCGGATCGCCCCCCAGCATCGGCGCGAGCCGCCGCCGCACGCCGCGCCCATAGACGCGCATCGACTCCTCGGGCGCGAGAGCCTCGAAACATTCCTGACGTTCCGCCTCGCTCAGCTTGTCGAGGCTCAGCTCGTCATGGTTGCGCAGGAACGTGGCCCACTGCGCCTGTTCGGGCATCGGCCGGGGGCGTGAGCGCAGCGCCTCCCGGATCGGTTCGGCCGAACCGCGCACGAGGCCGAGCCACATCCGCTGGTTGAGCGGGAAGTCGAAGACCATGTGCATCCGCTCGTCGGCGCCGAATTCCCGCCCGCCGAAGAACTCTGGCACCGTCTCGCGCTTGACGTTGGCCTCCGCCAGCATGATGGCCCCCGCCCGCCGCCACGACAGGAAGTCCCGCATCTCCGACAGGAGCAGCAACGGGTCCCGGTCCGGCTCCTCCTTCAATCCCTTGTATTCGATCAGGAAGGGCACCGCGTCGATCCGGAACCCCTCGACGCCCAGCTCCAGCCAGAACCCCATGATCCGCAGGATCTCCTCGCGCACCGCCGGATTGGCGATGTTGAGATCCGCCTGGTGAGCGTAGAAGCGGTGCATGTACCAGGCACCCGCCTCCTCGTCGAAGGTCCAGACGGCCTCCTGGACGCCGGGGAAGATGATCCCTTCGGTGATGTCCGCAGGCTTCTCGTCGCACCAGACGTACCAGTCCCGGAACGGGCTGTCCCTCGAGGCGCGCGCCGAGCGGAACCACGGGTGATCGACGGAGGTATGGTTGCAGACCAGATCGATCATCAGCTTCATGCCGCGCTCGTGGGCGGCCCGGGCGAACTCCACGAAGCCCCCGAGATTGCCGAGCCGGGGATCGATGCCGTAGAAGTCCGAGATGTCGTAGCCGTTGTCCCGGTTCGGCGTCGGATAGAACGGGTTGAGCCAGAGGGCGGTGACGCCGAGCCCCTCGAGATGGTCGAGCCGGTCGGTCAGCCCGTCGAAATCGCCCACGCCGTCGCCGTTCCGGTCCATGAACGTCTCGACGTCCAGACAGTAGATCACGGCATTCTTGAACCACAGGTCGATCATCACGCGCTCCCGGTTGCCTGACTTCGGAATAGCCGCCCGGGCGCCCGATCAAAAGCCGCGCGTGCTCCGATGCCCCGCAGGGGCGGCGGTTTGCCTTCGGTCCGCGAGACGAGATCGCAGTGGACGATCGTCCGCAATGCGCTCGCCAGGGCGGTGTCTTGCGCGACGCCGCCGCATGGATGCCCCGAAGGACCGGTGGGGGGCTCCTTATTTTGCGGAGGAGAAGTTCGCCGCAGACGTCGACAGCCTGCAACGACATGAAAACTTTCACGGGAGCCGCTGCCAAATCGACCCGGGCCGAGATCGGGAGGATTATCGACAAGACCGGGCCCCGCATCGCATCGTCCGTGCCCGGAACGCTCGCGCCCGGAACGCAGACAGCCACCGCTCAGGAACCGGACGAGGGCGCCCGACCCATAACGACCCGGAGACCGGGTCCGCGCGGAAACTCGCCCCCGGACGACCCCGCCCCTGCCGACGGCCGGGGCCGGTCTGCCCGAACCGACCGTGCCGGATGGCTTCGACGTCGAGGTCTTCGCCAGCGACCCTGACAAGCTGCGCTCGCTGGGCATGGCGCAGGTCGGCACCGTCTGCGTCGATCCCACCGATCCGGGAGAACCGCGGCCGCTTGGCTGGCGGTTCTCCGCGGTCCGGCCAGACGACATGCTCCACGTGTGGAGTGCCCGTCCTGCACCGCCCGTAAGCGCCAAGGGGGGGAGTCGGGAAGATCCGCCGGAGGGCCAGCGGTAGATCAGGCGCGCAGCCAGTCCTGCCGGGGATGCGGAGCACCATCTGGTTTGACGCGACCCCGCACCCGGCAGCCCGTGGCCGACAGACACCCGGCGCGACGGGCCGTCCGAGGGCACCGCGCAGCGCAGGTTCCCCACCCCGACCCGCCCGCCGCCGCGCTAGTCGCCGCCTTGCCCCGCGCCCTGCTCCCCGGCGGCCTCGACCTGGCCGCCGTCGCTGCCCACGGGCGCCTCGATGATGGCGCCGTCCGCATTGGCCACCCGCCAGACCGTGTTGCCGGCATCGTCGGCCACGAGCAGCGCGCCGGTGCCGTCAAGCCCGACCCCGACGGGGCGGCCGCGCGCATCGTCGCCATCGATGAACCCGGTCACGACGTCCTGCGCCATGCCGGCCGGTTCGCCGTTCTCGAACGGCACGTAGACGACCTTGTAGCCGTTGAAGGCATCGCGGTTCCAGCTGCCGTGCTCGCCGATGAAAGCCCCGTTCGCGTATTCCTCGGGCAGCGCCGAGCCGTTGGAGAACGTCATGCCCAGGGCGGCGACATGGCTCGAGAGCGCATAATCGGGCATGATCGCGGCGCTCACCATGTCGGGGCGCTCCGGGTGGACCCGCGCGTCGACATGCTCGCCGAAGTAACTCCACGGCCAACCGTAGAAGCCCCCGTCCTGCACGGACGTCATGTAGTCAGGCACGAGGTCGGGCCCGAGTTCGTCGCGCTCGTTGACCACCGTGAAGAGGGTGCCGGTCTCCGGATGGAAGGTCAATCCGTTGGGGTTTCGAAGGCCCGACGCATAGACCCGGGACGCCCCGGTCGCCCGGTCGATCTCCCAGATCGCGGCACGCCTCTTCTCCGCTTCGAGCCCGTTCTCGGCGATATTGGAGTTCGAACCGACCGAGGCGTAGAGCTTGGTTCCGTCCGGGCCGAGCGCCAGATCCTTGGTCCAGTGGTGATTGATCGGACCGCCGGGCAAAGGGGTGAGGACCGCGGGTTCCCCGGTGATCTCGGTCTGCCCAAGCGTGTAGGGATAGGCCAGAACTCCGTCGGTTGCGGCTACATAGAGGGTATCGTCGATCCAGGCCACACCGAAGGGCGAGGCAAGCCCGGTGAGAAGGTCGAACCGGTCGTCCACCGTGCCGTCGCGGTCGCTGTCGCGCAGCAGCGTGATGAGGTTGCTCTCCTTTTGCGCGCCGCCCCCGCCCTTGGACATCGACATGATCCAGCCGCGGATGAAGTCCTTCGGCCGTGACTTCGGCGCACTGTCGGGACCGCGGGACTGCACCACGAGAACGTCGCCATTGGGCAGCGTATGAACCGTGCGCGGGTTGGCGAGGTCGGTGGCGTAGGCGGTAACGACCAGACCTTCGGGAACCTGCGGCGTCTCGCCCTCCTGCCAGCCGACGACATTCGCGATCTTCATGCTCGGCAGAAGGTTGACGAAATCGGGGGCGGGCAGAACCGGATCCGGGCCGATCTGGCTCGAGACGTCGAACCCGTCGCCGTCCTGGGCGGCGAGCGGCGCAGCAAGCATCGCCACCCCGCCGATGGCCGCGGCGAAGGTCCTGGGCAGGAATGTTCCGGTCATCGTGGATCCTGGCGTCGGGTCGCCGTTCCGCCCACGAGGGCGGAGGCGAGCATGAGAAGGACGGTGAGGGCGGAGAGCGCGATGCCCCACGGCACGACGCCGGTCCAGCCGTCGCCGGCGTGGACGAGGGAGTTGAAGACCGCGGCCACCAGCACCAGCAGATTGACGGTCGCCACGGCCCAGATGATCCTGCCGCGCGAGGCGATCAACCGCACGATCCAGGCCAAGGCGGCAAGGCCGCCGCCGATGAGCCCCGCGAAGATCAGCCAGGACGAAAAGTTATGCCACATGAGATGGGCGGTCGCCCAGTAGGCGAGGTCGGTCAGCAGAGCGAGGGTGAAACACGCGATCGGAAAAGACACGAGGGCCGCTTGCACGGTGCCTCCCGCTGTCGTGGCTCCTGCATCTTGATAGGACATGAACTTCCCGGCCTCCCGGCTCGATGCTGCTGTCGTGACCCTACCTTACGTTCCGCGAGCGCGCTTGTTCCGCCTGACGCGGCGAAATCGAACAGGCGACGCAAGGTGGACCCTTCCCCGATCCTCCCACGCGGCGGAGGCGGCGGAGCGGAACATCCGGTCCCCGGACGCCCCCACCTGCCCGGAGCCGAGGGAAAGAACCCCGGGGAGAACCCGGAAGGTGCGGGCGCGATCACTCCGCATCTGACGCCGGGCCACGCATGCCGACGTCTTCGCCCGCCTGCCGACCACGCAGGTCTCCCGCGATCGGCAGGGCAGGCAGCCGTGTGGCTGACGCCGGACCTTGCCCGGTCGCGGCGCCGCCGCCTCACGCTCCTGCACAGCGACACGGGCTTCGATCTTGCTGCGGGACGTTCGGGAAAAGTATTCGCGAAGCGGTTGCGGCCCATCCCGATTGCGCCCGATAGCGCGGTGGACGAGGTGCTGGTGAACACGATGGCGTTGCGCCCCGTCCGTGACCCGCAGGGCCTCGACATGATCGGCGCGACAGGCATTTTGCCGATATCCTCCGGGACAGGCCGGCGGCGCTTGCGAAGCGCGGCATCGACCCGTGGCCGGTGACCTCCGATTGCCCCAGCCGCCGCATCCGGAAATGCCACATTCGGGCGCGAACACCAGAGCCTTTCCGGCCGTCTGCACGCCAGTCGCGCGCCGACACTGGCTCGGGCCAATGGCTCCGCGATCTTCGATCACGCGCGCCGCAAGACGATGGACCCCCTGGCCTGCGGCAGCCCCGCCCGCATCGAGACCCAGTTCGAGCGGGCGATCGAGGAGATGGGGTGGGACCGTATCCGTTCGCGGGTGGCGGTCGTGACGAGGGACGGACGGCACTTCGAGCAATGGGCGGACGAGGCCTATCGCGGCGGCCCGCACGATCCGCTCACCGAGGGCGCGCTGCGCGACAAGTTCCGCGACTGTGCCGCGGGTCTCCTCGAC
>JBBQDX010000176.1:0-9378 GCA_038320125.1 Rhodobacterales bacterium | reverse complement strand
CCCAGCAGGAAGATGCCCACGAACCCCAGCGGCGACACCCGGTAGAGACGCGAGAAGGACATCGGCTGCGTCTTCTCGAACGGCGGCACCGGTGTCGCCGACAGCAGGATCGGCGCAAAGGCCAGCGAGACGAGGACCGAGATGATGACGAAGAGCAGGTAGTCGTCGGCCTCTCCGAAGGCGAAGATCGCCTGCGCCGCGACGATGCCGACCATCTGCGCGATGATGTAGAGCGAGAGGGCGCGGCCGCGCGTGGCGTTGGTGGTGGTGTTGTTGAGCCAGCTTTCGCTGACGATGTAGACGCCGCAGAAGCAGAACCCCAGCAGCAGGCGCAGCAGCACCCAGGCGATCGGGTCGGTGATCGCGGGAAACAGGATCAGCCCGGCGGAGGCCAGCGAGCCGAGAAATGCGAAGACCCGCACGTGGCCGACCCGGCGGATCAGGTTCGGCACCATCTGCGAGCCAAGCAGGAAGCCCGCGAAATAGGCCGACATGATGATCGACATCGAGGCCGTCGAGAACCCCTCGATCGCCCCGCGCACGCCCAGCAGGGTGCCCTGCATCCCGTTGCCGACCATCAGAAGCATGATGCCGATCAGCAGGGCCCAGGAATTGCGCAGGACGGAGAGCATGGGCGGGGCCTCGCGGGGTCGGCAGTGGTCGCGCCCGTCGGGCGGGCGAGGATGTCATCGCGCGCCTACGCCCCGTGGGTCGGGGCGTCCAGACGGAATGCGACCGCCCGCCGCGTTGCGGCACGCCCCCGCCCGCGAGGTTGCGCCGGGTTTCGCCGGGTCGGCGGAGATCGCGCCGCAACCCCGCGTGCGGACCGGCGCTCCGGGCCCCGCCCGCGGATCGGCGCAAGCGGCCACCGAACCCTCCGTCCCGGCTCGGACCGTGCGCCGCCGCCGGTCCTGGAAAGCCCCGCGGGATCACGCCGCCGCTTCGGTGCCGGGCACCGGCCTCAGCCTGCGGGCAGCAGCAGCGACGCGTCGCCATAGCTGTAGAACCGGTAGCCCCCGGCGATGGCGTGGTCATAGGCGGCCCGCATCCGCGACCGGCCCATCAGGGCGCAGACCAGCATCAGGAGGGTCGATTGCGGCAGGTGGAAGTTCGTCATCAAGCCGTCAGCAACACGGAACTCGAAGCCGGGATAGATGAAGATGTCGGTCTCCCCACGGAACGGCTCGATCCCTCCCGTCGGGCGTGCGGCGCTCTCGATCAGGCGCAGCGCGGTCGTGCCCACGGGGATGATGCGACCGCCCGCTGCCCTGGTGGCGGCGATGGCCAAGGCGGCGGCGGACGTGATCTCGCCCCATTCGGCATGCATCCGGTGTGTCGTCACGTCCTCGACCTTCACGGGCAGGAACGTGCCGGCACCGACGTGGAGCGTCACCTCGGTGAAGTCGACGCCCGCAGCGCGCAGGCCGCCGAGCAGGTCCGCATCGAAGTGCAGGCTGGCGGTCGGGGCGGCGACGGCCCCGGAATGCCGGGCCCAGACGGTCTGGTAATCGTCGCGGTCCTGCGCGTCGGGCGCGCGTTTCGCCGCGATATAGGGCGGCAGCGGCATGTCTCCCGCCACCTGAAGAACATCCTGCAAGGTGCTGTCATCACAGAGGAACCGCAACGCGAGATCGGTGTCGGTGCGATCCTCCACCACCGCCTCCGCCCCGCCGCGCAGCGCGATCCGGTCGCCGTCCCTCAGCTTGCGCAGCGGACGGGCCAGCGCCCGCCAGGTCCCGTCGGGGCGCGGCGCGGTCAGGGTGAACTCGACCTTCGCGCGGCCCGACCCATCCGCCGTCTGCCGCACCCGCGTTCCGAGGAGACGCGCCGCGATGACCTTGGTGTCGTTGAGCACCAGCCGGTCGCCGGGGCGCAGCCAGCGGCCGAGGTCGGAGACGACCGCATCCGTCAGCGCGTCGCCCTCCGCCACCAGCAGCCGGGCGGAGGAGCGCGGGCGCGCCGGGCGGGTCGCGATCAGGTCGTCGGGCAGGTCGAAATCGAAGTCGCTCAGGTTCATGGCCGACGCCCTATCAGGACGGCGGCGCCTTGCGGAAGATGTCGCGGAAGATCCCCGGCGTCAGGATCGACAGCGGGTTGACCGAGACCTGCGGATCGGCGGCCATGCCCTTCAGCGTATAGCTGAAGCCGAACAGCCCCTCGTCGCGCCGCGAAAAGAGTGCGCCGAAGAGGCCGTTGACCAGGTAGATGGGCGAGATCACCCCTTGCAGGTCCATCCGTTTCGAGCCGATGTCATAGGCCCCGTCGGCGGTGATCGACATCGACGGGCCGACCGCGCTGGCACGTCGCACGAGGATATCGTCGGGGCGCAGGGTGAAGTCGCTCTCCACCGTCGTGAAGAACAGGCCCTCGCCCGTCAGTTGCTCGAGAATGCCGACCACCGACAGCGCCTGCAGCAGCGAGGCCAGCGCCGGCGCGTTGCGGACCCGCACGTCGCCCATCCTGAGAGCGCCTGCATAGACGCCCTCCTGCCCCGTCGGCCGCAGCGTCATGGTGATGGAGCCGCCGCGCGCATCCTCGAAGAGGCCGGCGGAGCGCAGGACGGCCCCCGCCTCCGCGCCGCGCATCTGCACGGCAACGCCGCCCCGGTCGGGCCCGAGCGCGCCCTCGACCGCCGCGCCGCCGTTGATCCGGCCGGTGAAGCTGCCCGAGGCGCCACGCAGCGTCGCGCGCATGTCGGTCAGCGTGATCCCCTCGGTCACCGTCAGGCGACCGAGCGCGATGTCGAGCGGCGCCGGATCGCCGCCCTCGCCGCCGCTCTCGCCGCCGGCGTTCAGCAGGGCGCGGCGCAGGTCGGCCTGCCCGCCGCGGATCGAGACTGCGGGCGAGACCCCGGCCCCCCGCCCGGTCAGGACCAGCGGCCCGGTGAACCAGCCGGTGTCGACCCGGTCGAAGGTGGCGCGGTCCAGCGTGCCGCCCGCCCGCAGCGCGATCCGCCCCCGCGCGTCGAGGCCCGGCGCGTCGAGCGTGATCGACGTGACCTCGGGCACATCCCCGAGGGTCGCCTCGACCTTGAAAGCGGCCGCCCGGTCGCGCCCCTTGGACCAGCTTATGGCCGGCAGCGCGACCGACAGCCCGTGCAGGTCGCTCGTCACCGAAAGGCGCGGCGCGCCGCCCTGCGGCAGCGACACCTCCACCTGTGCCTCCGCCGCGCCGCCAAGTTCCAGCGCTGCGAGTTCGATGCCGAGACGCGCGAGGCCCTCGCGGTCCAGCCGCGCGGTGCCGGTCAGGCGTCCGGGTTCCGGCAGCGGCACCGCCGGCGCCGGCGGCGCGTCGGGGTTGGCGGGCTCGGTGGCGGGCGGCGGCAGGATCTGGCTCCATCGCCCGGAGAAGGGAACCCCCTCCAGCGTCATGTCCCCGGCGATCGCAACAAAGCCGGGCATGTGCGTCAGGGTCACCTCGGGCGCGGCGAGGGTTCGGCCGGGCACGATCCGCGTGCTCTCCACCCCGGTCAGCCGCGCCGTCACGTCGTAGACGATGTCGGCGGGCGCGTTGCCGGGCCGAAGCGGCAGCCGCAGCGAGACCCGGGCCGCCATCTCTCCCGTCGCCAGGTCGCGGTCCTTTTGCAGGCGGTCGAGCAGGCGGATCGGCGGGTTGTCGAGCAGCACGAGAATGTCGCCGATCGCGCCCCGCGCCGCCAGTTCCAGCTCCCCCATGGGCGGCTGCGCGCCGGCGTCGGGAATGGTGAAGGTGGTGCCGGCGAGATCCACGCGGCCCGGCGGCGCGGCATCGTCCGGGACCGGCTCCGCCGTGCGCAGCGCGGGCACCCATCCCTCGTCGATCCTCACGGTCAGGCGGTTGCCGTCGAGCTGGGCCGCGCCGGCGACCTCGCGCGCGGCGGGCATCTCCCGCAGGAAGCGGAACGAGGCCCCGTCGATGCCGAAGGTCGCCGCGAGGTCCGGCTCCTCGCCGGGCGCGAAGCGGACAAGACCGGTCGCGCGCGTGGCCTCGCCGCCCAGCAGGTTCTCGGTGAACCAGCGGCGCGAGTTCGACTTCAGCGTCGGCGGCCAGAGCGCCGCGAGCTGATCGACCGCCATGCGCGGCACCGAAAGGCGCAGGCTGCCCGCGAGGCCACCCTCCCCGAAGGCGATCCGCCCCGCGGCGCGGGCGGTGCCGGACGGACCGGTGACCATCGCCTGACCGATCCGCAGCGCCAGCGGCACCTGCGTCAACCGCGCCTCGATCACGCCCTCCTCGAACTCGACGCGCCGGTCGAAGAGGCCGTCGGGGTCGAAGATCGTCTCGCCCAGGCCGAGCTGCACCTGAACCGGCCCCACGAGGCCATCCTCAAGGAGAAGCTGCCCCCCGGCACGCAGCGACAAATCGTCGGAGGTCGCCGCGATGTCGTCGAGCGCGATCCGGCCCGACCCGGGCAGCCAGGCGAACGCCAGGCCCGCACGGTCGAGCGCCAGGCGGGGCCGGTCGGTCAGCCGGGCCTGGCGCGCTTCGACGCGGCCGCGCAGGGGGCCGGGCGTGCCGTCCTCCGACAGGCTCATGCTGGCGGTCGCGCCGACGTCGCCGGTCACCAGCGAGAGCGCGCGGATGCCCGGCAGCGCCCCGGCCAGACCGGCGAGCGACAGCGTGTCGATCGAGACATCGGCGCGCGCACCGGCCCCCGCCCCGTCCTCCTCGTAAAGCCGCGTCAGCACCGCCGCGCCGCGCGCGACCTGCCCGCCGAGGCGCAGCGACGAGGTCAGCGACAGGCGCACCCCCCGACCGTCGCGCCGCCAGGTCACGGTGCCGTCCTCCACCTGTTCCGCGAGCCCGGTGGCCGCGTCCGAGAAGCGCAGCACGACCCCCTCAACCGTCACATCCGCGAGCTCCGCGATGGCCGGGGTCGCGAGGGCGGCGTCGAGCGTCTCGAGCGCCTCGGACCAGGTTGCCGGCAGCGCCCCGCCGCCCCGCCCGAAAGCCAGCGAGAAACGCCCCTGCGCATCGCGCGCCACATCGAGCGCCAGACCGTCGATCGCCACCCGGCGCGGCCGCAGCTTGCCGCGCAGCAGCGCCGCCCCGTCGAGTGCCACATGCGCGTCGGGAAGCGTCAGGATCGGGGCATCGTTCTCGAGGAGCCGCACGTTCCGCAGCCGCAGGCGCAGCGCATGCGCCTCGAGGTCGTAGGCCAGCGCCACGTCGCCCAGACGAATGGCGCGCGCGGCGAAATCGCGGGCGATGCGGTCCTCGATGCGCGCGACCGTCCAGTCGGGCAGCGAGATCGGACCCCGCGTCAGGCGAAAGGCGGTCCCGGCGAGCAGCGCGGCCAGGAGCAGAAGCGCCCAGAGAGACCAGCGCAACGCCCGCGCCGGGCCGCGCCGCGGCATGCGGGCGCGTCCGCCATCGGCTCGATTGCCGGATCCGCCGCCAGGTCCGCCATCGGACCCGCCGTCTCGCGCGCTGTCGGAGGTGTCGGTCATCGGCCTCTCGGCATCGCCTGCGGATGTCACCATCTTGACCCGCCCCCCGCCGGGTTCCAAGTGCTCCCTCACGCAACCGTCATCAGGAGGCCCCCCATGAGCACCGAAGATCCCGCAGGAAACGCCGCAAAGAACATTGCAGAGAACCCCGCCGAGACCGCCGCCGGGATCGGGGCCGGGATCGGGGCCGGCCGGGCCGCCCCCGACTTCACCCTGCCCCGCGACGGCGGCGGCACCGTCGCGCTGGCCGATCTGCGCGGCCAGCAGGTGGTGCTCTATTTCTACCCAAAGGACGACACGCCGGGGTGCACCACCGAAGGCGTCGGATTCTCCCGGGCCATCGCCGACTTCGAGGCGGCGGGCGCGGTCGTCGTGGGCGTCTCGAAGGACAGCGCGGCAAAGCACGACAAGTTCGTCGCCAAGCACGATCTCAAGGTCATCCTCGCCTCCGACGCCGAAGGCACGACCTGCGAGGACTACGGTGTCTGGGGCGAGAGGAGCATGTACGGCAAGACCTACATGGGCATCGAGCGGGCGACCTTCCTGATCGGGCAGGACGGCACGGTGCGGCAGGTCTGGCGCAAGGTGAAGGTGGCCGGGCATGTCGAGGAGGTGCTGGCCGCGGTCAGGGCATGAGCCTCACCCTCGCGCGGATGGCGGTGGAGGTGCTGACCACCGCCGACCCGCGGCAGAAGACCGCCCTGTCGCGTGCCCATGCCGCCGCCTGGCGCGCGTCGCGCGACGGCGGCGCGCCCCTCGCCATCGGGACGGCCCGTCCGCCCGCCACCCCGGCGCGCCCCGATCGCCCCGCGCTCCTCTCGCCCCGCGACGTGCCCCGCCGCAAGCCCGGCACCCCGGAGGGGCGGGTGGCGCTGCTGCATGCGGTCGCGCATATCGAGCTGAACGCCGTCGACCTGCACTGGGACGTGATCGCCCGGTTTTCCCATGTGCCGCTGCCGATCGGCTTCTTCGACGACTGGGTCGCCGCCGCCGACGACGAATCGAAGCACTGGGGCCTGATGTCCGACTGCCTCGAAGCCGAAGGCAGCCACTACGGCGCGCTCGCCGCCCACGCCGGCATGTGGCGCGCGGCGGAGGCGACGGCGGAGGATCTGATGGCGCGCCTCGCCGTCGTGCCGATGGTGCTGGAGGCGCGCGGCCTCGACGTGACACCCGGCATGATCGAGGTGTTCCGCCGCGCGAAATCGACGGCGGCGGTGGAGGCCCTCTCGACGATCTATGCCGAGGAGGTGGCGCACGTGGCCTACGGCTCGAAGTGGTTCAACTTCCTCTGCGGCCGCCACGACCTCGACCCGAAGCCCACGTTCCACGCCCTCGTCCGCCGCCATTTCTACGGCTCCCTGAAGCCGCCCTTCAACGCGGAAAAGCGCGCGGATGCGGGCCTGCCACCGGACTTCTACTGGCCTCTCGCCGAGGATTGACGACGCGGGCGTCAAGCCCGGTCGGGCGGGAATCTGCCACCGCGGTTAATGATTGTTTCCGACGGTTGCTGCAAAGACACGCCCATTCTAGAACCGCGCCACGGCCGGAACCTGCGGAAAGCGGGGCGGCCATCGGGGAACACGGACAGCGCTCTTGCAAACGACGCGCTTCAGACGGGGGACGGCGCTTGCGACTACGCCTATCGGACAGACTCAACGCGCGGCTGGAACGGCATTTTCCCGAACAGCGGCTCTTCCTGAAATCCGAGCAGGGCACGCGGTTCGTGCGGATGCGTCCGATGACCCAGGCGGGAGTGCTTGCCGGCGGGGCGCTGGCGGTCGGCTGGACTTCGGTCGTCACCGCCTTCTTCCTGATCGGGGCCATCACATCCGGCTCCGCCCGCGACCAGACCGCCCGCGCCCAGACCGCCTACGAGACCCGCCTCGCGGTCATCGCCGGTGAGCGCGACAGCCGCACCGCCGAGGCCGAGCAGGCGCTCGAGCGGTTCTACGCCGCCCTCGAGGAAGTCTCGAAGATGCAGGGCACGGTCCTCTCCAGCGAGCAGCGGGTGCGCGAGCTCGAAACCGGCATCGAGGTGATCCAGCGGACGCTGCAGCGGACCGTCGACGAGCGCAACGCCGCCCGCGACGAGGCCGACGTCCTGCTCGCCCGGATCGAGGATGCCCCCCTGGCCGCCGCCCGGGTCGAGCGCCTGGCCGCGGACGGCGCCGCCACCGCCGGGGCGCTGGCCGAGGCGCTCGACGCCACCGCGCTGGCCCGCGACGAGGCGCTCGTGGTGGCCGCGAACGCCGGCGCCGAGATCGCCCGGATGCAGACGATGGCGGAGGTGATGGCGGACCGCAACGACCGCATCTTCAGCCGCCTGGAGAGCGCGCTGGAGACCTCCCTCGAGCCGCTCGACAAGGTGTTCGAGAGCGCCGGCATCTCCTCCGACGCGATTCTGCGCGAGGTCCGCAGCGGCTTCACCGGCCTAGGCGGCCCGCTCGAGCCCGTCGTCCTGTCGACCCGTGGCGGCGGCGAGGTGCCCGACGTCGACACCGGCCGCGCCAATCGCATCCTGGGCAAGCTGGAGGACGTCGAGATGTACCGTCTCGCCGCCGAGAGCCTGCCGCTCGACCATCCCGTGCGCGCGTCGCACCGCCGCACCTCGGGCTTCGGTCCCCGCTGGGGCCGGATGCACTCGGGGATGGATTTCGCAAGTGCGCGTGACACGCCGATCCTGGCGACTGCGGATGGCGTCGTCACGTTCGCCGGCTGGAGCGGTGCATACGGAAACCTCGTCAAGATCCGCCACCCGCTCGGCTTCGAGACCCGCTACGCCCATCAGAACTCGCTGAACGTCAAGGTGGGCCAAAGGGTCTCGCGCGGCGATGTCATCGGTGCTATGGGAACCACCGGACGGTCGACCGGCGTGCATCTTCACTACGAAGTTCGCCGGAATGGCCAAGCCCTGGACCCAGTCACCTTCATAAACGCAGGTCAGGATGTTTTCTAAATCGAAGCTGAACAAGCCCGGCGGCGACGCCGACGGCAAGACCGCAGCCGCCGCCGAGCCGAAACCGGCCGCGCCGGCGAAGCCATCCGGCATGGAACTGGGCGCCGGAAGCGCTGCCATGAAGCCGAAGGTCGCCGCGTCGACTCTCTCGTCGGACCTCAACATCAAGGGCGACATCAAGACTTCCGGCGACATCCAGATCGAGGGCGAGGTCGAGGGCAACATCCAGGCGCACCTGCTGACGGTCGGTGAGAGCGCGACCGTTCGCGGCGAGGTCATCGCCGACGATATCGTCGTCAACGGCCGGGTGATCGGCCGGGTGCGCGGCCTCAAGGTCCGCCTGACGTCGACCGCGCGGGTCGAGGGCGACATCATCCACAAGACCATCGCCATCGAATCGGGGGCGCATTTCGAGGGAGCCGTGCAGCGCCAGGACGACCCGCTGGGCGGGGCGCCGCGGTCGCAGGCACCCGGCGCGCAGGGGTCGGGCGCGCAGGGCCCTGACTCGCAAGGGTCGAGGGCGCAGTCCTCGGCGCAGGCGGCCGCCCGTTCGGGTCAGCCGCCCGAGTCGTCCCGCTCCTGATCGCGCCGCTCCTTGGCTGAACCGACCCGGACCCCGCACCCTCCCCGGCGCGGGGTCTCTCTTTCGGAGCCCTCCCGCAGGCGGCCCGCGGCGTCACGCTGCGGGCCGGTCGTCCTGACGACGCTCGGCTCGCTGGGCGATCTCTACCCAGTCCTTTCCATCGCCCGCGCGCTCGCGGACCTCGGCGTCGAGGTCCGCCTCGCCCTCGCCCCCGACGATTGCGTCACGGCCCGCGACTGGGGCCTCAACGCCACGCCGGTCGGCCCGAGCCAGGCCGAGGCGGAGGCTATTGCCGGGCTGAGCCGCGACGCCATCGCGGCACAGGTGCTGCAGGACCCCGGTCCGTTGCTGCGCGATCACCTGATCCCGATGTTGCCGGACCTCGTAACCCCGATGCTCGACCTCTG
>JBBQDX010000175.1:0-9400 GCA_038320125.1 Rhodobacterales bacterium | reverse complement strand
GTAGAGGCAGTCGTCCAACGGCAAGAGCGTGTGCCGCCGAAAGGCCACGCAGACGGCCTCCTCATCAGGAGTGAGCGTGGTCGAGCGAACCTCCTTCGGCCCCATCCGCGCGTCATCGACGGAGGTCCGCTTCCGCCACTTTCCGAACCGTCTTCTCGTTGAGGCTGTAACGCTCAGCCAGCTCCGTGACCGAAGCTTGCGATCGCTGTATCGCCGCTCGGACGGCGTGCCTGGTCTTGGCGCTGCCATGCAGTATCTGTCCCATGGAGCATCCTTCTTGGCCGCTGTCGGCAGAATGCCACCACACCAAGGGACTGAACAACTAGGCATAAGAAGAGCGTGAAGAACAAGCCCGGCAAGGCCACGAAGAAAACGCCGGTGATGGTCGCCGTGGAGCGCGGAGGAGAAGCCAGAGCCGCGGTGCTTCCAGGGATATCGAGTTCGGATTTCGAGCCCCCGATCCGGGGCTGGGTGGCGTGTGATGCGACGCTGATGACGGACGGCAGCTCTTGCTACAACTTCATCAGATCAGCCTTTCCTGTCCACCATCGCGTGGTTCACAGCAAGAAGCAATTCGCCATTCCCGCAACCGGCGCGCATGTCAACACCGCAGAAGCCTTCGGGGCCTTCATCGAACGGGCCCGGGTCGGCGTCTATCACCGGATTACGGGCTATCGCACGCAGCGGTATCTCGACGAGCTGACCTGGAGATGGAACCGCCGTGAACCGGTTGAAGAGATCCGCACCGACAAGGCAGGAAGAACCTCACCTCACATTCGCTGGAAGCCCCTCCCGGTTGTCCAGATGATGCGCTTTCTACTCAATAGCGCCCACGGCAGACAAATGCGCCGATCCGACACCTACGGACTACGATGGCCGACCGCTGCTTCGTTGGGGGGATAGAGGCGTCAAATGGAGGTTTAAATCCGGAAGATGTGCAAGCGGCAGCCATAAACGGTCGTGATCCCTCACAGGCCTTGGATCACCCGACGCGAGGTCTGGTTGCTGCAACGCGAGACTGCTCGGTTGGTCGGGGGATCCGATCAATGTGAACGACGGAACCGATCCGCAAGCCGGTCATGGCGCATGCCCTCGGTCGCTCGTTCCCCTGATCGGAGGTAACGGACTTTCGTAGCGCGAATTGCCGGCACAGTCCGAGCCCGCCGGGGCCCAGCGGAGGTGCTACGCGTTGGCGACTGTTCTGCCCGCGGCTTCACTTTGCGGGTCGACCCTTGTCCATGTCGGCAACCGGCAAACGTGGTGCGACTGGCCGTCAGGATCGCGCCGGTCGAAGCGACGCAGACGATGCGCATGGTCTTGCTTGCGGCTTTGGTATTCGTTGTTGCCTTGTTGATTTTCGGTCGGGTCATGCAAGGGCTGCTTGGCCCGATGCGGAACCGCCTCGCCGCAGTCCTGCCGCGCCGCGTCGCCACCCTTACCGGCACCCTGCGCTCGTCGGGCTTGTCGTCACGCGCGTCGGACCCGTGGACCACAGCATCATTCATAATCTCAAGTCGCGCGTAGGACCAGAAGCTTGTCGATCCGCCGCCCGTCCAGATCGACGACCTCGATGGTCCAGCCCTGCAACTCCAGTCGCTGGCCGACCTCCGGCAGATAGCCGACCTCGTCGAGAACCAGACCCGCGACCGTCTCGAAGTCGCGATCCTTGTCGATTTCCAACGAAAGCAGGTCCGCGAACTCGTCCACCGGCATCCAGCCGGCGATCAGGAATGATCCATCCGCCCGGTTGACGACCTTGGGTTCGTCCGTGGCGTCGTCCGGAAAATCGCCGGCGATGACCTCGAGCACGTCCATCGGCGTTATGATCCCCTCCAGGATGCCTTACTCGTCGTAGACCAGTTCCATGTGCGCGGGTGCCGTGTGCGGGCGATCCACGACTTCCAACGCACTTTGTCCGTCGCGGACCACGGGTGCCTCGCGCAGCAGGGCGCGCAGATCGAAAGGCTCGTTCATCAGCGCGGGTGCGAGGATGTCGCGGGTCATCAGCACGCCGATGATGTTGTCGACGTCACTCTCCCAGACCGGCAACCTGGACCGGCTGAGGTCATGCAATTGCTGGAAGAGCGCCGCCTTGTCGCTGCTCACATGCAGCGTCTCGACCTCGTGCCGGGGGGTCATCAGTCCACGTGCCGTCCGATCCGCGATCCACATGACGCCGGCGATCATCCGGCTTTCAGCCCGCTTCATGGCGCCCGAGCTCTCGGCCTCGGAGACGATCAGACGAACCTCCTCGTCACTCACCTCGCGCGATTGCGCCTCCGACTGCCCACGCAGACCCAGCACCAGCTTGCCCGACCGGTCGAGGACCCGGATCAGCGGGGCGGCAACGCGGGCGATGATCCGCATCATCGGAGCCACGCGGGCGGCGACCTGTTCCGGCGCGCGCAGCGCAATCTGCTTGGGCACCAGTTCGCCCACGATCAGCGACAGACAGATAATGGCGACCACCACCGACCCCAGACCGACCGGCTGCGCGAAAGCGGGCGCGATGCCGGCGTCGATGAGGCCTGCTGGCAGACGCGCGCCCAGCGTCGCGCCGGAGAAGGCGCCGGCAAGGATTCCGACCAGCGTGATGCCGATCTGGACGCTGGACAGGAATCGACCGGGGTCCTCGGCCAGCCGGATGGCCGTCGCAGCCCCGCTGCTGCCCTTGTCGGCCAGCATCTTCAGCCGCGCGGGCCGCGCCGAGACGATGGCCAGTTCCGACATCGCCAGAAGGCCGTTGATCAACGTCATCAGATTGACGATCGCAATCTCGAGGAACATTCTTTTCAACTCTCGCCGGATGCTCCGGTCATTGGTTTGATTGGGCCGCTATACCGTCGCGCGTCGTGCAACTCTGGACCGCGCGGTGTGTGACCCGTCAGTTCCGGAACATCCGGACGGCGCTCGCGGCGGCGTCCCACAGATCCAAGACCCTGGCATAGAGATGCTCTCGCGCGGCGAAGGGCCGGTCTCCGCGCCCGAGGAACTCCACCTCCAGCGTGTCGAGAAGGCGCCCGAGGCGGCGGCGGTGGATGCCGAGACGGCTTTGGACAGGGTCGGCGATGACGCCCGCGAAGGCGGCGAAGACGGAGCCGATCATCACCATCCCCGCCACGGAAACCCCCACCAGCCACGGGGAAGCATCCGCCGCGAACACACCGTACCACATCCCGCCGAGCGTCTGGCCCAGCGGAAACGTCGCGATCGCGTTGGTGCGGGCCATGGCATCCGCGAGGCCCGGTGCCATCGAGATCAGGCCCGGCGTAAGCGCCTGAAAGACCAGCGCGCCGAAGACGATCGCGCAGAAGGCGGTGGTCATCTCCGCGACGGCCGAACGGGTGCTGGCATACTCGCCGAGAGCGCCCGCAATCCGCTGGCCCAGAGCTTCTGCCTCGGCAGCGCTCGCGCGGGTGCGGATCATCTCGCGGAACTGCGGCGCGGCGAGGACCGCGCGGACCAGCGCGGATGGGTCGCGTGCGGCAGCACCCCCGTCGAGGGGCAGTTCCAACAGATCGGTCACGATCAGAACCTCGACGCGCCGCGCGACAGCGGTGCGCACCAGGATCCTCCGCCGTGTCAGCCAATCGGCACTGCCACGCCAGCCCGCGCGGCGGCAAAAATGCGCAGCGATGCGGGTCAGCACGAGGATCGGCGACAGGGCGACGTTGAGCGGTGCCCGGAGAATGTCCCAGCCCAGGGCCGCCCCGTGAAGCCGAAGCGTTCCCGGCCAGGTGAAATGCCGCGCCACGAACCCGTCCACCTTTGCCCGGCGGTCATCGAAGTAGCCGTGCAAGATCGGACTGCCCGAGTCATCGGCTGTCGCTGCGCGTATCGACGATGAGACCATGCCGGTCACCGCACCATACTCCGTCCCGGGAGTAAATCGCGCCCGATGCGTTCCGCCGATCGAAAGGCGGGCATGTCCGTCCGGAAATCGACCCGGTGATGTCGCCTCCAGTTAACGCAAGCGCAAGGGCTCTGGCGGGGCTACCTTGGACGGCTCACCTCGCAAGGATAATTCACGGAGTATCTTGCAGCCCCTCGCTGGAACGCACAGTGACGTGTCCGGGGTGGATCAACTGCCCGCGAGGGCTGTCGAAGTGGATTATGTCTATCTCGTTGCGGGGCTGATCGGCCTGTTCCTGGGGGGCGAGGCCCTGGTGCGGGGAAGCGTTGGCATCGCCCGGCGCATGGCCATCCCGCCGTTGCTGATCGGGCTGACGGTGGTCGGCTTCGGCACGTCGACGCCGGAGCTTCTCGTCTCGGTCGATGCCGCGTGGCGCGGGGTTCCGGACATCGCGCTTGGCAACATCATCGGTTCGAACATCGCCAACATCCTGCTGATCGTCGGCCTGTCGGCGCTGGTCTGGCCGATCAGGGTCATGGGGGCGACCTTGCGCCGCGACACGGCCGTGATGGTGGCCGCGGCGCTCGTGCTGGTGCCCATGTTCGCCATGGCGCAGATGGGGCGGGTGTCAGGGTCGGTGCTGGTCGCGGGCCTCGCGGGGTATCTGATCTGGGCCTACCGCCAGCCCGGCGAGGCGGCGGCGGAAGATGTCGACATGCCAGCACCCGCCTCCACGCTCGTGTCGGTCCTGTGGGTCATCGGCGGTCTGGTCGCCCTGATGGCCGGAGCGCGGTTTCTGGTGGACGGCGCCGTCTCCATCGCCCGCGGCTACGGCATAACGGAAGCCTTCATCGGCCTGACCATCGTCGCCGTCGGAACATCGCTGCCGGAACTGGCGACATCGCTGATTGCCGCATTCCGCCGTCAGTCCGAGATCGCCATCGGCAACATCGTCGGGTCGAACATCTTCAACGTGCTGGGCATTCTGGGCGTGACCGCGCTGATTGCGCCGATCCCGGTCGCCTCGCGGTTCCTGACCTTCGATCTGCCCGTGATGATCGGCCTTTCGCTTCTCCTTACCGCACTCCTGCTGACCCGTCAGGTGATCGGGCGCGGGATCGGTGTGGCAATGCTGGCAGGCTATGTCGCCTACGTCTGGGCCGCACAGGGATGACGCATGCGCCGAAGCACGATGTGAGAGGGCCCGGCGCGGTCCTGTCCCGGCTTCTTGTCGTGCTGACGCTCGTGCTGCTTGGCGTGTCCCAGAGTCGTCCGCTTGCGATGACCACTGCCGGCCTTGGTGCCCAGATCGACGTCGAGTTGGCCCAGGGTATCCTCCCCGAGCAGCGGCACCTGCTCCGCACGCATCCCGCCGGCGACCCCTTGCCGGACACGTTGGTGCCAGATGCTGCCATTGGGCCACTGCACCGCGCCTCTGCGGCGGCAATATCGCCTGCGCTGCATCCGTTTTTCCTGCCCGCCACGATCCACATCCTGCCTCCGGCAAGGGGACCGCCTGCGGTCTGACCCGTCTTCGTCACACTGATTCCTCAGGCAAGAATGGATATTGAGCATGCGCCGACCAGCATGGGTCGTGACGACCTGTGTCGTCCTGCTGCTTCCGGCAGCGGCGACGGCCCTGCCGAACGTTCCCCCTCGCGACTCTTCGTGGCGCGTCGCCAAACGGGGCGCCCGGCCCGACCGTTCCACCTGGTCTCGACGCCCAGAACGGCGCGCTTCTGCCGCTCGCCGTGGACCGCGACGGTCGTGCGCGGTCGCGGTCGCGGGAGTTGCGCGAAATGCTTGCGACCAAAATGCGCGCCCGGAACATGACTTCGGGGACCGTCCGCACAGCGGGAATGGAGGCTCTGCCGCGCCGCCGCAGACCCGCCCTGCTGGCCATCGACCCGCTGATCAGCGGGGAGGCCGCGCCCGGCGCGTTCTCGTTCATGCGGAGGGGCAGGGCGGTGCCGGCAGCTTCGGCGGCCCTGTCGCTCGAGGCGGTGGGCGCGCCAAGATTGCCGGGTGGAGATCTTGGTATTGGCTTCTACCAAGGCATGCGGAAGAGGCTGCGTTCGGACGCACCGGTGCCGCCGGCCGGCGTGATCGACCGCAATTTCAGCCCGGCAATGGCGCGCTGCATTCTCCCCTCGGGCACAACGCCGGCGGCGCTCAAGCCGGTGGCGATCCGGGGCGGGCCAGCCGTCGCCGGTTTCGCGGGGCCGACGATTGCCGACGTGGTGACGCCTACAGCATCATCGTCGTTAGTGTCAGTGCCCGTCCCCGCCCCGCCCCGCTCGCCAGGAGAACCCCGGCGGTGAAGATTGGCCAGACGCTACCACAAGAGAACCACGCGGAGCCCGCGCCGGGCGCAGCCGCGCTCCCGGTGCAATTCGCATGACAGCGCCTGAAAACTCGCCCGAGATGAGACGCTGATGCGCCCGCAAACCAAGACCCCCGATCCCACCCTGGGCCAAAGTGCTCCCGGTCCGGACGACGATCGCAAACCGCGGCGACTGTCCGACATATTTCAGGAGATCGCAGATGCTCCTGCCGGAGCCGACGAGCGCATTTCCCTTGGCCATCTGATCGAGGGCTTCGGAAACCGCGCCTTCGGGGCATTGCTTTTCATCTTTGCAGTGCCCGTCTCCCTCCCCATCGCGATCCCCGGCATCTCTGCCGTTCTCGGTGCGCCTCTGCTCTTCCTGTCCTGGCAACTGATGCGAGGGCGCGAACAACCGTGGCTGCCCGAGGTCATGCGCAGCAGATCCTTTCGACGCTGCGATTTCGCGAAGATGCTTCTGCGTGTCTTGCCGGCGCTCCGACGGGTGGAGCGTCTGGTCGGTCCCCGGCTGGCCTGGTTGACGGGCGGGCGCGGCGAGCGCGTCATCGGCTTCATCGCGTTCGTCCTCGCCGTCATCCTGTTTCTGCCCGTTCCGTTCGGGAACAGCATTCCGGGACTGGCCATCGCAGTTCTTGCGCTGGCCGTTCTCGAACGGGATGGGGTTGCGGCGATTGCCGGGACGCTGATCGGAATCGCCGGGCTCGGCCTGGTGTCCGGCGTCGTCGTTGCCTTGTTGAAGGGAATGATCTTCTTCGTTCAATCCGTGATCTCGACATGAAGGCACCGGGGCGATGCACGGGTGTCGAAGGGTTGCGGCATCCCCACATCACCTGCGCTGGGAGTGAGGCCACACCATGCCATTCGATCTGATTGCTCTGGCCCCCTACACTTCCGTCTTGCTGCTTCTGGCGGTTTTCATCGCCTTCGCGCTGGAAATCCAGCCGCCCGAGATTGTCGCGTTCTGCGGCGCCGTCGCGGCGCTCGCGATCGGTCTTGTCGGACCTGACGATGTCCTTGCATCGCTTGCCAATCCGGCACCGGCGACGATCGGAGCGATGTTCGTCCTGAGCGCGGCATTGGTGAGGACTGGCTTTCTCGAGAGCGTCAGCGACCTCCTCGGTCGCTATTCGTCGACCCATCCGAAGCTGACGATCGGATTGTTCTTTGCCTCCGCTGCCGTCGCTTCGGCCTTCATGAACAACACGCCGGTCGTCATGGTGCTGATCCCGGTCGTCATGACGCTCGCGCGCGAGATGAAGGTCGCGGCGTCCCACCTGCTGATCCCCCTGTCATATATGGTCATCCTCGGCGGAACCTGTTCGCTCATCGGCACATCGACGAACCTTCTGGTCGACGGAGTCGCCCGCGATCTCGGGCTGACGCCCTTCGGGGTCTTCGAGATTGCCCCCCTCGGCATCGTCGTCGCGGTCGTCGGCGCCGTTTTTCTTGCGATCGCGGCGCCGCGTTTCCTGCCGGTCCGCCAGACCGTCGGATCCAGTCTGCTCGATCGCGATCAGCGGCGGTGGCTGGTCGAATTGTTCATACCCGCCGGGTCGCCGCTGATCGGCACCCCGCCCGCGAAGATCGATGCCTTCGGCAAGGGGGGCAGCCGGGTGGTCGATCTCGTCCGTGGCGATGTTTCCTATCGTCAGACGCTGGACGACACCCTTCTCGATGTTGGCGACATCGTCGTGCTGGCCACCCGGGAGGCGGAGCTCATGGGGTTCCGCGATGGCACGGCGGCGGGCAAGGCGATCGCCGGCACGGAGCCATCGACGGCCCGGCGCACCTCCGTCGTCGAGGTCATGGTCGGTCCGAACACCCGGGCACTCCACAGAATGATCGGCCGTCTGCACTGGCGGCGGCGGTTCGGCGTCTATCCGATGGCGCTGCACCGAAGCGGCACGGCGCTCGACATGCGTCTTTCCATGATGCGCCTCGCCGTCGGCGACACCCTCCTGCTGGATGGAACTCCGGACGACATAGCGCGCCTCGTCGATGAGGAGCGCCTCATCATGCTGTCGCCGGTCAGCTCTCGGGCCTATCGTCGGTCGAAAGCACCGATTGCCATCGGCACGATGGCGGCCGTGGTTCTGCTGGCAGCCCTGAACATCGCACCGATCCTGACGCTCGCCCTTGTCGGAGTTGCGATCGTGTTCCTGACAAGGTGCATCGATGCGGACGAGGGCATCGGAGCCATCGACGGCCGCCTGCTGCTGTTGATCGTGTCCATGCTGACCCTGGGGAGCGCGCTGGAAAAGTCCGGGGCTCTCGTGGTGATCGTCGAGGCGGTGTCGCCGTTGCTTGCGACCGCGCAACCGATCTTGGCGCTCGTCATCGTCTATGCGCTGACCTCGATCCTGACGGAACTGGTGACCAACAACGCCGTCGCGGTTCTGATGGCGCCTATCGCTGCCGGCGTGGCGATCCAGCTTGGCCTCGACCCCCGTCCCTTCGTCGTCGCGGTGATGTTCGGCGCGAGCGCCAGCTTCGCGACGCCGATCGGCTATCAGACGAATACCCTCGTCTACAGCGCCGGCGGCTATCGCTTCCTCGACTTCGTAAGGATCGGCGTGCCGATGAACATCATTGTCGGTGCAGTCACCGTACTTGTGATCCCGCTGATCTGGCCACTCGAAGGGTAGCGCAAGGTCTGAGCGTCCGGTCCACCGGTTGGACCTTGCGATGACGGTAGCGGGCCCTACGACAGTCGCCTCCGAAGAGCAGCCGGCGGATGGGCGCTCCGAGCCAGATTTCTATAATATCGAAGATTCGTGGTGAATATGGGGCGGGTGCCGCTCGCCCCCGACACAACAGCGATGCGCCAAGTTTGCGATCTCCAAGGACAGGAGAATGCATCCACCCGCGAAGTCAGCATCATCGGCCTCGATCGGCCAGGGAACGTGGTCCAGTTGCAGGGGACTTCGGGGGACGGGCCGGTCGGATCCCGCAAGAAACTGTCGCGGCCGCGATTCACCCGGTTCTTGGCGGAGTAGCTCTCATGCCTCGTGATGATGCAATCTTGCGCCAGCTCGCGGCATTCGGCTAGGTGTTCAGTCCCTTGGTGTGGTGGCATTCTGCCGACAGCGGCCGAGAAGGATGCTCCATGGGACAGATACTGCATGGCAGCGCCAAGACCACGCACGCCGTCCGAGCGGCGATACAGCGATCGCAAGCTTCGGTCACGGAGCTGGCTGAGCGTT
>JBBQDX010000174.1:0-9427 GCA_038320125.1 Rhodobacterales bacterium | reverse complement strand
CGGTTTGCCCACAAGGAGCGCTCCGGCGGCGGCCCTGATCTGTTGCACCCGGGCGACCAGCCAATCCATGTCGGCATCCGCGATGTCGAGGGCTGCGAGGCCCTCTGCCGTGCGGCTGAGGTATTCGTGGTTGGGTCCGCGCCCGCCCTGGGCATGGGCGATGACGCGCGCCTGCTCCTCGAGCGTGAGGTGGGGCGTGTATTGGCCATGCGCGGTGTCGATGACGTAGGCGGTGGCGGCGATCGCTTCGGGGGCGTGGCCGGCGTCGGACTGCAGCGTGACGCGGCGCTCCTCGTAGGCCGAGGAGATCAGCTCGCGGGCGCGCAGTTCCGCCAGCGCCGCGACCGGGTCGACGGCGCGCAGGGCAAGGCCGGTGCAGGTGCCGCCGGCATGCGGTTCCAGCGCCAGCACGAGCCCCGGGTCCTCCTCGCTGCCGCGGTGGTGGATCGACCACATGCAGAAGCGGCGGCGGTAGTCGTGCAGCACCGCCTTGCGGCTCTCGGCCACGGCGATGCCGGGATTCCAGACAAGCGACCCGTAGGCGAAGACCCAGAGGTCTTTGGTATCGTCTGAAGTCTCCATCAGCCCCCCGTCGCGTCGCGGCTTCGCAGCCGGTGCCTTTCGATCGCGGCTTTGCAGCCGTGTGGGCCCCGGATAGACGGAGCGCGGAGAGATCGAAAGGGGCGCGCCGTGATCCGATGGCTGATTGCACTGGTGACGGCGGCGGCGGTCCTCTGGAGCGGCTGGTGGCTGGTCGGCTCGACACTGGTGCTGCGCGCCACCCGGGCGGGGGTCGAGACCCTGCGAGCGGAGGGCTGGCGGATCGCCTACGACGACCTGTCGATCAGCGGCTTTCCGAACCGTTTCGACACGACGGTGGAGGCGCCGCGGGTGGCGACGCCCGACGCGGCCGCCGCCTTCTCGGCCCCCTTCTTTCAGGTCTTCGCGCTGTCCTACCGGCCGCACCACCTGATCGCCGTCGCCCCGCACGAAATGGCGTTCGAAACGCCGCGCGGCCGCATCGACGTGACGTCCGCCGACCTGCGCGGCTCGATCATCGGCAGCGGCCTGTCTGAGCCAGTGCTGAGGCGCTCCACGCTGACCGGCGAGGTCGTGGCGGTCTCCGCCGGCGACCTCGGCGTGACGATCGAGGCGGGTCAGGTCGCCACCCGGCAGGCCGGGTCGGACGCGGTGCACGATGTCGCCGTCGCGCTCTCGGGCTTGGCGCTCTCGCCCGCCCTGCGGGCGCTGGTCGACCCGGGCGATGTCCTTCCGGCCGTCCTCGGCACCGTGACGGCGGATGCGCAGGTCGTGCTGACCGATGCCGTCGGCGCCGGGCATTCACCGCAGGTGGAAGCCCTGGAGATCCGGGATGCGGCGCTGGCCTGGGGCGAGGTGCGCCTGACCGTCGAGGGGCGGCTCGACGTTGCGGCCGACGGCACGCCGGAGGGGGTCCTGACGGTTCGGGCGGAGGGCTGGCGGCAGGTGCTGCGCCTCGCGGTCGGGCTGGGCCTCGTAGACGAACGGCGGCTGCCACTGCTGTCGGCGGGCCTCGGCGGCCTGGCGGACGGCGACGGTATCGTGACGCTCGATCTCGTTCTCGCGGACGGGGAGATGACGCTGGGCTCGATGCCCCTCGGCCCCGCCCCCCGGCTATAGGGCGCGCGGCCACCGCAACCGGGGACGGAACGCCTCGATTTCCGGCAGCGTCCCGCAGGTGGGGTCCGCCTGCGCGCGATCGTCGAGGTGCCGGTCGATCAGCGCGGCGATGCAGGCGACCGTCGCGCCGTCCATCGGCACGCCACCGTCGAGCGCCCGCCCCGCCCCCAGCGCGCCAAGGTCGATGAACAGCACCTTCGTCAGTCCTGCCGGCGACGGTCTCCGCAGCAGGATCACGGGGGCGGCGTCGTCGCAGGCCGACCCGCAGACCGCCATCAGGTCGCTCATCGTCTCGACGTTCTGCCAGCGTCGAAAGGCCACCACCTCCATCGCCGCCGTGCCGGGATCGGCGGCGCGCGCGGGGCCGGGCCAGGTGAAGACCGCCCGGGCAATCTGCGCGGCGCCGTCGCCGCTGATATGGACGTCGAGCGGGGTGACCGGGGTGATCGCCCGATGCGCCAGCGCGCCCGCCGCGAAGGCGAGCGTGCAGAGGACCGTCTGGCGAAGGGCGGTCCTAGCCGTCGACACGGATCCGCGCGTTGGTCGGGTCGTAGGGGCTGTCCTCGGTCACTTCCGCGTCCCAGAGCTGGCGTTGCATCCGCACCTTGAGCTTCGTGCCGGGGGCTGCAAGGTCGGGGCGGACGTAGCCCATGCCGATGCTCCTGTTGAAAGCGACCGAGTAGCCTCCCGAGGTGAGCCGCCCGACCTTCGCGCCGCCCGAGAGCAGCGCCTCACGGCCCCAAGGATCGGCGTCGGGCGGGCCGTCGATCAGCACCGTCACGCATTTCGAGCGGATGCCGAGGGCCTCCATCGCCGCCTTGCCTTGGAAGTCCTTCGTCAGATCTACGAAGCGGTCCAGCCCGGCTTCCAGCGGCGTCGCGTCGCGGCCGAGCTCGGTGCCGAAGGCGCGGTAGGACTTCTCCTGCCGCAGCCAGTTCTGCGCCCGCGCGCCGACGAGCTTCAGCCCGTGCGGCTCGCCCGCCTCCATCAGCCGGTCGAAGAGGTAGTTCTGCATCTCCATCGGGTGATGCAGCTCCCACCCCAGCTCGCCGGTATAGGCCACGCGGATGGCGTTGACGGGGGCCATCTTCAGCTCGATGGGCCGCGACGAGAGCCAGGGGAAGCCCTTGTTGGAGAGCGCGAAGGTCGGGTCCGGCGCCACGATCAGTTCGCGCATCACACTGCGCGCCTGCGGCCCCGCCAGCGCGAAGACGCCCGTGGCGCCGGTGCAATCCTCAAGCCACATCGGCCCGAATTCGGCCTGTCTCTCCTCTATGGCCTTGGCGAGGAAGTCGCTGTCGTAGCTCTGCCAGGCGCCGGCGGAAACGAGGTAGAACGAGTCCTCCGCCAGCCGCACGATGGTGTATTCGGTGCGGGTCGTCCCGGCCTCCGTCAGCGCGTAGGTGAGGTTGATGCGCCCCACCTTCGGCAGCCTGTTGGTGGTGAACCAGTCGAGGAACGCTGCCGCCCCCGGCCCGCGCAGCCGGTGCTTGGTGAAGGCGGTGGCGTCGATCAGGCCGACGCGCTCGCGCAAGGCGCTGGCCTCGTCCACGGCGTATTGCCACCAGCCGCCGCGCCGGAAGCTGCGGGTGTCGTGGTCGAAATCCTGCGGCGCGCCCTGCGGGCCGAAGTAGTTCGGACGCTCCCAGCCGTTGACGCAGCCGAACTGGGCGCCGCGCGCCTTCATGCGGTCGTAGGACGGCGCGGTCTTGAGCGGGCGGCAGGCGGGCCGCTCCTCGTCGGGGTGGTGCAGGACGAAGACATGGTCGTAGCACTCCTCGTTCTTGCGCATGGCGTATTCGGTCGTCGTCCAGCGCCCGAAGCGGCGCGGGTCGAGGGAGGCCATGTCGATCTCGGCCTCGCCTTGCGTCATCAGCTGCGCGAGATAGTGCCCGGTGCCACCCGCCGCCGTGATGCCGAAGCTGAACCCTTCGGCCAGCCACATGTTGCGCAGGCCGGGGGCCGGGCCCACCAGCGGGTTGCCGTCGGGAGTGTAGCAGATCGGACCGTTGTAGTCGTCCTTGAGACCCGCATTCTCCGACGAGGGGATGCGGTGGATGAAGGACATGTACTCTTCCTCGATGCGCTCCAGATCGAGGGGGAAGAGGTCGGCGCGGAAGCTGTCGGGCACCTCGTAGGGGAACCGGGCCGGCGCGTTCCTCTCATAGGGACCCAGGATCCAACCGCCCCGCTCCTCGCGCACGTACCACTTGGCGTCGGCGTCGCGCAGCACCGGGTGCTGCGGGTTCGACTTGCGCCATTCGACCAGCGCCGGGTCGGGCTCGGTCACGATGTACTGGTGTTCGACGACCACGGCGGGCGTCTTGATGCCCAGAAGCCGGGCCGTGCGCTGCGCATGGTTGCCGGTGGCCGTCACGACGTGCTCGGCGGAGATCACCACCTGCTCGTCGGAAGCCACCAGGTTGCCGCCCTTCTCCCCCATCCTGGTGGCCGTCACGTCCCAGTGGTCGCCGCGCCAGGCGTAGCCGTCCACCTGCCAGCGCCGCTCGATGACCGCCCCATGCTGGCGCGCGCCCTTGGCCATCGCCATCGTGACGTCGGCGGGATTGATGTAGCCGTCGGTGGGGTGGAGGATCGCGCCCACGAGATCCTCGGTGCGGATCAGGGGATAGCGCTCCCTGATCTGCGCCGCGGTGAGGAACTCGTGCGGGATGCCGATGGTCTCCGCCAGCGAGGCGTAAAGCTCGTATTCGTCCATCCTCTCTCGCGTCTGCGCCATCCGCAGGTTGCCGACGACGGAGAAGCCGGGATTGAGGCCGGTCTCCGGCTCCAGCGTCTTGTAGAACCGGATCGAATGGTCGTGGATGTGGCTCGTCGCGTAGCCCATGTTGAAATAGGGCAGCAGGCCGGCCGCGTGCCAGGTCGAGCCGGAGGTCAGTTCGTCGCGCTCAAGCAGCATCGTGTCCCAGCCCGCCTTGGCGAGCGCATGGGCGATGCCGGTTCCGACGGCGCCGCCGCCGACGACGAGGGATTTGACCTGGGTTTTCATCACGGGGGGCCCTTCGATGCGCTGCGGCCTTTCTGCCCAAATCCGTCCCCGCGCGACACCCCGGCCCGACCTGTCGTGGCCCGTTCCCGACCTCTGCCGGCGGCGTCCCGTCTTTGCTCCCGAAATATCCCGGGGGCGGCCCATAGGGCCGGGGGCAGCGCCCCCCTCCCCGCCCGGATCAGAGCACGCCCATCTCGGCCAGTGCCACCGACAGTGCCGCCGGCAGCGCCCCTTCGGACACCCGCGCCGGATCCATGTCCTGCGGCGCATCCTCGGGCATGAGGTAGCGCCAGCCCTGGAACGGGCGTCTGGGCGTCGGCACCACCGGCACCAGCCCCCGGTCCAGGACGAGGCCGCAGCGCAGGATCCCGTCCTCCCGCACCACCTCGTCGAACCGCAGGATCCGCTGGCGACACATCACCGCGCCCTTCACGACCCAGTAGACGGAGCCGCCGTCGAGCACCTCCGCCGCGCGCCTGGGCCACATGCGGGTGACGTGCCGGGGTGCGCCGTCCGGCCCCTTTGCGCGGGGGCTCGCCTGCCAAGCCGCCAGTGTCTCGATCGACTCGGTCCCGACGCTGAGCTTGAGCAGATTGATCATGTGAATCCCCCGGAACCTTGGGTATATCTAGCCCCCAGACCCGCGCGCGCAACCAGCCCTAGAGGATGATCGCTCCATGTCCGATTTCACCGCGGCCATCGCCGAACAGATCTGGGACATGAAGTACCGGCTGAAGGCGGCGGATGGAACGCCGATCGATGCCGATATCGGCGCGACATGGGACCGCATCGCCGAAGCGCTCGCGGCGCCCGAAGCCGATCCGGCGGCGTGGACGCCGGTCTTTCGCGCCGCGCTCGACGGCTTCCGCTTCCTGCCCGCGGGCCGCATCGTCGCCGGGGCGGGCACCGGCCGGTCCGTGACGCTCTTCAACTGCTTCGTGATGGGCACGATCGAGGACAGCATGGCCGGCATCTTCGCCGCCCTGCGCGAGGCCGCGCTGACGCTGCAGCAGGGCGGCGGGATCGGCTACGACTTCTCCACCCTGCGGCCGAAGGGGGCCGCCGTGGCAGGGGTTGCGGCAGATGCCTCCGGGCCGCTGTCGTTCATGGATGTCTGGGACGCGATGTGCCGCACGATCATGTCGGCGGGTTCCCGGCGGGGCGCGATGATGGCGACGCTGCGCTGCGATCACCCCGATATCGAGGCCTTCGTCGCCGCCAAGTCCGACCCCGCACGGTTGCGGATGTTCAACCTCTCGGTCCTCGTCACCGATCCGTTCATGGCAGCGGTGGAGGCCGACGCGGACTGGCCGCTCGTCTTCGCCGGGCGGACCTTCCGCACGATCCGCGCGCGCGACCTGTGGGACGCGATCATGCGGGCGACATACGATTATGCCGAGCCGGGCGTCATCTTCATCGACCGCATCAACGCCGCCAACAACCTCGCCTACGCCGAGACCATCGCCGCGACCAACCCCTGCGGCGAGCAACCGCTGCCGCCTTACGGGGCGTGCCTTCTCGGCTCGCTGAACCTTGCGCGGCTGGTGCAGGGGGCCTTCACCGAAGACGCGCGGATCGAGCCGGACGAACTAGCCGAGCTGACCGAGACGGCCATCCGCATGATGGACAACGTGGTCGACGCCAGCCGCTTCCCGCTGCCCCAGCAGGCCGAGGAGGCGCGGACCAAGCGGCGGATCGGGCTGGGGGTCACCGGGCTGGCCGATGCGCTGGCGATGTGCGGGCTGCGCTACGGCTCGGCGGAAGCTGTGGCGGCCACGGGCGGCTGGCTGGAGACCGTCGCCAACGCGGCCTATGCCGCCTCCGCCCGGCTGGCCGCCGAGAAGGGCGCGTTTCCCCTCTTCGACCGCGACGCGATCCTCGATGCGCCGATGGTCCGGCGGCTCTGCCCCGAGACCCGCGCGCTCATCGCGGAGCACGGGCTGCGCAACGCGCTTCTCACCTCGATTGCCCCCACCGGCACGATCAGCCTGCTCGCGGGCAACGTGTCGAGCGGCATCGAGCCGATCTTCGCCCATGAATACACCCGCAAGGTGCTGCAACCCGATGGCAGCCGGACGGAGGAGACCGTGCAGGACCATGCCGTCGCCGAATGGCGCAGGCTGCACGGCGATGCGCCCCTGCCGGACGCCTTCGTGGCCGTCGCCGACCTCGCGCCCGGGGATCACGTGGCGATGCAGGCTGCGGCGCAGGTCTGGATCGACAGCTCGATCTCGAAGACGATCAACGCTCCCCCAGACATCGGCTTCGACGCCTTCAAGCACGTCTACCGGCGGGCCTGGGACACGGGCTGCAAGGGCTGCACGACCTATCGGCCCAACGATGTCACGGGGTCGGTGCTGTCCCTCGACGCGACGCCGCGGACCGCGCCCGGAACCGGCATCGCCCAACTTTCCGACCCCATCGACCGACCGCCGCGCCTGACCGGGCAGACCTACAAGATCAAGTGGCCGCAATCCGAGCATGCGCTCTACATCACGATCAATGACATCGAACTGGAAGGCCAGCGCCGGCCCTTCGAGATCTTCGTGAACTCCAAGAACATGGAGCACTTTGCATGGACGGTTGCGCTGACCCGGATGATCTCGGCGGTGTTCCGGCGCGGTGGCGACCTGTCCTTCGTGGTCGAGGAGCTGAAAGCGGTGTTCGACCCGCGCGGCGGGGCCTGGGTCCAGGGCAAATACATCCCCTCGATCCTCGCGGCCATCGGCGGCGTGATCGAGCGGCACATGGTGGCGATAGGGTTCCTTGCGGGCGAGGGCATGGGCCTGCGGATGGACCCAACCGACCCGATGGCGGCGGCCGCCGCAACCCGGCCCGTCGCGCCCCCCGGCCCGGCCTGCCCGAACTGCGGCAGCTTCGAGGTCCACATGGCCGAAGGCTGCGCCACCTGCGCGAGCTGCGGCTTTTCCAAGTGCGGTTAGGGGCCGCCATTTGGTTGTGATGAACCGACCACCAAATCGTGGCCATTTCAACCGCCCAGATGTCCATTTGACAAGCAAGTCGTTTCCATTCGGCGCCTTCGCGCGGTCGCAAGGGCTCTGCGGGGCAAACCGCGTGATAGGATTCATGTCATGAACCTGGTTTGGTAGCCGGAGCACATTACAAAATCTACACCTCCGTTCTACCCCGGCATGTAGATGCCGTTTGGGGGAGGCGGTCACGTTATCAGTGCCGATGCATGGTCGACTTCGTCATCGACACAAGGTTCGGGTCATGGCTGCCCAGGAGATGACCGACATGTATCTAACAACGTTAGATCCCGATAGACTCTTGGACATTCTGTGTTCGGACCTCACTGACGTCGCGATTTGGCTACGGGAGCGCTATCCGGAAAAAACCATGATGCTCGTTGTCGATTATCATCGCGATCAGAAAGACAGAAAGGAAATCGCCTACGTCGTCGTCCTCTGGCCCGAACCAGCGGAACGGCGCGCGATGCGGGCGAATGCGACGGAGGCGCTGATCGCGCTTGGCTGGCAGATCTTACCGGGCAGCGGCTCGGGCGGGGTTGAAGATGCCTCGCCAGAGATGATCAAGGACATGCCCGCGCATGCACGCCTGCATGCGATCGGACGAATCGAGGCGGCCCTGCAATCAGCCGGAGGCATGAACTCAGCTAATTGATGCCGCTTCCACGATTGCTGCCAACGCCCACCGTCCGTATGCTTCTGAAAAAACCCAGGGGCAGCCATGTTCAAGAATGCTTTCAACAACATAGACCGCGTGTTGCGCAACGACGAAGGGCTGGCGTCAGAGCTCGACTATGCTGAACAGACCTCATGGCTGCTGTTTCTCAAGTACCTCGACGATCTGGAAGCGGAACGACGGGACAATGCGGAGCTTGAGGTAAAGACTACATCCCCATCCTCGACCGGGAATATCGCTGGCAGACTTGGGCTGCGCCCAAGCTCGACGGCACGGGTTATTCCGCGATCCTGGTCGATCCCGGTGAGGTCCGCGCTGCATCACGCGCTGTCTTGGTCGGAATGTCGGCTACGGCGGCTTTCGGGCGCCTGAAGATCCCGAAGGCTACCGGGTGGGCTCTGACGGAACGTCGGAGCGGGCCGCGGCTCGATCCCGTCGTCATCGGAGGTCGGAACGGCCAGCATCGCATCTACCGGTTCAGCGAAAAGATCGTGACCGATTTCATGTCCGAATTCACAACGGCAGCTCGCCTCGCCACCCAGTATGATGTTCAGAAGCGCGTCGCGATCACGCATCTGAAGAAGGCTCGTGTCCGACCGGCTCTCGATTACGCTGAGACCGGTATCGCCTTCTATCGGGCGGACGACATTCCGGACTTCGAACTGGCATAGCCCGCTCCTTTCAAGGAGGTTCAGGCCCAGACAATCAGATGACTCGTAAAAGAAGGCCGCCAACTTGGCGGCCTTTTTCTTTTGCGAATCGAACCGATAAGCTATGTTCATGGAAGGTGACTTGACCGCCTGTCGAAGGGTCGAAAGCCCGGAATTTCGAATGGACACAAGTTGGTTGTCGAATGGACAAACCGGCGATTTTTTCGATTTCTCCACTTAAATAAATCAACAGCTTAGATGTGGCCGATGGTCATGATTTGGTGGTCGGTTCATGTTGAACTGACGTGACCCCCGTCGCTCATCCATTGGCGACCGGAATCGTGGGTTGAGGTTTGCGTGTTTGCGCGGCGTGAGCAATGGCCGTCGACACGGAGCTATCCATCGAGTGAAGCGCCGATGGCCGTTGCGGTTTCAAGGTCGC
>JBBQDX010000173.1:0-9443 GCA_038320125.1 Rhodobacterales bacterium | reverse complement strand
ACGCTGACGAACCTCGACATCTCGCGCGCCGAGGCCGAGCCCGGCGTGATCGCGGTCTACACGCACGAGACGCTGTCCGATTACCGGACGCTCAAGGGCTTCTATTCCGGCGGGGCCGGGATGACGAGCTTCTGGCCGATGCGCGGGACGGAGATCAAATACGCCGGCCAGCCCATCGCCTACGTCGTGGCGCAGACGGCAGCGGCGGCGCGGCGTGGCGCGCAACTGGTGCGGGCGACCTTCGACACCGCCGAGCCGCGGATCGAGATGGATGCCTCGGAGACCAGCTTCGTCAAGAATCCCGACGGGTCGGACATGACCACGGACGTCGGCGACTTCGACGCGGGGTTCGCCGAGGCCGCGCAGGCCGTCGAGGCCGAATATTCGACGCCCTATCAGCACCAGAATCCGATGGAGATGTTCTCGGCGACGGCGGAATGGCGGCGGGACCGTCTCACCGTCTGGATGCCGTCGCAATCGGTGCGCATCCTGCGCGCGGGCATCGCCAGGGCCTATGACCTGCCGGAGACGTCGATTCGCGTCATCTCGCCCTTCGTGGGCGGGGCCTTCGGCTCGAAGGCCGGCCTCCCGACCTACACGATGCTCACCATCGCCGCTGCCCGGAGCGTCGGCGCGCCGGTGCGCCTGCTGGTCTCGCGGCCGCAGATGTATACCGTGGCAACCTTCCGGCCCGCCAGCCTCCAGCGGGTGAAGCTCGGGGCCGCGGCGGACGGGCGGCTCACCGCCTACAGCCATGTCCAGATCGGGCAGACGCCGCAGTTCGAGGATGTCGCGAACCCCGGCACCGCGATCACCGCGGCGATGTATGCCTGCCCCAACATCCACCTCGAGGAGCGGCTGTCGCGGACCGACACCAACTCGGGCGGCTTCATGCGGGCGCCGGCCGAGATGCAGACCTTTTTCGCGCTCGAGCAGGCAATGGACGAACTGGCGATCAAGCTCGACATGGATCCCGTCGAGCTGCGCCGCATCAACGAGCCGGAGCGGCATCCGGTGAAGGACGTGCCGTATTCCTCGCGGTCGCTCCTCGAAAGCTACGACGCGGTTTCCGGGAGCTTCGGCTGGGCGGACCGCTCCGTCGAACCCGGCTCGATGACCGACGGCGACTGGCTGGTGGGATACGGCTGCGCGACGGCGACCTATCCGACCCATGTCTCGCCCTCGGCCGCGCGGGTGAGGATGTACGGAAGCGGCCACGCGCTTGTCGAACTGGCCGCGCATGACGTCGGCACGGGCAGCTATACCATCTTCGCGCAGATCGCCGCCGCGCGGCTGGGCCTGCCGGTGGAGGCCTGCGATGTGATGATGGGCGAGGCTGCCTTCCCGCAGGCGCCGGTTTCGGGCGGATCGACGACGGCGGCCTCCGCCGGCTCGGCGGTCCACGTCGCCTGCAGGGAACTTGCCGCCAGCGTGGCGCGTCAGGTGAGCGCGATGAAGGACGGGCCTCTGGCGGGCGTCGACCCGGCGCGGATCGTGCTGGAGGACGGCGTGCTGCGCGGCCCGGACGGCGTGTCGCAGCCGCTGGTCGAGGCGCTGGCGGCGACGCCGGAGGGCGAAGTCGCGGCGGAAGGACGCTACCACCACCCGTCGATGGGGGCCGAGGCGATCCGCGCGAACTATCAAGGCGGCGCGGCCTTTGCGGGGCCGGTCACCGACGAGATGGCGATGTTCGCCTTCGGGGCGGAGATGGCGGAGGTGCGGGTGCACCGCTGGACGCACGAGATCCGGGTGGCGCGCCTGCATGGCGCTTTCGCGGCGGGAACCTGGCTCAACCGCAAGACGGCGCATTCGCAGCTGATGGGCGGCATGGTCTGGGGCATCTCCTCGGCGCTGCACGAGGTGACGGAGACCGACCTGCCGCGCGGCCGCTTCCTCAACGCCAACATCGCCGAATATCTGGTGCCGGTGAACGCCGACATCCGGGAGATCCGGGTCGAGATGCTCGAGGAGCGCGACGATTACGTGAATCCGCTCGGGGTGAAGGGTATCGGAGAGCTGGGCATCGTGGGCACCGCGGCGGCGATCGCCAACGCGGTGCATCACGCGACCGGCAAGCGGCTGCGCGCACTGCCGATCAGGATGGCCGATCTGGTCTGAGGCGGGCGGTCGCCGCGCTGCGCAAGGCGGAGTTTCCGCGACCGCCCGCGCCCGGTGGGCCATCGGGCATCCGCTCCGGTTTGAGTGTGCGTTCATCGGCATCACGTCCAACTGCCCGACGAACGGGACATCGCCTGGTCATGCCGCGCGATGGCGGGGCCGGGAGCGGTTGCCACGGAACGTGCAGGGCGCTCGGGATCGCGCCGCGCTGGATCTGGCTTTGCCCGCGGCCTGACAGAAGCGGTCGTGTGGAGCCACAAGACCATGCCACCGGAGAGCGGCGCGTCGCCGGCCTGTGCCCCGCCCGGTCGTCAGGCGAAGTAATCGCGCAGCACACGGCCGTAGATCGCCTTGAGCTGGCCGATCTGTTCCACCCTCACGCGCTCGTCGATCGCGTGCATCCGGTGCCCGACCAGGCCGAACTCCACTACCGGGCAATGGTCCCTGATGAAGCGGGCGTCCGAGGTGCCGCCGGTGGTCGACAGGTCCGGTCGGCGGTTCGTCTCGACCTGCACGGCCCGGGCCACGAGGTCCGACAGCCGCCCCGGCGGCGTCAGGAAGGCCTCGCCCGAGACCTTGACGGCGATGTCGATCTCCACGCCCGTCGAGGCTGCGATCCGGTCCGCCGCGCCCCGCAGCCAGGCGGCGAGGCTTTCACCGGTGTGCGTGTCGTTGAACCGGATGTTGACCGTCGCACGGCCGGCGGCGGGAATGACGTTGGTGGCCGGGTTGCCGGTGTCCATCGTGACGACCGCCAGCGTCGAGGCGTCGAAGTGCTCCGTTCCCGCGTCCAGCACCGCCTCCGACAGGTCCGCCATGAGCCGCGCCATCGCGGGCAGCGGGTTCAGCGCGCGATGGGGGTAGGCGGAGTGGCCCTGGCGGCCCCGGACCGTGAACCAGGCCGACATCGACCCGCGCCGCCCGATCTTGATCATCTCGCCCATGTGGTCGGGGCAGGTCGGCTCGCCCACGAGGCAGACGTCCATCCGCTCGCCCTCGGCCGCCATCCAATCGAGAAGGGCTACGGTGCCGTCGACCCCCTCCGCCTCCTCGTCGCCGGTGATGGCCAGCACGATCGCACCGTCGGGCGGCGTCTCCGCCACGAAATCGACAGCGGCTGCCACGAAGGCCGCGACCCCCGATTTCATGTCCGTTGCCCCCCGGCCGTAGAGCCAGCCGTCCTCGATCACGGCGCCGAAGGGGTCGTGTGTCCAGGCGGCGACGTCGCCGACCGGCACCACATCGGTATGGCCGTTGAAGCCGAAGGTCTGCGGGTGGCCCTTGTCGCCCCAGCGGGCGTGGAGGTTGCGGATGCCGCCACGGTCGACGCGGGTGCAGACAAACCCGGCCTTCGACAGCAGCGCCTCCAGCAGGACCAGCGCGCCGCCCTCCTCGGGCGTGACGCTGGGGCAGCGCACCAGCCGGGCGGTGAGGTCGACTGCATCCACGCGCCCCTTCGCGGCGACCGGATCGGCGCTCACCCGTCGCCCTCGCGGAACACGGTCGACTGCGCCACGACGACCGAGTTCTCGGCCAGCGCGCGTGCCATCATCGCCCGCTCGTCCTCCTCGATGTCGTGGCCTTCGGCCTCGCGCTCCTCGAGCGAGCCGTAGCCCGTCACCTCCAGCACGTTCATGTCGGCCGTCTTGAGCACGGCCACGGTCTCGCGCACCGCCTCGTCCTCGTCGACGCCCGAGGCGTAGCACATGAGCGCGGCCCCGGAGGATCCGTCGGGCAGCCCGTCCCCCGCCTTGCGGCCGACCTCGACGAGCAGGGTGAAGACGTGGTGCGGGCGCTTTGGCTTCTTCTCTGTCATCGACACGGGTCTCCGCCGCGCATCCCCGCCTGTCAACCGTCCCCGAAACGCGGAACGCCGCCCCGAAGGAGCGGCGTTCGACGTTCGGAACAGGCCGGGCGGCTCAGCCGCGACCCTTGACCAGCCGCGCAATCCAGATCAGCAGGCAGGCGCCGACGACGGCGACGAGAAGCTGGATCAGCCAACTGCCTTCCCCCACGGTGTCGCCGAGGACGAGGCTGAGCAGGAAGTTGGCGACGAGGGCACCGACGATGCCCAGAACGATGTTCATGAGCAGACCCATGTCCGACTTCATGATCTTTTCCGCGATCCAGCCGGCGATCCCGCCGAGGATGATCGCCATGAACCAACCGATTCCACTCATCTCAATATCCATTCCTGTTGTGCAGCGGTGAAACGCCGCACTCGCGCCTTCGGTTCCGGGATTTGACAGATCGGCCCACGGAGGCCAACTCACGGTCATGACCCGCCCGCCGCCCCTCTCCGAAGCCCGCGACCGCAAGCGCGTGATGGCCGACTACGACCATCTGCCGCCCGCGCTGCGCGCCTGGCTGGCGGGCGCGCGGTTGCAGTGGGAGCCGGCTTCGGCGAGGCGCGCCTGGCGCAGGGGGCTGTGGAAGGGGTTCGGGCGCACAGGCGCCGCCATCGCCTACATGGACGCGCTGGAGGAGCGGGCGATCGCGCGCGAGCAACCGCCGGGGTGCCCGCCGGGATGAACGTCAGGCGCGCAAGAGCTCGTTGATCGCGGTCTTGGACCGGGTCTTCGCGTCCACCCGCTTCACGATCACCGCGCAGTAGAGATGCACGCCGTTCTTCGACGGCAGCGACCCGGCCACGACCACCGAATAGGGCGGCACCTCGCCGTAGCTCACGTCGCCGGTCTCGCGGTCGACGATCTTGGTGGACCTGCCGATGAACACCCCCATGCCCAGCACCGAGCCCTGCCGCACGATGCAGCCCTCGACCACCTCCGACCGCGCGCCGATGAAGCAATCGTCCTCGATGATCGTCGGACCGGCCTGCATCGGCTCCAGCACGCCGCCGATGCCGACGCCGCCCGACAGGTGGACGTTCCTGCCAATCTGCGCGCAGGAGCCGACCGTGGCCCAGGTATCGACCATCGTGCCCGTGTCCACATAGGCCCCGACGTTGACGAAGCACGGCATCAGCACGACGCCCGGCGCGATGTAGGCCGAGCGCCGCACGACGCAGTTCGGCACGGCGCGAAAGCCCGATGCCTCCCATTTGGCGGCGTTCCAGCCGTTGAACTTGCTGTCCACCTTGTCCCACCAGCCGCCGCCCTGTGGCCCGCCCTCGTGGCGTTCCATGTCTTTCAGGCGAAAGCCCAGCAGCACCGCCTTTTTGGCCCATTGGTTGACGTGCCAGTCGTTGCCGCGCTTCTCGGCCACGCGCAGATGTCCCCCGTCCAGCGCGTCGAGCGTCGCCTCGATGGCCTCGCGGGTCTCGCCGGTGGTCTGCGGGCTGATCTCGTCGCGCGCCTCCCAGGCGGCCTCGATGACGGCTTCGAGCTGTGCGTTCGACATGGGGCGGGAACCTCGGATGGCGGGCGGAATTGACTGGCCCATACTTATCGCCCAGCCCTGGGCGGGGCAATGCCGCCCGCCGACCTGTCACCCGCCCCGGAGTACCGCCCATGCCACTCGCCTCCCCTGGTATCCTGATCCCCGTGCTCGTCGTCTTCGTGGCGGGGGTGGGCTTCGCCGTGCAGGCGCCGCTCAACGCGGCCCTCGGGCGCGGCATCGGCGGCGGGGTGGCGGCGGCGGCGATCTCCTTCGGTGTGGGTTTCGCGGCGCTGCTCGCGCTGGCGCTCCTCCTCGGGCAGGGGCCGGCGCTGCTGCGCGCGTCCTCAATGCCGCCGGTCTACTGGGCGGGCGGGTTTCTGGGAGCGGCCGTGGTCTGGTCGATGTTGTGGTCGGTGCCCGCGATCGGCGTGCTGACGGCCATCGCCGCCATCGTGCTGGGACAACTCACCGCCGCCCTGGTCCTCGACGCGCTCGGCGCCTTCGCGGCCCCGGTCCAGGCGATCACGCCGACGCGGCTGCTGGCGCTCGCGATGGTCGCGGGCGGGCTGGTGCTCAGCCGGCTATAGCGGGTCGGGCGCGGGATTGGCACCGCAGACCAGCACCGCCACCCGCTCGTCCGGCGCCGGCACCCAGGCCCCGCAGGTCAGGGCCGCGAGCGCGCAGGCCCCGGCGGGCTCCACCAGAAGCCGCGCCTCCTGCCAGAGGATCCGCTGCGCCGCGACGATGGCCGCATCCGGCACCGTGACGCGCGTCATGCCATGCGCGAGGCTCCAGCAGATGTCCCCGATCCGCCGCGCGCCGAGCGCATTTGCGGCGACCCCGGAGACGTCCACGTCCACCGGCGCGCCCGCCTCCAGCGCCGCGTCGAGCGCGCGCGACTGCTCGGGCTCCACCGCCACCACGCGCCGCCGGTCGCCCAGCCAGGCCAGCGCCCCCGCGATCAGGCCGCCGCCGCCCACGGCCACCAGCACGGTATCCGCCTCGAGCCCCTGCGCCTCCCATTCCGCCATGCAGGTGCCCTGCCCCGCCACCGTCGGCACGGTGTCGTAGGCGTGGACCTGCATCGCCCCGGTCGCCGCCTCGTGGCGCAGCGCCGCTTCCAGCGCGTCCGCGTAAAGCCCCGGGACGACGTGGCAGGTGGCCCCGGCCCGCTCGATCAGCGCGATCTTCGAGGGCCCCGCCACCTCGGGCACGAAGACATGGGCGGGCAGGCCCAGCGAGGCCGCGGCGAAGGCCACCGCCGCCCCGTGGTTGCCACCCGACGCGGCGACGACGCCGGCCTTGGGCACTTCGGCCGAGAGCAGCGTGTTGAACGCACCGCGCGCCTTGAAGCTGCCGGTATGCTGCATCTGCTCGAGCTTCACCTCGACGTCGAAGCCGCCGAGCGTCAGCCGTGTCACCGGCGTCACCCGCGCGTGCCCCGCTATGCGCGCCCGGGCCGCGCCGATCTCGTCCTGCCAATCCATGATGCGTCCCCCTGCCGGCCCTGTTACACCTGTCCGGACCCGAGGATGCAAGGACGCCCGATGAACGAGATGAACCAGAACCACCCCCTGCGCCGCTCGTCGGAGGACCGTAGGGCGGCCGAAGGCGTGCCCGACACCGCCCAGACCCGTTCGCCCGCCTACCGCCTCGCCTTCACCGACGAGGATTTTCTCTGCCGCGAGGATCTGCGCCCGGTGCGCCTGCAACTAGAACTGATGAAGCCCGCCCTCCTGATGGACGAAGCGGAGGTGAAATCCACCGTCGTCCTGTTCGGGGGCGCCCGCATCCCGCGCCCGTCCGAGAAGGACGGTGCTCGCACGACCATCCTGCGCGACCTGAGCAGCCAGTACGAGGAGGCGCGCCGCTTCGCGCGGGCCGTCACCGAACGCTCGATGCAGGACAGCGGCGGGCGCGAGCACGTCATCGTCACCGGCGGCGGCCCCGGCGTGATGGAGGCGGGCAACCGGGGTGCGGCGGATGCGGGCGGGCGGAGCATCGGGCTCAACATCGTCCTGCCGCACGAACAGGCCCCGAACGAATACGTAACCCCCGAGCTCAGCTTCAACTTCCATTACTTCGCCATCCGCAAGATGCACTTCCTGATGCGCGCCGCCGCCGTCTGCATCTTTCCTGGCGGTTTCGGGACGCTCGACGAGATGTTCGAGGCGCTGACCCTGATCCAGACCGGCCGGATGGAGCGCGTGCCCTTCCTGCTCTTCGGCGAGGCCTTCTGGCGCAGGATCGTGAACTGGGAGGCGCTTCGGGAGGCGGGCACCATCGGGGCCGACGACCTCGACCTCTTCCGCTTCGTCGATACCGCCGAGCAGGCCCTCGCCTTTCTCGACGACTGGCCCCTCCCCCGGACGCGGCGCGAGCACATCCCGGGCCGCGTCGAGGGCTGAGGCCCGCCGTCCGTCGAGGAGCCGCCGCCCGTCGAGGAACTTCGTCAATCCAGCAGGTAGTCCACGAACTCGGTCTGCTGCAGCCAGGGCCACTGGTTGTCGTCCGACACCATGGTCGCCCGCAGCCGGCCCTCCGCGTCCCGCCAGACCGCGATACCCTCGAGGTTGTCGTGCGCCCCGGGCCCGCTCTCGAGAACGGTCCGCTCCGTCGTGCCGTCGAGGGCGAAGCTGCGGACGCGGCTGCGGAATCCGCGAAACGTGACCTGCCGCTCGAGCACGTAGAGCCGCCCGTCGGGGCCCACGTCGGCGCCGGTCACCATGTAATTGTCCCGGACCTCGATGTTGAACGGCGTCGACCAGCGCCCCTCCGAGAACCGGTGCACGGGGAAGGGCCAGCGCGGCCCCGGCCGCCATTCGGGGATCACGTAGAGCCTGCCGCCGGCGTCGGCCGCCAGCGCCTCGATGCCGCGGTTGGGCTTGAACTGCGCGAAGCTCTCGTATTGCGGGATCCATTCCGGAACCGCGTCGATGGCACCGTAGCGCATGACGCGGCTCATCCCCTCGAACCCGACGTAGAAGGCGCCTCCCGCCAGGGCGATGGATTCCGCATCCGACTCGCCGCCCCTGAGCGGCCCGCCGACCGATCGCTGCAAGGCCCCCTGCGCCTCGATGCGGACCTGCGCCACGACTCCGTCCGCGCCGCGCTCCAGAACGCCGCGGATCCAGCCGCCCCGGTCGGAGAGCACGACCATCGCGTCCCCCTCCGGCGCGAGCCAGAGGGCGGAATAGCCGCCCGGCTCCTCGATCGCGGGTGCCCAGACATGGGTGCCGAGATATTCCGCGGCCCCGGCGGGCGCGGCGAGGAGAGCCGAGATCAGCGCTGCGGCGCGGCGAGGACCGAAGCGCATTGCTGGGGAAGGTCGGCGAGGCGCAGGTCGCGTCCGGGGGCAGCCGGCGGGGAATTCGGGTCCGGCGGCGGCGGATTCAGCATGTTGTTGACCCACTGGTGCGCCTCTGCGCAGCCGTCGCCCGGCGGCGGGGCCTCCTGATCCTCGCAGGCGCGGGCCCCGCGCGGGCAGGCGATGCGGACGTGCATATGCGCATCGTGCCCGTACCAGGGCCGCACCTTGCGCAGCCAGGACCGGTCGCCGGTCTCGTCGGCGCACATCTGCACCTTGGCGCCCGCGAAGATGAAGATGCGCGCGGTGCGCGGATCCTGTGCCGCGCGCTTGACCAGTTCGTGCTGCCCCCGGCTCCAGTTCGCATTGACGTAGGCTCCGCCCGCCCGCTGCATGGTGATCGCGCTCAAGTTTTCGCGCTCGCTCCGCGACAGGTCCATCCGCGTCGCGGGATAGAGCCAGATGTCGGCGTCGAGCCCGATCTGGTGGCTGGCGTGGCCCGACGACATCGGCCCGCCGCGCGGCTGGCTCATGTCGCCGACGTAGATGCCGGCCCAGCCGATCCGGTTCATGTGCCGCCCCACCCCCGCGACGAGATCGATGAGCTCCGGGTGGCCCCAGTTGCGGTTGCGCGACAGCCGCATCGCCTGCCAGCTGTCGCCCGTCTCCGGCAGGGCGA
>JBBQDX010000172.1:0-9514 GCA_038320125.1 Rhodobacterales bacterium | reverse complement strand
GCCCATCGTCGGCGATCCGATCACCGTCGCCGCAGGCCTCCTGCGCGAGCCGATATGGCGGTTTCTCCTTCTGGTCACGATTGCCAAGGTCGGGCGCTACGTCGTCCTGACGATCGCCGTGCTTGGGCTGGGATGAAGAGGCGGCAGCCGGTTGCCGGAAAAAAGGATGGATGTGCCTCAGTGAGGTCGTGCAGGGGTATTCCGGTGTGCTTGATTTCGAGGAAGGGCTGATGGGCGCTGAACACGACCACCACCACGGGCATTCTCACGGCCCGACCCTGTCAGCGAACGATCCGGCCGAGGCGCGGCGTTCCAAAGAACGCGCCATCGCCATCGCCGCGATCCTCACGGGCGGCTTCATGGGGGCGGAGGTCGTGGGCGGTCTCGTCTCGGGCTCGTTGGCCTTGCTCGCGGACGCGGGCCACATGCTGACGGACTTCGCCTCGCTCGTGCTGGCCTGGCTTGCATTTCGCCTCGCGCGGCGGCCGTCCGACTGGCGGCGCACCTACGGGTTCGACCGCTTTTCGGTGCTGGCGGCCTTCGTGAACGGGCTCTCGCTCTTCGCGATCGCGATCTGGATCTGCGTGGAGGCGTGGCGCCGCCTGGGGACGGGCGGCGAGGTGCTGGGCGGGCTGATGCTCTGGGTCGCGGTCGCAGGGCTCGCTGTGAACCTCGGCTCGTTCTGGGTGCTGAGCCGCGTGGAAGGCGACAACCTCAACGTCCGCGCGGCGGCGCTGCACGTGCTGGGGGACCTGCTGGGCTCGGTCGCGGCGATCGTGGCGGCGCTCATCATCATTTGGACGGGATGGACGCCGATCGACCCGATCCTGTCGGTGCTGGTGGCGCTTCTGATCCTGCGCTCGGCCTGGTCGGTGGTGCGCGAGAGCGGGCACATCCTGCTCGAAGGCGCGCCGACAGGTTTCGACGCGCGCGTGGTGGCGGACGACCTCGTCGCTCTGCCCGGCGTGGCCGCGGCGGACCACATCCATGCGTGGTCCATCACGCAGGAGCGCCCGATGGTGACGCTGGAGATCGAGGCGGCTCCCGGTGCCGACGCCAATTCGGTTCGCAAGGCGGTGAAGGATCGACTCGAACACGAGCACGGCGTGTCCCACGCGACCGTGGAGGTCCGGGAGGCACGGGCGGTCATCGCGCAGGCGTAGACGTGCCTCGTCGAACCTGTCCAAATCGTAAGCCGGACACGAACCAGTGGTCATGTCTACGCCCTTAGGCTTCCTTTCGAAATCCACGGAGGAGGCAACCTAGTTCTATGGTCAGGAAGTCCATCGTCATCGGCACGACCGTTCTGGTGGTTACACTCCTGGCGCTCGCGGCTGTCGAAGTGCAGTTCCTTGGATACGTGGTGTCCGAAGCGCGGGCCCGCGTTTCCAACTTGGACGGGCCGATGCCGGCGGAAGTTCTGGCAACGGGCCTCGCCCCGGACGGTACGACCACAATCCTGGCGGTCGGCGATATCGCAGCCTGCGATGAACGGCCCGGCATCGCCGACAAGCTACCAAACACCGCGCACCTCCTCGGCCTTCCGAGTGCCTATGACCCCACGACGGCCCTCGCGACTCAGACGGCGGCGCTTGCGATGGATTGGGCCGACGCGCCGATCCTGGCGCTTGGCGACACCGTCTACAGCAGCGGTCGACCGGTCGAGTACGCCGACTGCTTCGAGCCGACCTGGGGGGCTCTCACGTCCCGCATCCTCCCCGCGCCGGGCAACCACGAGTACAAGACGCTGGGTGCTTTCGGCTACTACGACTATTTTGGGGCCCAGGCGGGTCCCGACCGCCGCGGCTGGTACGCCGTCCGCGCACCGGGCTGGCTGATCTTATCGCTCAACAGCGAAGTCGATGCCGGCCCCGGCTCGGAGCAGGCGCTGTGGCTGAAAGAGCAGCTCGAGGGCTCAGGCGAAGCCTGCATCCTCGGCTTCTACCACAAGCCTGCGCATTCGTTGGTCGAGCGAAGTGGCCGAGAGAACGCGGTCGATCTGTTCCGCATGCTTCAGGAGGGCGGCGCGACGATGGTGCTGAACGGTCATAACCACTTTTACGAGCGAACCGCGCCGCTCGACGGCGCGGGTGCTCCCGCCCTCGATGGAGGAACCACAGCCTTTACCGTGGGCACCGGCGGGAAGACGAACCAAGTCAGGCCCGCAATGGACACGACCGAGGCGACCGTCTTCGGGCGGACGGGCCTGCTGCGGCTCGAACTGGAGTCCGGGGGGTATTCCTGGGCCTATGTTGATGCCCTAACGCGCAAGGCGCTCGACGAAGGAACGGCCCGTTGCAACGCAACGCGTGGCTGATCAGCCCTGGCGGCGCCGATGCGCCGCCCATTCCCGGAGCGTGAGCCAGATCACCACCGCGTCGATGGCAGACAACACCAGCAGCATCGTGCCTCCGGCGACGGCCCACTCCACCGATTGGTAGGCAATGAATGCCGCAAGCACGAGAACCGTGGCGGGATAGGCCCAGAAGGCGCCGCTGATCAGAGCAGCGACCACGCCGGCGTGCAGCAGCCCGTGCAGCCCGAAATAGGCCGCGTAGAAGGTCAGGTCCGTGCCTGGCAGGGCGTTCGCTAGCGCGACGACGCGCCGGGCAAAGGGGTCCGACGGGTCCTCGGCCAGTTCGGCGGCAACCATCCAATGGGCGATGCGGGGCACCTCACGGGACAGGCCCGACAGGATCGCGGCCGCGATCGCAATCTGCACCGCGCCGAGCGCGCCCTTCGCGCCGAGGGTCAGCAGAAAGAGGCGACGGCCCAGTACGTTCGCCGGCGACGTGGAATGCGGCCTGAAAGCAGGACGCTCAGCCACGGCCGAGCCGCACTTCGACCGCCACACCGCCGTCGCCCGACAAAAGCCTCGCCTCGCCCCCGTGTAAACGAGCGATGGCGCGCACGAGGGACAGGCCCAGCCCGGCACCGCCGGTGGTCCGAGCCGCGTCGAGGCGGTGGAAGCGTCGGAACACCGCCTCTGCCTGCTCGGCGGGGATGCCGGGGCCGTCGTCGCGCGCGACGAGTAACACCGCATCACCCTCGCCGCGCGCCGATAGCGTCAGCCGGGTCGCACCGGTCGCATGGGTGATCGCGTTCTCTATCAGGTTCGCGCCGAGCTGCATCAGGAGGTCGCGATCGCCCCGGAGGCTGGGTCCAGTGTCAGGTAGGTTGAGCGCGAGCGCGAGGCCCGCATCCTCGGCGACCGGCTCGTAGGTCTCCACGATCTCCCGAAGAAGCTGTCCGAGGTCGAGCGGCGTGGCGTGGGCGGGCGCCCGCTGCGCGCCGATCTCGGCGATGGAGAGCAACGCCCGGAACGTCCGCAGAATGCCTTCGATCTCGCCCAGAGCGGCCTCTCGGCCCTCCGGGTCGGCGCCGTCCAACCGCTCGATGCGCTGACGGAGGCGCTGCATTGGCGTTCGGAGGTCGTGGGCGACCTGCGCCGTGATAGCCTCCTGCGCGTCCATGAGGTCGGCGATCTCGGCCAGCGCTGCGTTCACGTCCGCCGCGACGTGTCCGAGATCGTCTCTGGACCGGCTGACGCGTTCGGGCACCCGCGCCGCGAGATCGCCAGCGGCGGCGGCGGCCAGCGCGTCCGAGATCGCGCCGACGCGATCGCCGGTCAGGCGGCCCACGCGGACGCCCGCCGCCGTTCCGATGCCAAGAAGAGCGACGAAGCCAAGCCCAAGAGCGATGACGAGCGCTTCCAGGATCTCGAACACGACATGGTCACTCGTTCCCTGCACAAGGATGAGGTCGCCGATCCGATCCTGACGGATCCAGTAGCCGGACACCTCGTCGTCGGCATCCTCAGGAAGCAGAAGCGTCTCGGCTTGGAGATAGTTCGGTATCTCGCCGGGGAGGTTGTCGACGTTGCCCGCGACGCGCGTCCCGTCCAGCTTAGAAAGGTGGAAGATGCGTTCCGCTTCGTAGCTGGTGCGTGACAGGGCGGTGACCGCATCCGCCAAGGCGGCCGGCCCCGCCTCGGTGACGAGACGCTCCAGGTCGCCCGCGTCCGAACGCATCCGATCCTCGACCCAATCACGCGTCTCGTGGCGGGTCAGGGCATAGGCGCCCGCGAAGACCAGCGCCGAGAGCAGCGCGAACTGGAGAGACAGGCGTAGGGCGGTGCGCCGACCGGGGCGGACGGTCGTAGTCATGGAGCGAGTAGCCGGCACCCCGGACGGTGTGGATCAGCGAGTGATCGAAAGGCTTGTCGATCTTGGTACGCAGGCGACTGATATGGCTTTCGACGACGCTGGTGCCGGGCTCGAAGTGGAAGTCCCAGACGTTCTCGAGAAGCATGGTGCGTGTCACGACCCTGCCGGCGTTGCGTGCGAGGTGGCAGAGCAGGCGATACTCCCGCGGTTGCAGGACGATCGGGTGCCCCGCCCGCGCGACCTTTTGCGAGACAAGATCGATCACGAGGTCGCCGACGCGCAACTCCGTCGTCTCCTCCTGCAAGGGCGGGCGGCGCAGGAGCGCGTCGATGCGCGCGTCGAGTTCGGCGAAGGAGAACGGCTTGACCAGATAGTCGTCGGCTCCTTCGCGCAGCCCCTTCACCCGGTCGTCGACCTTGCCGAGCGCGCTGAGGATCAGGACCGGCGTGGTCACGCCCGCCGCGCGGATCGCGGCAAGGATCGACAACCCGTCCCGGCCGGGCAGCATCCGGTCGATGACCATCGCATCGAACTCACCGTCGAGCGCGGTCAGCATGCCCTCGCGCCCGTCCGCCGCGCGCGTCACTGCATGGCCCGCCTCACGCAGGCCTTCGGCCACGTACTCGGCCGTCTCGTCGTCGTCCTCGATCACCAGGATGCGCATGGCGAACGCCTATCCCATTCGCTCGGACTACGCACCTTACCGGATCGCAACCTTCGGAGCAGGCGGGGGGAACCTTGCCGCATCAAGTATGGAGCCTGACGAACGAGGGGCGGCATGCGACCGGAACGGATCGAACAGATTGGAGTCGAGGCGGTCGGCAGGGTTGCGCCCGAACTGAGCATCGTCATTCCGGCCAAGGACGAGGAAGCCTGCATCGAGGGGACCCTGCGCGCGGTGTACGGTCGGGCGCGCCATCTGGTCCGGTCGCTCGAACTGATCGTCGTCGACGACGGCAGCGCGGACCAGACCCTGGAACGGGCGGAAAGATTGCACCGCGAGATGCCGGTCACTGTCCTGCGCTTGTCGCGCAACTTCGGCAAGGAACAGGCGATCATGGCGGGCCTCGCGCAGGCGCGGGGGGCTGCGGTGATCGTGATGGATGCGGACCTCCAGGAGCCCATCGACGCGATCGGCACCATGATCGCGCATTGGCGCGAGGGCTGGGAGATGGCCTATGCCGTCCGCGCGCACCGCCGGGACGAGAAGCGTTCCAAGCGCGTGCTGACCGGCGTCTTCTACCGCCTCCTGAACATCGGATCGGATGTGTCGATTCCGCCCGACGCGCGTGACTTCCGCCTATTGGACAGGCGGGTCGTGGATGCCTTGCTCGCCTTGCCGGAGCGGACGCGGTTCATGAAGGGCCTCTACGGTTGGGTCGGCTTCCGCGCCATCGCCGTACCGGTCGAGCTGGCCCCCCGAGGGGGTGGGGATAGCAAGTTCGGCTTGGGCGGATTGTGGGAACTTGCCGTCACGGGTCTGACCGCCTTCACGTCCTGGCCTCTCCGGGTCTGGACCGGCGTGGGGCTCGGCGTGGCGGTGCTGTCGCTGCTCTACGCGCTGTTCCTCGCCGGACGCACGATCCTCTCCGGGCATGCCATTCCAGGCTGGTCGACGCTGGCCGTCGGCGTCTTCCTGTTGGGTGGCGTGCAACTCTTCTCGATCGGCGTGATTGGCGAGTACCTCGCTCGCGTCTTCGCCGAAGTGAAGGGCCGCCCCGGCTACATCGTCGCCGAGGTGCGCGGTCGCGGTGCGACGGACGCATGAGGTCCTTGCCGGAGGCCGGTCGCTTCGCGCTCGTCGGCGCTGCTGCAACGGCGACGCATCTCGCGGTCGGACTGATCGCGATCGCGGCCGTGATGCCGCCGCTTACGGCAAACCCGCTGGCCTTCGCAGTCGCCTTCGCCGTCAGCTTCGCGGGGCATCGCAACTGGACCTTCGCCCGGGCCGGGGTTCCGGTCCGCCGGGCGCTGCCGCGCTACGGGGCAGTGGCCCTCGCCGGGCTGGCGCTTAACGAGGCGGTACTAGCCGCGCTCCTGGCACTCGGAGCCGCGCCGATGGGCGCCTTCACCCTGGCGGTAACGACGGCTGCCGCATCGACTTACGTCCTGTCGCGGACATGGGCCTTCCGCCCGCGCGGCCGCATCACCTGCCAGAGATAAACGAGGACGATCAGCATGACGATCCCCGTCGAGATCGGGTCAATGAGCACCGCGACCCGCTCGTACTGCGCGTCGAGCAGGTAGCCGGCGGCCAGCAGGACCGCCGTCCATGCCGCGCTGCCCGCGACGGTCAATCCGATGAAGCGGGGCAGGGGCATCCCGGCCAGGCCCGCGGGGATCGATACGAAGGTCCGGATGCCAGGTACCATGCGCCCGAACAGCACGACCTTGCCACCATGCCGAGCGAACCAGCGCTCGGCGGTGTCGAGATCCTCCGGGGTGAAGCCGATCCACCGTCCCCGGCGGGCGGCGAAGTCGTGCAACCGGTCGCGGCCCACCAACCGACCTGCATAGTACCAGAACAGCGCGCCCGCCGTGGCCCCCGCGGTGGCGGCGAGGAAGGCGGGCACCAGTGCCATCGTGCCCTGCGCGGCGAGGAACCCGGCCAGCGGGATCACGAGTTCCGACGGGATCGGGGGAAAGACGTTCTCCAACAGCATCAGCCCGAACAGGCCGGGCAGGCCGAAGCCTTCGATGACGGACAGGATCCAGTCGAACATGGGGTATCTCCGGCAGAGGGGTGAGGGCAGCCCTCGGCCGCCCCCGCTTAGGATCAGGCGTCGTCTTCGTCGGCGTCGTCCATCGCGACGGAGCCGTCGGCGACCGTGTAGATGGCCTCGATCTTCCCGCCGCCCGGCGTGCGGACCTCAAAGGCGATCACGCCGGGCGCGTCGTCCTCCAGTTCGGCCTCCACCACCGTGCCGCCGGTCTGTGCCTCGACGGCGGCCAGCCCCTCGGCAGCACCCGGCGTGGCCTCGACGAATCGGGTCAGCAGGTCGGCCTCTGTCACGACCGTGCTGTCCGCGACGGACCAGTAGACGTTGGCCTCGCTGCCGTCGGCCATCTCGAGCTCGAACTCGATCAGCCCCGGTGCATCGTCCTCCATCTCGGCCTCAACGACCGTGCCGCCGGTCTTGGCCTCGACGGCGGCCAGTCCCTCGGCGGCGCTAGGCGTCGCGGCGAGGAAGCTCTGCAGGTCATTGGCGGAGTCGGTCTGTGCGAAGGCGACGCCGCCGGCGGCGATACCGAGCGCGGCGAGCAGGGCCGCACCGGTGGGGATCAGGGTCTTGCGGGTCATGGTCTTCTCCTCGTTCGGGTTGCCGGCTGAAGCGCCGGTGACCTTGATGTGGGGGCCCTGGATTGGGGGCGTCTGGTCCCGGGCTTGCAGATCGGCAAGCTTCGGTCAGACGCCGTCGCGCTCCAGCCAGAGGCGGTAGGTCGTCCATGTTCCGAGGTCCTCGAAGCCCTCGGGCACGGCGCGCGATCCGCTTCGGTCCCGCACCACGACGGCATCGCGGCGGTCGTCCGACAAGAGATCCCTGAGCGCGCCGGGATCCAGCGCGCGGGCGCGACCGTCCCCATAATACTCGACCGAGAAGATGCGATCGCCCAGCGTCCAGAGCCGCGCGTCCGGCGCGACCTTCTCCAGGTGGCGCACCGCGCCGGATGCCGTGCGCAGCGGCCAGGTCCGATCATTGCCGGAAAGGAACACGGCCGTGACCGCGATCGGAACGGCCAGCGCGGCCGCCGCGAAGGTGGCTTGCATCGCTCGTCCGGTGGGCAGGCGCGCATCGCGCCACGCCACCGCCAGAAGCGCCGTGGCCGCCGGCAAACCGGGCAGCACGTAGGCCGCGAGGATATTGGCAGCCGGGGTGAAGACGATCATCGGCGCCACGGCGAAGGCCAGCAGGTAGCCGCGCAGCCCATCGCCTTGCCCGTTGCGCCGCAACCGGCCCGTGCGTGCCAGAGGGGCCAGCGCGAAGAGCGTCCAGGGTAGGAATGTCCCGAGCGCGTAGAGCCAGACAATGCCTTTCCGCCGCTCGTGCCCGGAGCCGTAGAGGTCGCCATCCCATCCCGGCACGACGAAGCGCTCGAAATGCTCGCCGACGATGAAATAGCGCAGGAAACCCGGCGTTTTGATCTCGGCAGCGACGTACCACGGGACCACGAGCACCGCGACCAACAGCAAGCCACGTGCCCAGGGGAGCCGGCCGAGCAGCGACCAGCGTCGGCCGATCACCAGCCACAACCCTAGCGGCAGCACCACGAGGGGCAGAACGATCGGCCCTTTGGCCAGAAGGCCCATGGCTAGGCCACCGAACCCCAGAAGGCCCCACCGGCGGTCGGGCGCGGCCCCTCCAGCGCCGGACCCGAGGTGGAACCCAGCCATCGCCATGACGACGCCAAGCGCCAGCGGCATGTCCGTCATAACGAAGGCGGAGGCCCCGAAGAATAGCCCCGAGGAGGCGAGGATGACGGTGGCGATCCAAGCGGTCTCCGCATCGCGGACCCGCGCTGTCCAGGTATGGAGGACCCACAAAAGTACCAGTGCCGTTCCCAAGATCGGCAGCCGCGCAGCGAGGTCGCGCGGAGCATCGACGCCCGCGAGGGAGAGGACCGGCTCCAGCACCGCGATGCCCGCCGCCGAGAGCCAGGTATGAAGCGGCGGCTTGCCCCAGAAGGGGACGTCGTAGTCAAAGAGCGGCGTGATCCAGTCGCCCGTCTCGACCATCATGCGCGCCATGTCGGCGTAGCGCGCCTCTGTCGTGTCCGTCATCGGCACGACCCAGGCGAGGAACAGCCGCAACACCACGATCAGGACGAGCAGCGTCTCCAGCCGCGCCAATCGGCTTGGGGCGACGGCGCGCCTTCGAAGTATCGTCTCTTGCATGTGGCCCCCGTCATCATGGGGGCTCTTTGCAGGTAGATGCCTCTCCGGCCGTTGGGCGCAGGGTTGCGGATCGACAAGAACCTGCGTGAAACACTTCCACGAGTATGGTTGCGGGATACCTGCGGTCCTTTCCTGATGGATCGAATCAGCCCGCATTTCGCGGTGACACCCGGTCGGAACGTTCCTGAACGTTCCGACCTAGTGTTCTCCGCCTGACGCTTGCTACCTATTGCCTCGAATTTCGTCGAGGGCATCCAGCGCGCGGCGTTCTCGTATGAGGATACTCTCTGCGGTTTTGGTCCACGTGAAGGGTTTCGGCTTGGTGTTGTGCTGCAGCAGGTAGTCGTAGATCGCGCCCTCGAGATCGTCGACGCTTGAGTAGCTGCCCCGGCGGATGCGCTTTGTGGTGATCTCGGCGAAGAAGCGCTCGACGAGGTTCATCCAGGACGCGCTG
>JBBQDX010000171.1:0-9580 GCA_038320125.1 Rhodobacterales bacterium | reverse complement strand
CCGCTATGTGCTGCTCTACAACCAGCAGCTTCCGCAGTCAGCCTTGGGCAGCAAGACGCCCTTGCAGGCGATGAAGGACTGGCACAACCTCAAGCCGCAGTTGTTCAAGAAGCAGCCATACTACCTGCCGGGATGTGACATCTAGGGATCGCGTCCGGGTTCCAAGGCAGTTCGGCGAGGAACTGCATTGCCTCGCCCTTGTCGATCGCCGGGCCGGTCGCCTGCACTAGCGGGACCGCCCCGGCGATCCGCACCTCCGGCCGGCCGGTTCCCGCGACGTAGCTATCCGCGATCCGCAGCGGCGCGATCCCCGCCAGCCACCCCCGCGCATCCCAGACGAAGCCCGGCGTTCGCGTGCCACTGTCCTGCGTCGCGGTCAGAGGGAATGGACCAGCCCCCGGTTTCAGACGCATCTCGACCCTCTGGGTCATCCGCACCGCCATGGGACCGTCGCGGTGTCCGCCGTTGCGCTCGGCAAAGGCCCGAGGCAGGGGCGGGGGAACGGACACTTCCTCGCGCGGCAGAGTCTGCGATGCGAACAGGTCCCGGCGCAGCCCGTCAATTCAAGTAGATAACCGGCGGGATGCGAGGTTCTACGCCACCAGGGCGGACACCACGATCAGCGCGGCGATAGAGCGCAGACTATGCTTCACCCGGACCCGCCCGAGCCTTTGCCAGAGCCGCCGCGATCCGGGCGCGAACCTCGGGAGCCTCGGCCCGGATCGCGTCGAGCAGGGCCTGCCGGTCGCGCCGCGCATCGTGTATCCGGTCAATGCGCCAACATGACCGGCATGTCCGTCTGCTGGATCAGCGTCCGCGTCGTTCCGCCGAAGACGGCCTGGCGCATGCGTGAATGTCCGTAGGCCCCCATGACGACGAGGTCGGCACCTGCCTCCGTGGCCCGCCTGAGAATGCATGCCCCGATCTCCTCGCCGCCACTCGGATATTCCTGCAGGTCCACCTTGCCCTCGTGATGGCTCAGCCATCGGGCGACATCCGAGCCGGGGTTCTCTCCGTCCCGCGACGTGACCGGGTCGAAGACGCCGATCGTTATCTCGGTCGCCTCCTTAAGCAACGGAAGGGCAGCGTGTACGGCGCGCGCCGCCGGGAGGCCGGTATCCCAGGCTACGAAAATGCGGGCGGGTCTGAGCGCATCGCGCGCGGCGATCCCATTCAGGACGACACCGACGGGAGACTGGAAGAGGGATCCGTGGACGGCATTGTGAAACAGGGTCTCGTCCCCGCGCAAATCGTTCGACACCATGACCGCGTCGCAGGCCGCCGCCCGGCGCGCGATGATCGTGGGAAGCGCAGCCGGGTCGCAGCTGAGGATTGCGACATCGCCGTCCGTGCCATGGGTGCCAAGCAAGGTCTTGATAGTCTGCGCCGTCGTCGTCAGCCCAGCCTGGGCCGCGTCTATCTCCTCCTGCCAGTTGTCGGGGACCGGGGGCATGCCGTAGGGTTCGAACCCGTAGGCGAAGGCCGGGAGGCGGGGCATTGAGCCCAGAACCAGGAACGAAAGATGCGTCCCCGTGGCGCTGGCCGATTGCAGGATCGCATCCAGTTCGGGGGCCTCGGTCGATCCGGCGACAAGAACCAGAAGGCTGGCATTCTTCATGACGTTCTCCTCATACGGGGCGGATGGACATGCGCTCGGGTCTGCCGGCCTGCCGGTCGGCGCTGCGGATCGCTATGCCACTCATGCCATGACGGGACGGGGTGCCGACTGACCTGGATCAGGGTTTCCCGAAGGTCGTGGTGCCAGACCCCCGATCCCAGACGATGGCCTTCATGGGCGGTACGGATGTCACATTGCGCCGATATTCCCTCCCTGACCGCACGACGCGGCCGCCCTTATCGATCGGGCGTCGACCAGTCGGAGGGCGGGATGTTCCGCCGCCGCAGACGGAGCGCGAGGCCGAGGGCTACCCCGACGCCGATGGCAACGGTGAGATCGGCGAACACGGTCAGGATCATCGTCAGCAACAGTAGGATCCGATCGGACGGCCGTTCCCTCATGTACCCGCTCCACTTGTGCGGCTCGCTCATGTTCCAGGCAGTCAGGATCAGCAAACCGGCCAAAGCGGGCATCGCCAGGTATCCCGTAAGGGGTGCTGCGACCAGCATGACGAGGAGAATGGCCAAGGAATGCACGATCCCCGCCGAACAGCGCGGAGCCGATATTGGCGAAGCCCTGCGCCAGGATTTCCGCATTCGGACGGTGATGCCCGCCGATCATCCGGTCGGCCACCATCGCCGATAGGAGCGACTCGATGCTCGCCAGGAACGCGATTACGAGGGCGGAGGGCAGAAGTTCGACAATCCGGGCGAGGGAGAGATCTGGCATGGCGGGCACCGGCAGCGTGCCGGGCAGGGCGCCGAACCGCGAGTAGAGCGTGTCGACGGAGATGGATGGCAAGGCCACGACGGCGGAGGTCAGACCGACCGCGACGATCAGGCCGGGAAACTTCGGGGCGCGGCGGCGCAGCAGGACGATCAGGAGCATCGTCGCGAGCCCGACCGCCAGCGCCGGGCCGCTGACGCCGTCGCGGCCGGCCCAGAGGGCATCGAGCTTGCCGACGAACTCGGCCGGAACCTGCGCAATCGTCAGGCCGAACAGGTCCTCGAGCTGGCTCGTCGCGATGATAATTGCGATGCCAATGGTGAAGCCGTTGACCACCGGCTCGGGGACATGTGCGACGAGGTTGCCGGCACGCAGAAGCCCCGCCACCAGCATGATCACCCCGGCCATGAACGTAGCGACGATCAGGCCATCATAGCCATGCTCGGCAATGACACCGAAGACGACGACGATGAACGCCCCGGTCGGACCGCCGATCTGCACCCGGCTCCCGCCCAGAAGCGAGATCAGGACCCCCCCGACGATCGCCGTGATCAGACCCTTCTCGGGCGCGGCACCGGACGCGACGGCAATCGCGATGCTCAGCGGCAGGGCCACCATGGCGACGGTCAACCCGGCGACGAGATCGCTGCCGAACTGATGCCGGTCGTAGGTCTGCAGGGTGGTGAGGAGCTTCGGCTTCATCGGCAACCGATGCATGGCATCAGAGGTAGGCGCACTGATCCATGTCATTGGGCTAGATCAGGCCCGTATGTGCCGAAATCTAAAGAACGGGCCCCACCGTCGCTACGGCATTCTGCCAGATCCTACGATACCACGGCCAGGCCAGTATATCCGGCCGAGCGACGGGTGCCGATAGGGCTATATAGTCTTGCTGACGCGCGATAATCGCGGCGGTCGTGGCCGTGTCCTGCAACAGGATATTGTTCTCGTAGTTCAGATCGAAACTGCGCATGTCGAGGTTCGAGGATCCGACCAGACTGACCCTGCCATCCATGGTCAGCGTCTTGGCGTGCAGTAGCCCGCCCTGGTATTCACGAATGATGCATCCCGCGTCGATCAACCGGCGATAGTAGCTGCGGCTGGCCGCGGCCACGACCCAGCTGTCGTTGCGGGCGGGGAAGATCAGCATCACCGTCACCCCGCGAAGCGCCGCCGCGCAGAGGGCGTCGAGGACGGTCGTGTCCGGTACGAAATAGGGTGTGGAGATCGTCAGGTTCTGCTGCGCGCAGCCGATGAGGCAAGCGAAGAACTGCGGCGTGGCCCAGCGACGTTCGGTGGGACCCACACCGATGACCTGTGCCGGGAAACCGTCTGCGACCTCGACCCTGCGCAAGACGATATCCACTGGCGACGAGTCGGTGGCCTGCGCCCAGTCGGAGGCGAACAGGATCTGGTTCTGTGCCACCACGGGACCTGTGAAGCGCAGCATGATGTCGACCCACGGCCCGTATCTCGCCTTCGGCAGGAACGCGGGATCGGCGGCGTTTCGGCTGCCGCAATAAGTGACGGCCCCGTCGATCACGGTGATCTTGCGATGATTGCGCAGGTCGATCCGACTGGTCAGGAGCGTCCGGATGACCCGATGGAAGGGCAGCGCGATCGCAAGGTGGATGCCTGCCTCGCCCATTCGTCGCCAGAGGCCGGCGTGGATCATCGCCCGTGACCCCAGTCCGTCTGCCATTGCACGACAGGTCACTCCGCGCCGCGCGGCACGGATCAATGCCTCGGCCAGTTCGGTCCCGGTCCCGTCGGTCAGCCAGATATAGCTGAGCACATGGACATGGTCGGTGGCGGCGTCGTTCGTCCGAGACGCGGCCGAGGTCGTTCTCCCCGACGAGGAAATAGATCGCGCTTCCCAGATAGGGCAGGACGAGAAGTATCACGAACCAGGCGAGACGTGCCGGCGGCGACAGGTCGTCGCGCAGCAGGATGCGGAAGGTGAGGACCAGAACGATCAGAGCATGCAGCGCCAGCACCATTGCGCCGAACGAGGGGAGGGAGTCGATCAGGTTCATTCGATCCGACCCTCAGGGACATGGAGAGATTCCAGGTAAAGAGCGCCGTACGCGATCTTTGGCGATGGATATCAGACCGCCAGGCCGAACCGGAGCCGAATCGGAAGATGATCGGACGCCCGAAGACTTTCGCGTCTGGACAGGACGTCGGCCTTCGGACGGTCGATCTTCCCGTTGACGAGAAACCGGTCCAGCCTCAGTGTCGGATGCGCCGCGTGAAACGTGGCACCGGGTGCGAGCATGGTCCAGCCTTCCGGCAGGCCGAGGGCATTCTCGCCCGCCCGCCATTCGTTGAGATCGCCGCCAAGGATGAAGGGCCCGGCGATCCGGCTCGCTACTTCAATCGCATGGGCGACCTGACGTCGGCGATCCGCATGGCGAAGACCCAGGTGCAGGCTACCGACCGTCAAGGCCCCGAACGGCCCTTCGATCCGCGCGAGAAGACCGCCGCGTGGCTCAAGGCCCGGCAGATCGATAGGCTCGATCTGCGTAGCGGACAGGCCGGTCTTCAGCAGGATGGCGTTTCCGTGGTACCCGATCGACGGCGTCCGGGGGTTGGCGTCGAGACTGATGAAACCGGCCCGCGCCACCATCCCGATCGGCAAGGCGGGCGGGCGCGGGCGAAGCCGCTTATCCGCCTCTTGAATTAGCACGATGTCCGGCTCCATCGCCGCGATCACCCGCATCACGCGGGCCGGGTCGCGCCGCCAGTCGAGACCCACGGCTTTCCGGATATTCCAGCTGACAATGCACAGATCGTAAGACGTCACGTGCGCGGTCCGCCGATGCCATCACTTTGGTGGTTTCCGGGAATTACTCCCACAACGACCAGTCGATCACGATTGGCGCGGCGCAACTCGACGCCGTGAGGCTGGGTTCGTCGGCAATGCCCTTGCCAAGGGAGGTATCGATCCAGACGAGGTCGTGGTTCCATGCTCTAAACCTGTGGACGAGCCAGCGTAGACCGATACCGATAGCACGTTCCATCCTCTACGCCGTGTATGCCGTCGAACGGAGACCCGCTTTAACGACACGATATCATTACGTTGTATGCTAACCGTCAACCGTGCTAAATTACATAACGAGACTTAGCGGTTTTTTGATTTGTAGCAGCAAAGCTAAACTGTCACCTGTGAGCAAATCAGAAATGTCACTCTTCCCGTCTGAGACGGTTCGGGAGGACGGCATGGGATGGGTGATGATGAGCGAGCGCGAACTGCGGCGCGTCGAGGTGATGGCTCAAGTCGATGACGGGCGTCTGGACGCTGTTTCGGCGGCGGGCATTCTCGGGATCGGCCGTCGGCAGGTATTTCGTCATCTGCGACGGTTTCGCGAGGACGGCCCGTCGGCGCTGGCCCATCGGTCCCGTGGGCGGACGCCGAACAACCGGATCGGAGATGCGGCCCGCGAAGTGACGCTGGATCTTGTTCGGGAGAGCTACCGGGATTTCGGGCCGACGCTGGCGGCCGAGATGCTGGCGGAGCGACATGCGATCGGGATATCTCGCGAGACGCTGCGGCGGTGGATGATCGAGGATGGGCTCTGGCTGTCGCGCAATCAGCGCAAGAGCTTTCATCAGCTGCGGCTGCGCCGCGAGGCTGTGGGCGAGCTGGTTCAGATCGATGGTTCCGATCACCGCTGGTTCGAGGATCGCGGGCCTGCCTGTACGCTGCTGGTGTTCGTCGACGACGCCACGAGCCGATTGATGCAGCTGCGGTTCGTGCCCTCGGAGACGACGTTCGCCTACTTCGAGGCGCTGGAGCTGTACCTCGCCGCCCATGGCCGCCCCGTTGCGTTCTACTCCGACAAGCACTCGGTATTCCGCGTCAACACCAAGGATCCCAAGACCGGATATGGGGTCACGCAGTTCGGTCGCGCGCTCGAGGAACTGGGCATCGAGATCCTCTGCGCCAACAGCTCCCAAGCGAAGGGTCGTGTCGAGCGCGCGAACCGCACATTGCAGGATCGGCTCGTGAAGGAACTCCGCCTGGAGGGCATCTGCGATATCGCGGCGGCCAACGCCTTCCTTCCCGGCTTCGTGGAACGTCATAACGCCCATTTCGCCAAGACACCGCGCCGGCCCGACGATCTGCACCGGGCGCTCAATATCGGGCCTGATCGGCTCCGGCAGGTGCTCTGCCTGCGCGACGAACGCCATGTCGGGCAGCAACTGTCGTTCCGCTACGAGCGCCAGCATGTGATCCTGGAGCGCAACGACCTGACCGAGGGGCTCGCCGGCAAGTACGTCGACGTGCTCACTCACCCGGACGGGCGCATCGAGGTCTGCTGGAACGGCGTGACCCTGAACCATCGGGTGTTTGCCAAGGACCAGCAACGCGTCACTCAGGCCGCGATCGTCGAGAACAAGCATCTCAGCGCCGTGCTCGAGCACATCAAAGCCCATCAGGAGGCGGAGGCGGCCAAGCCCCGTCGACCTCCGGTCCAGCGCACCAAGTACATCCCCACCGGGCGGCGCAACGATGGCTGGAACTCCCCCGCCGCACGGAAGGCCAAGCTCAAGGTTGCCGCACCAGGCGTGGCCGGGCAGACCTCCGATCCTTGACGTCTCCAGTCCACCCGGCCACGCCCCATCCGTCAGCGCGAAGGGACATTCCTGCTTTGCGCACGAGGTGACATTTCTACTTGGTTGCAACATGATTATGGTTTAGGATCAAGGTCCTGTCGGTCGAAGCTCATTCATTATCCAGCTTATTCAGAAGCTGAACCCCCGCTTCACTGGCAGCCCGCGCCAACGCCTTGTCCGCCGTTGCGAGCGGCACGTTCCTGCTCTGTGCGAGCACGAGGTACGCCGCATCGTAGGCTGTCAGCCCGTGGACGATAGACGTCTCGATCGCCTTGGCGTCGTCCGACAACGTCATGTCTACGGTTTCGATCGGAAGTCTGCGAAGCCTTGCGATCACGGTGGCTGCCTCGCCATCGGTAAGACGCCCCCTCCGAGTGGCCATGACCAGTATATTGCGAAGTTCGTACCAGAGAAGCGATGGCGCCTGCGCGCCATCCACGGGGAGCATCTCGAGGATCGCGTCAGCCTGCGTCGACTGTTCGTCTGGAAGTACCCAGGCGGCTGCAACGGACGCATCGACGACGAACCTCATGAATTGCTCAGCGCCGTCCTTCCTCCCGCCACGCGAGGATTTCGTCCGTCGACGTGGGCGCGACGGAGGACCGGGCCGCCAGGATGTCTGCGATGGCGCCGCGTACGTCGTTCTGCCTAGGCATCGGCAGAAGTCGTGCGACGGCGTGATCGCCGCGCGCGATCACGATCTCCTCGCCCGCCTCCACGCGTGCGAGAAGCTCCGACAGACGTGTCTTCGCTTCCCCAACCTTCACTACCATGCCCATGATGTCTTCTGCTTTCCCGCCGGCTCATCTTGCTGCCGGAATACGCTGATCGCCGCGCTTGGTCAAGTCTTGGCCAAGAAGAACCGTTATGTAAATCTTACGGTTATAACGCTTGAATAATCCTCCGCTGCCGTGCCCGGCGATTCTTTGCTAATTTCTGAGACCTATGTCGTTTTTGCCGTGGTTGACGGAGGAGCATAATGCCTGCCGAGATGCTCCCTCGATCTGGTCTGCGGGGGTTCACCGGAGTCTCATCGATGATCAGGCGCCGGACTCGAACGGAAGGCAACTTGGGGAATGTCGGCTCAAGTCACCGTGGGGGCCATTGACCACCGTGCGGGGCGTGGGCATTGCGGGGTCCATGCTCCTGGCCCTCCCCTTTCCCGACATCTCGCCCGACATCTTCCGCATCTCCGTTGCCGGCTTCGAGATCGCGCCCAAATGGTATGCGGCGGCCTATATCTTCGGCATCCTCGGCGGCTGGCTGATGGCGCGCTGGCTTCTGGGGCGGCCGCGGTTCTGGCCCGGCGGACAGGCCCCGGCGATGACGCGCGCCCTGCTCGAGGACGCGATGACCTGGGTGACGCTCGGCATCGTGCTGGGCGGCCGGCTCGGCTACGTGCTGTTCTATCAGCCAGGCTACTACCTGCAGAACCCGGTCGAGGCGCTCTATCTCTGGCAGGGCGGAATGTCGTTCCACGGTGGCATGATCGGGACGAGCCTCGCGCTCGCCGTCTTCTGTCGCCGCAATGGGATCGCGATCACGCCGATCCAGGATCTCGCGTCGCTTTGCACGCCCCTGGGCCTCGGCCTCGGCCGGCTCGCGAACTTCGTCAACGGCGAGCTCTGGGGGCGGCCGTCCGACGCGCCCTGGGCGGTGATCTTTCCGGGCAGTGCCGCGCAATCCTGCTCCAACGTCGGCGAACTCTGCGCCCGCCACCCGAGCCAGCTCTACGAAGCCGCGCTCGAAGGACTGATGCTGCTGGTCGTCCTCTGGGTCGTCGCCCTGCGGGGGGGCTTGCGGATCCCCGGCCTGATCTGGGGGCTGTTCCTCGTCGGCTACGGGCTCGCACGGACGGTGGTGGAGCATTTCCGGCAGGCGGATGCGCAATACATCACGCCCGAAAATCCGCTGGGGCATGTCATAGGCTCCGCCGAGATCGGCCTCACCATGGGGCAGCTGCTCTCGCTGCCGATGGTCGCGCTCGGCCTCGTCATCGTGGTCTGGGCACTGCGGGCAAGGCGACCCGCGCGCGCCGCGTGTAGCTAGGAAAAATAGTCAGGTTTGCATGAGGAACGCCGGTTTTAATTGCACTGTCCAGAATCTGCTAATGACCTCCGACCTCGAAGGGGTCGCTCTCCATCAAGCCCAAGCGCGCCATTTCACACTACACGACAAATCGTTGGCTGAGGGCGGCGGGATGGATTCAACTGGACGACTCCGACCAAGGACGCGTCCAATACCAAACCATGCCATCACCACCCTCCTGGAAATCTTGCGCCCCGAGTCCCCTGAGCAAGAGGCGTCACGAAACACTCTACCTGATCATCATCGGCATGGTCTGCGCACGTAGCGTGAACCTCAGCCATCCTGGCCTGCGAGCGGTCCGGAACGGTGCGGACCGCGTCGACATATCGTTGGGTTCAGCGCATTTTCCAGCACGTCCGTCTTGACGAGGACTGGGCGCTGCCGCTGCTAGTGTTCCGAGTCTGACACATCCTACCTATTCCCGCGGATTTCATCGAGGGCGTCCAGTGCGCGACGTTCCCGGGTGAGGATGTCTTCGGCGGTTTTGGTCCACCTGAAGGGCTTGGGCTTCTCGTTGTGCTGCGCCAG
>JBBQDX010000170.1:0-9597 GCA_038320125.1 Rhodobacterales bacterium | reverse complement strand
GCCCGCCGGGACCGGGATGAAGCCGTGGTGCGCACGACTGCGGCGGCGCCGACGGCGGTCCAATGCCGGATAACGGATCGACGCTACGTAGCAGACCGACTACCGTCATTGGAGAACATCTATATCCTGTGCCGATAGCGGGCGGCGCAAGCGCAGGCTGGGGACCGGGAGAGCCGGCGGTGGGCCGTCCTGACCGTTCGATACAGGTATTTTCGCCCTTCAGCCGCCGGACCGGTCCGCCGAGGCGCGAGCACGCCGATATCTCCGGACCGGATCCCTCCCCACCGATCCGCCCCGCATCCGCCCCGGGCGGATGCCTACCCCAAGGGGGGTCGATCCCGGTATCCCTCCGCCGATGTCTTCGACCGGCGGTGCCCTGGGCGTGGTCGTCCGGGCACCTGATCGCTCCGGGAGACGGCGGGCTTGCGTCACCTCGACATGCCCGCCGCTCCCGATCCGCGTCGCGGGCGCCGCCTCGAGGACGCGGCCGGCCGCAACCCTTGCGCGCCGCTCCGATCCGACCGGTGGCGCCGGCGGCGACCGAGGTCCCCGAGCTTCAAAACCGGTTTCCCCGCGCCGCGGACCGGCCGCTTCGCGACCGGCCATCGGGACCTCCGCCGTCGTCAGGGAACTGGCGAAGGGCGCGGTTTGCGGTCTATCTTTCGGTTCCGGCACGGACAGGGATCGAGAGGAGGCGGGAATGACGGACAGGCTACAGGCTGAGGTCGCGGCGCGCGAGGACGATCTCGTGGCGCTGACGCAGGGCCTCGTGCGGATCCCGACGCTGAACCCTCCGGGGCTGCATTACCGGGACATCTGCGCGCTGGTGGGCGAGCGGATGGGGCGGCAGGGCTGGGACGTTCGGATGGTGCGGGCGGAGGGGGCGCTTGGCGACAGCGACTGGCATCCGCGCTGGAACGTCGTCTGCCGGCTGGAGGGGAAGCGGCCCGGCGACTGCGTTCATTTCAACAGCCACCACGACGTCGTGGCCGTGGGCGAGGGCTGGACCCGCGATCCGTTCGGGGCCGAACTGGCGGAGGGGCGCGTCTGGGGGCGGGGCACCTGCGACATGAAGGGGGGGCTGGCGACCTCCATCGTCGCGGCGGAGGCCTTCGTGGCTATCACTCCCGATTTCGGCGGGGCCATCGAGATCTCGGCCACCGCGGACGAGGAGTCGGGCGGCTTCGGCGGCGTGGCGTATCTGGCCGAAAAGGGTTTCTTCGACCCGGCACGGGTGCAACACGTCATCATCCCCGAGCCGCTCAACAAGGATCGCATCTGTCTCGGCCATCGTGGTGTCTGGTGGGCACAGATCGAGACGAAGGGGCACATTGCCCACGGCTCGATGCCGTTCCTCGGCGATTGCGCCGTGCGGCACATGGGGGCGGTGCTCGACGAGATGGAGGCGACGCTGTTCCCGCTGCTTGCGGGCAAGCGCACGGCAATGCCGGTGGTGCCCGAGGGTGCGAAATCCTCGACGCTCAACCTAAACTCCATCCACGGCGGCGAGCCGGTGCAGGAAGCCGACTACACCGGCCTGCCGTCGCCCCTCGTGGCGGACCGCTGCATCCTGACTATCGACCGCCGGTTCCTGATCGAGGAGGATATCGCCGAGGTGAAGGCGGAGGTCGCGCGCCTGATGGAGAAGGTCCGCGAACGCCGCCCCGACTTCCGCTACGAGATCCGCGACCTCTTCGAGGTGATGCCGGTGATGACGCCCGAGGATGCGCCCGTGGTGCGCGTGGTGCAGGACGCGGTGGCGCGCGTGCTGGGCCGGTCCGCCGAATTCGTGATCAGCCCCGGCACCTACGACCAGAAGCACATCGACCGGATCGGCCGTTTGAAGAACTGCATCGCCTACGGCCCGGGGATCCTCGACCTCGCACATCAGCCGGACGAATGGATCGGCGTGCAGGACATGGTGGACGCCGGGCGCGTGATGGCCTTGGCGCTGCACGACCTGCTCGCGTGACGGCGCGACAAGCCGCGGCCAGCCTCCCGCGAAGGGCCGCCGGCGACGCCCGGCCGCCGGATTGCAGCCCTCCAAACGCACGGCCGCCGCGGGACGGGGAAAGGGAGTGGCGATCGCGGCTGAACGTTCCGGCCCTGGGATGCCGGGGCGCAGGGGCTCCTCGGCGCGTCCGATGTCGCCCTGCCGGCGGGAAGGGGCCGACTGCGACCGGGACCATCGTTGCGCCCGCCGCGTGTCTCGACCTCGGCCCCAGCACCCGCGGCGCCGTCCTCGCCACGCTTCCCGACCCGCGCAGGGTCTGGCAAGCCTTCGCCCGCGCTCTAGCTGCCCGCCATGCTCGGACCCGACGCCCGCCTCGACCTGATGACCCGGTTGCGCGACGCGCTGCCCGAGGTCGCCCCGCCCTCGACCAAGGGCGGGCGCGATCCGTTCCGGTCGGTCGTGTCCTGCATGCTCTCGGCGCAATCGCTCGACCGCAACACCGCCGCCGCATCGAGGGCGATCTTCACCCTCGCCCGCAGCCCGAGCGGCATCCTCGATCTGACGGAGGCGCAGATCGTCGACGCGATCCGGCCCGCGGGCCTCTACAACGTCAAGGCGCGCAACCTGCACCGGATGTGCGAGGCCCTGCTGTCGGACCATGGCGGCAGGGTGCCGACGGATCGCGAGGGCCTCATGTCGCTGCCGGGTGTCGGACGGAATTGCGCGGACATCGTTCTGCACTTCACCTTCGGTGAGGACACCGTGGCGGTCGACACGCATGTCCACCGGGTCTGCAACCGCACCGGGCTCGCGCGCGGAAAGACCGCGGAACAGACGGCGAGATCGCTTGCGGAACGCATTCCCGACGGCTTCCTGGGTTACGGTCATCTGCTTCTACTGACCCATGGCAAGACGACCTGCCGGGCGCGGGTGCCGAAGTGCGACGAATGCCTGCTGGCCGATCTCTGCGAGGCGATGGGATTGGGGTGGGTCATGAAAACGTGAGTTGATCGGAGCCCTGCCGCGGCGTCACGTCGTCCGTGGGAACCATGAGGAGAGACCCATGCGACACCTGATCCCGCTTGCCGCCGCCACGTTGCTGGCCGCCCCCGCATATGCCGCGACCGAAGGAGAACGCGTGCAGGTCACCGGAGAGGTGATCGACACATGGTGCTACTTCTCGGGCGTGATGGGCGGACCGGAGGCCGTGGTCGGCAGCGCGCATCACACCTGCGCGCTCTGGTGCAGCGCGGGCGGCATCCCGGTGGGTCTGCTGGCCGAGGATGGCACCGTCTACATGGTCCTGAAGATGGAGGGGGACGCGGCGAACGCGGGCGGAGACACCAACCTCCATATCGCATCGCATACGCTGGAGGCGGACGGAATGCTCTACCGGCGCGACGGGCTGAACTACCTCGTCGTGGAGAACGTGACTGCCGATCGGGACATCATCAACGCCACCCACACGGACTTCGGCGTCACCCCCGGCTTCGCCATTCCGGAGGAGGCTGCGCAATGATCCGTCTCCTGCTCGCCGCCGTGCTCGTCGCGGCTCCCGTCGCGGCGCAGGACTTCTCCGCAGACTCCGAGGCAAAGTCCTGGAACCTCTACGCCGAAGTCCCCGCCCGTTTTACCGCCATCGTCTCCGACCCGCTGTGCGAGCTCGCCGGCGACTGCGCGGACCAGTGCGAAGCGGGCGCGCGCCAGCTCGTGCTGATCCGCGAGGCGGACGACGCGATGATCTTTCCGCTCAAGAACGACCAGCCCGCCTTCACCGGCGCCGCCGCCGAACTGGCCCCGTTCTGCGGGCAGCAGGTAGAGGTCGACGGGCTGATGATCGACGACGCCGAAATCGGCGCGGTCAATGTCTACCTCGTCCAGAAGATCCGGGCGGTGGGCGACGAGGAGTGGACGGTCGCGAACCGGTGGACGAAAGACTGGGAGCAGGCCAACCCGGAAGCGGCGGGCGAGGGCCCGTGGTTCCGCCGCGATCCGCGCATCAAGGAGCAGATCGACGCGGAGGGCTATCTGGGCCTCGGCGCGGAGACCGACGCGGCATTCATCGCGGACTGGTTCTGATGCGTCTGGCCCCTTTCCTCCTCGCGGTGGCCCTCGCGGCCCCGGCGGGCGCCCAGCATGCCACGCTGAACGCGCCCCTGCCCGATACGCTGTTCCCGTCGAACTTCGGCGGCAACTACGCGCTGACCGACCACCATGGCAAGCGCCGCACGCAGACCGACCCGGACGGTCGTCTGCAACTGGTATTCTTCGGCTATGCAACTTGCGAGGCGATCTGCACCGTCGCCCTGCCGATCATGTCGGAGATGGCCGTGGCGCTGGAGGCTAAGGGCATCGCGGTCACGCCCCTGGTCATCACCGTCGACCCCGGGAACGACACCGTCGAGACGATGGGTCCGGCGCTCAACACCTTTGCGCCCGGACTGACGGGCCTGACGGGCACCGAGGCGGAACTGGCCCGTGTGCGCGACCTGTTTCACGTCGAGCGCCAGCTCCTGTTCACCGACCCGCGGGGCATCGATGTCTATTCCCACGGCAGCCACATCTACGTCATGGACGGCGACGGCGCCTTTCTGACGCTGCTGCCGCCCGTGCTCTCGACCGAGCGGATGGTCGAGATCGTCGAGGGCTACGCGCGCGGCTGACCGCCCGTCTGCGCGCTTGCCCTCGCCGCCCCGCCGCGCCTAACCTGTCCCGACATTCCGGGAGGGACCATCATGCGCATCGCAACCGCCGCCGTCCTGCTCACGGCCGCCTCGCTTGCGGGCGGGGCCGTGGCGCAGCAGACCGACATCACGCTGGGCATGGCACTGGAGCCGCCCAACCTCGACCCGACGGCGGGTGCCGCGGCGGCGATCGACGAGGTGGTCTACGCCAATCTCTTCGAGGGGCTCACGCGGTTCGGCCCCGGCGGGACGGTGGAGCCCGCGCTGGCCGAGTCCTGGGAGGTCTCGGAGGACGGCACCGTCTGGACGTTTCTGCTGCACGAGGGCGTGACCTTCCACGACGGCACGACGATGGACGCGGGCGACGTGGTGTTCTCGCTCGACCGCGCCCGGGGGGAGGACTCCACCAACGCGCAGAAAGCCCTGTTCGAGGGCATCGAGAGCGTCGAGGCCATCGACCCTGCCACCGTAAGGATCACGCTGTCCTCGCCCAACGGCAATCTCGGCTTCAACCTAGCCTGGGGCGACGCGGTGATCGTCGCGCCCGAAAGCGCCGGGACGAACGCGACCGATCCGGTCGGCACCGGGCCCTTCAGGTTCGGCGAATGGGTGCAGGGGGACAGGGTCGAGCTGGTTGCGAACCCGGACTACTGGGGCGAGGCCCCGGCCCTGACGGCGGCGACGTTCAGGTTCATCTCCGACCCGAACGCCGCCTTCGCCGCGATGATGGCGGGCGACGTCGATGCCTTTCCGAACTTCCCGGCCCCCGAGACGCTGCCGAACTTCGAGTCCGACCCGCGCTTTTCGGTCATCGTCGGCACGACCGAAGGCGAAACCATCCTCGCGATCAACAACACCGTCGTGCCCGACGTGCGCGTGCGGGAGGCCATCGCCCACGCCATCGACCGCCGGGCCATCATCGACGGGGCAATGTTCGGCTACGGCACGCCCATCGGCAGCCATTTCGCACCGCACAACCCGGATTACGAGGATCTGACGGCGATGTCGGCTTACGACCCGGAGAAGGCGCGCGCGCTGCTCGAGGAGGCGGGCGCCACGGACCTCACGCTGCGCCTCGCCCTGCCGCCCCCCTCCTACGCGCGGCGCGGCGGCGAGATCGTGGCGAGCCAGCTGCGCGAGGTCGGGATCGAGACGGAGATCTCCAACCTCGAATGGGCGCAGTGGCTCGAGCAGGTGTTCAACGGCAAGGACTTCGACCTGACCATCGTCAGCCATACCGAACCGATGGATATCAACATCTACGCCCGGCCCGACTACTACTTCCAGTACGACGACGCCGACTTCCAGGCGATGATGGAGAGCATCGGCACGACGACGGATGACGCCGAGCGCAGCGCGCTCCTCCGGCAGGCGCAGGAGAAGATCGCGGGCGATTACGTCAACGCCTATCTCTTCCAGCTGGCCAAGACCGGGGTGGCGGATGCGCGGATCGAAGGGTTGTGGGAGAACGCGCCAACGCAGGCCAACGACCTGACCGGGGTGCACTGGACGCAATGAGCATCGTCGGGGCTTCGCGGCCCGGAAAGCGGGGGGAGTTTGTGGCGGGGATATCCGGAACGGGCCGGGGCGGGGTTGTCCCGCCTGTCCGTCGGTTCGGGTGAGGCGGATGAAGATCAAGGCCCTCCTCGTCCTCCTCGCCGCGTTGGCCTTTGCCGCCTCGCCGCTGCTGGTGCCCTCCTTCGGCGGCTACGACCCGTCGCAATTTCCGGTGCCGGTGGAGAATCCGCCGGTGCTTCCGGCCGGCTATGCCTTCTCCCTCTGGGGGGTGATCTACCTGTGGCTCATCGCGATGGCGGGGTTCGGTGCCTGGACGCGGACGGAGGATCCTGGCTGGGACGCGACGCGCCTGCCGATGATCGTGTCGCTCGCCATCGGGACGATCTGGCTGCCGGTGGCACTGGTCTCGCCGGTCTGGGCGACGCTGCTGATCTGGGCGATGCTCGGGGCGGCGCTGGCAGCCCTGCTGCGGACCCCGGAGCGCGACACGTGGATGCTGCGCGCCCCCATCGGTCTCTACGCCGGGTGGCTGACGGCGGCGTCCTGCGTTTCGCTCGGAACGCTGCTGACCGGCTACGGCGTGCCGCCGCTCGGGCCGGAGGGCTGGGCTGTCGCGGTCTTTTGCCTCGCGCTCGGAATCGTCGCGGCCATGCTGCGGGCGCGACCGTCGCTGACCTATGGCGCGGCGGCCGTCTGGGCGCTGGTCGCGGTGTTCGTGCGCGACGGCGCGGGCCTGGTCGGGATCTTCGCCCTCGGGGCGGCCGTCGTGGTGGCCGCCCTGACAGCCGCCCGCCTCAGATCGTCGCGTTAGTCGCGCCACCGTCGAGCAGGATGTTCTGGCCCACGACGAACCCCGCATGCTGCGAGCAGAGGAAGGCGCACATCGCCCCGAACTCGGCCGCCGTGCCGTAGCGCCGCGCGGGGATCGTCGCCTCCCGCCTTGCCTTCGCGTCCTCGACCGAGATGTTCTGCGCCTTGCTTACGCCGCCGTCGAGGCTGACGGCGCGGTCGGTGGCGTGGATGCCGGGCAGCATGTTGTTGATCGTCACACCCGAGGGCGCGACCTGGCGCGCCGTGCCGGCAACATAGCCGGTGAGGCCGGTGCGCGCAGCGTTCGACAAGCCCAGCGCCGGGATCGGCGCCTTCACCGACTGCGACGTGATGTTGATCACACGACCCCAGCCCCGCTCCATCATCGCGGGCAGGCAGGCCTTCATCAGGGCGATCGGCGTCAGCATGTTGGCGTCGAGCGCCGCGATGAAATCGTCCCGGTCCCAGTCCGACCAGACGCCCGGGGGTGGACCACCCGCATTGGTCACGAGGATGTCGGGGGTTCCGGCGGCGGCCAGCACCTCCGCGCGGCCCGCCTCCGTCGTCACATCGGCCGCGACCGTCACCACGTCGACGCCGAAGCGCTCACGCAGGTCGGCGGCGGCGGCCTCCAGCGCCTCGGCCCCGCGGGCGTTCATCACCAGATCGACACCCGCCTCCGCCAGCGCGGTGGCACAGCCGAGGCCCAGCCCCTTCGACGACGCGCAGACCAGCGCGCGCTTTCCCTTGATACCGAGATCCATGTTCCATCCTCCTGCCGTTTCCATGCATGACCTACCAGACCGGGCCCGGGCGTCCAGCGTCCCGCGGCGCACTGCGCCGCTACCAGCGGCGGAGCGCGGCCTCGTCCTCCGCGCGGGACGCCACCCAGGTCGCGCCGTCGACCGTCACCTCCTTCTTCCAGAAGGGGGCACGGGACTTGAGGTAGTCCATCAGGAAACGCGCCGCCTCGAAGGCCGCGTCGCGGTGCCGCGAGGCGGTGGCGACCATCATGATGCGCGCGCCGGGGACAAGGATCCCATACCGGTGGATCAGCGTGACACCGGCAAGCGGCCAGCGCCCGGCGGCCTGCCGCGCGACGCTGTCGAGCGCCGTCTGGGTCATGCCGGGATAATGTTCGATCTCCATGTGCCGCAGCCCGTCCGCCACGTCGCGGACCCGGCCGGTGAAGGTGACGACGGCCCCGGTGTCGCCCCCCTGCTCCAGCCGGGCGGCCTCGGCCCCGAGGTCGAAGTCGGCCTCGCCCACGACGATGCGGATCGTCGGGCCCCCGCTCATCCGCCCGTCATCGGCGGGAAGAACGCCACCTCGCGCACGCCCGCGAGCGGCGTATCGAGCGGCACCAGCTCCTGGTCGACGGCGCAGCGCACGGTGCTCATGTCGGCAAAGGCGGCAGCGTAGCGATTCTCGCGCGCGGCAAGCTCCCCGACGAGGTCGGCGACGGTGGCGGCCTCGGTCTCGACCATCTCGCGGCCAAGCCCGATGCGTTCCCGCAGCCAGGCGAAGTAGAGCACCTGAACCCTCATCGGGGGCGGTCGCGCAGGTGCGGGCGCGCCTTCACGAAATAGTCCCATCCGGTCACCGCCGTCAGCGCGGCGGCGAACCAGAGCAGCACCGTGCCGACCCACCAGGTCGAGTCGCGCAAGGTCGACCAGAAGGTCAGGCCGACCTCGTCGGGCAGCTGCCCGGACATGATCGCGTCCACCATGGCCGCATCCATTCCCTGCAACCGGTCGAAGAACTCGTTCTCGAAGACGCCCGTGGCGAAGAGCACGGCGATGGCGACCATCTGCAGCGTGGTCTTCCATTTGGCCAGATTGGTGACCTGCAGCAGGCCGGCCGTGTTGCCGAGGAACTCCCGCAGGCCGCTCACGAAGACCTCGCGGAAGAGGATGAGCGTCGCGGGCAGCAGGATCCAGGGGTTCATGCCCGAGAAGCCGGTGATGACGAGAAGGGCGATAACCACCATCGCCTTGTCCGCGATCGGGTCGAGCATGGCGCCGAAGCGCGTCTCCTGTTGCCATTCGCGGGCGAGGTAGCCGTCGAACCAGTCGGTGATGGCGGCGACGACGAAGAGGATCAGGGCGAACCAGTCGGCCCAGGGGCGCGCGAAAAACAGGAACATGATCGCGACGCCCGGTGCGGCGAGCAGCCGAAGGACGGTCAGGATATTGGGGATCGTCCATCTCATGCGGGCAGTCCTAACGCGGCGACGGACCCGGTGCCAATGGCGATTGCGCGCGGCGGCGGCGGATTCGCGTCAGCCCTTCTCGTTGAAATGCGCATGGATCTTCTCGGCCAGGCCCGCCGATATCCCGTCGACGGCCCTGAGGTCCGCGAGCGCCGCGCGCGAGACTGCCTTGGCGCTGCCGAAGTGGGCCAGTAGGGCGCGCTTGCGCCCGGCCCCCACGCCCGGAACGTCGTCGAGCGGGTTCGCGACGAAGGCCTTCGCGCGCTTCGCCCGGTGCGTGCCGATGGCGAAGCGGTGCGCCTCGTCGCGCAGGCGCTGCACGAAGTAGAGGACCGGGTCGTTGCGCTGCAGCGCGAAGGGGCGCTGGCCGGTGCGGTGGAACTCCTCCTTGCCATGGTCCCGGTCGATGCCCTTGGCCA